>NZ_JBJGEB010000009.1:0-111165 GCF_045062685.1 Neisseria oralis
CACACCCCACCAGTCAAGTCAAACAACCGCAAAAATTTACCCCACCCCGCAAATAACTGTTATTCAAAGAAATATTTTATTCCCTCCCGCCAAAATACCAACACAACACAAATTTTATTGAATCCAACAATCCTTTAATTGTTGGCCTGAATTATTTTATTTGTTTAACGTCCGTACATTTTCCATAGCCCGTCCTGCAAACCGACGGGTTTTTCGTTTTCAGACGGCCTGCAACGTTCGTATGTGCCATCCGGCTGCATCAACCATGCATGGGTATTATCTTGTAATGCCATGTCAAGCCCTTCACTGATGACGCGCTCTTTGAGTGCTTGGGTTTCTATCGGAGTGGCGACTTCGATGCGGCGGAAGAAATTGCGCCCCATCCAGTCTGCACTGGAGATGAAGGTATCGTCCGCGCCGTTATTGTGGAAGCAGTAAACGCGCGAATGTTCGAGCTGTCTGCCGATAATGGAGCGGACGCGAATGTTTTCGGACAGGCCTTTGACACCGGGGCGCAAGGTACACATGCCGCGTACGATGAGATCGATTTGCACGCCTGCGGCACTCGCTTGATAGAGGGCTTCGATGACGCTCGGCTCAATAAGAGAGTTCATTTTAGCGATAATGCGCGCGGGTTTGCCTGCTTTGGCGTGTTCGGTTTCTCGACTGATGCGTTCGATAACCATTTGGTGCAGGGTAAACGGGCTTTGGTAGAGTTTGTTCAGTCGCCCGGGTTTACCCAGTCCTGTAATTTCCATAAAGATAGTATTCACGTCGGCGGTGATTTGGTTGTCGGCGGTGATGATGCCGAAGTCGGTATAGATGCGGGATGTACCTTGGTGGTAGTTGCCGGTGCCAAGATGGGCGTAACGTTTGAGCGCACCGTCTTCGCGGCGGATGACGAGTGCCATTTTGGCATGTACTTTGTAGCCGAAGACGCCGTAAACGACGTGCGCACCTGCGTCTTCAAGCTGTTGCGCCCAGTTGACGTTGTTGGCTTCGTCAAAACGCGCCATGAGTTCGACGACGACGGTTACTTGTTTGCCGGCAAGGGCGGCTTTCATCAAGGCGCGGACGAGTTCGGAGTTGCTGCCGGTACGGTAAATGGTCATTTTGACGGCGAGTACGTCGGGATCGGCGGCGGCTTCGCGTATCATTTGGACGACGGGGTCGAAGGACTGGTACGGATGGTGCAGCAGGATGGGGGACTGTTTGGCCAGTTTGAAAATGGAACCGTTCTTGCGCAGTGCTTTCAGACGGCCTGCACTACGCGGCGGATACTTCAGGTCGGGGCGGTCTACCAAGTCGGGAACGGAATGGAGGCGCACGAGGTTGACCGGGCCTTTGACTTGATACAACTCTGACTCGTTGAGTTTGAATTGGGCAAGCAGGAAGTCGTGGATATGGGCGGGACAGGTGTCGGCAACTTCAAGCCGCACGCCGTCGCCGTATTCGCGGTCGTGCAATTCGTTTTGGATGGCGGCACGCAGGTTTTTTAGGTCTTCTTCATCGACGGTCAAGTCGCTGTCGCGGGTGAGGCGGAACTGGTGGCAGCCTTTGACCGCCATGCCGGGGAAGAGTTTGCCGACATGGGCGTGTAGGATGGAGGAGAGGAAGACGAAGCCGCTGCCGCCTTCGCACAATTCTGCGGGCAGAGGGACGACGCGCGGCAGGATGCGTGGGGCTTGCACAATCGCCATGCCGGAGGGGCGGCCGAATGCGTCCGTACCTTCCAATTCGACGGCGAAATTGAGGGATTTGTTCAAGGGCCGCGGGAAGGGATGCGACGGATCCAGCCCGATGGGGGTAAGGATGGGCAGCAGTTCGGCATCGAAATACTGCTCGATCCATTTCTGCTGCCCGGGCGTCCAATTGCGGCGGCGGTAGAAATGGATGCCTTGTTTGCCCAGTTCGGGCTGCAAAACTTCGTTGAACAACTGGTACTGCTCCCGTATCAGCGCGTGCGCTTCGGCAGCGACGGCAGCGATGGTTTCAGACGGCGTGGTGCCGTTATCCAGACGCTCGTGCGGACGCAGTTTCTGTTCTCGTTTGAGCCAAGCCATACGCACTTCGAAAAATTCGTCGAGATTCGATGAAACGATGCACAGAAAGCGCAACCGTTCCAACAGGGGGACGGACGGATCTTGCGCCTGCGCCAAAACGCGGCGGTTGAAGGCGAGCAGGCTCAATTCGCGGCAAAGGATACGGTTTTGTTCGGGCATAGCATTCTCTTCGATACGGTAATACGGCGGACTGACTATTATATATGAATACCGGCAAAGGCCGTCTGAAAGCATGTCGGCACTCCGCCGCAGGAGTTGTAAACAGGCTTAAAGTCGGAATAATCAAATGTTCAGTATAACGCGTTTGACTGTAAAAAGTGCGAAAACATACGAACGTGATTTCCTTCAGACGGCCTCGTCACCGAAGCCGAAGAAACGATTATGCCACGTCCGCTCCGCCGCCGTATTAGTCGGCTTTCTTCAGCAACCGGCGTTATCTGCGAGGATTTGGGCGTTTCGGCCTCACTGTCGGGCATGGCGCAGACGGCGGCGGAATGCGTACCGGTATGGTTTTCCGCCGACTCAAAAACGCTTCGCCAAACGGCGCGGAGGCCGTCTGAAAACCAGGTGCGGCAGACGGCTGTTTTTCGTTTAAATATTGTTTTCTATACTGAAACAGCCGCGTTTGCTATAATCGGCGCTTCCTGCAAACCGCAATACCATATTAAGGATGAAGACAATGGGCTTTCTGCAAGGCAAAAAAATTCTGATTACGGGCATGATTTCCGAACGTTCCATCGCTTACGGCATCGCCAAAGCCTGCCGCGATCAGGGCGCGGATTTGGCCTTTACCTACGTTGTGGACAAACTGGAAGAACGCGTACGCAAAATGGCGGCCGAACTCGGTTCGGAACTGGTGTTCCGCTGCGACGTCGCCAGCGACGACGAAATCAACCAAACTTTCGCCGATTTGGGCAAACACTGGGACGGTTTGGACGGTCTGGTCCACTCCATCGGTTTTGCACCTAAAGAAGCGCTGAGCGGCGACTTTCTCGACAGCATCAGCCGCGAAGCCTTCAACACCGCCCACGAAATTTCCGCATACAGCCTGCCCGCACTGGCCAAAGCCGCGCGCCCGATGATGCAGGGCCGCAACGGTTCCATCGTCGCCCTCACCTATTTGGGCGCAGTGCGCGCGATTCCGAACTACAACGTAATGGGCATGGCCAAAGCCAGTCTGGAAGCCGGCATCCGCTTCACCGCCGCCTGCCTGGGCCGCGAAGGCATCCGCTGCAACGGCATTTCCGCCGGTCCGATTAAAACGCTGGCCGCATCCGGCATCGCCGACTTCGGCAAACTGCTGGGACACGTCGCCCGGCAAAACCCGCTCGGCCGCAACGTAACCATCGAAGAAGTCGGGAACGCCGCCGCATTTTTGCTGTCTGACTTAGCGTCAGGCATCACCGGTGAAATCACTTATGTCGACGGCGGATACAGCATTAACGCCCTAAGCGTTGAAGAATAAGCCGTTTTTACTGTCGCAAAGGCCGTCTGAAAAATGCTGCGAAAACGCAACGCTTGATTTCAAACGGCTTTTTTTCAGGTTAAAAGGCCATGGTTTGATTGGCAATACACAATTTAACTTTTACAAAACTTTTTTAACCTCAAACACAGTAAGATGCCAGCCTTTCTTTTTCCTTAACCTATCTAACGAAACACACAGGAGTGTAAATAATGTCTATTGCATCTGAATTTAAAGAGTTTATTATGCGCGGCAACGTGGTTGACTTGGCAGTCGGTATGGTTGTCGGCACTGCGTTCAGCGGCATCGTAAAATCGCTGGTCGACGACGTCATCATGCCCCCTATCGGTATCCTGATTGGCGGCGTAGACTTCTCCAACCTGTTTATCACTCTGAAAGACGGCACGCCCGCGCCCGAAGCAGGCTACGCCTCCCTGGCTGCTGCCAAAGCCGCCGGTGCGGTTACTCTGAACGTCGGCCTGTTCATCAACACCATCATCAGTTTCCTGATTATCGCCGCCGCCATTTTCGTGGTAGTCAAGCTGTTGAACTCGCTGAAGAAAAAAGAAGTTCCGGTGGAAGAAGCACCGGCCGAACCGAGCGAAGAAGTTTTGCTGCTGCGCGAAATCCGCGACTCCCTGAGCAAAAAATAACGGTTTGACAGTCATCCGTTAAACGGTCAAACCCAAGAGAGGCCGTCTGAAAACACCTGCAAAACCTGTATCGGTGTTTTTCAGACGGCCTCCGTTTGTAGCGGTAGACATTGAACAGATGGGCCGCCATATCCGCCTCCGTAACGCAACAAAAAAGCCGCTTCCCGAAAGAAGCGGCTTCCTTATCATCCGATGAGGCCGTCTGAAATCACCAGATGTCCGATTTGATTTTGCGTTTCAGCCCCGGGTGCTCGGACAATTTGAACTGCGGGTCTTTGCCCATCTTCAGCTTGGCCGTGTAGTCTTTCAACAGCAGGAACACCAGCGGCGAGAGCAGCAGGATGGCAATCAGGTTGATCCACGCCATCGTACCCATCGCCATATCGGCCATGTCCCACACCAGCGGCACGCTGTTAACCGCACCGAAATACACCATGCCCAGCACGCCCATGCGGAACAGCGACAAAATCAACCAGTGGCTTTTAATGAATTTCACATTCGATTCGGCGTAGGCATAGTTGCCGATAATGGTGGAAAACGCAAACATAAACAGCACCACGGCCAGAAAATCCGCGCCCCAGCCGCCCACATGGCTGACAATCGCCGCCTGCGTAAGCTGCACGCCGCTCAAGCCCGAATCGGCGGGCAAGTCCGACATCAACACGATAAACGCCGTGCACGAGCAAACAATCATGGTATCGACAAACACACCCAGCATCTGAATCATACCCTGCGAAACAGGGTGTTTCACTTCCGCCGCCGCCGCCGCATTCGGTGCAGAACCCTGCCCCGCTTCGTTGGAATACAGGCCGCGCTTGATACCCATCACCATCGTCTGCGAAATCAGGCCACCGAGCAGCCCGCCGCCCGCCGCATCGAATTTGAACGCATTGCTGAAAATCATATCAAACACTTTCGGCACCATACCGATATTGGTTGCCACGATATACAGCGCCATCAGCAGGTACAGCGTCGCCATCACCGGCACAATCATTTCCGACCAGCGCGCCACCCGGCGGATACCGCCGAAAATAATCGGCGCGGTCAGAATCATCAGCGCCACGCCGACGGCGTGTTTGTCCCAACCCCAAGCCACTTCCATCGCCGCCACAATCGAATTGGCCTGCACCGACTCATATACGAAACCGAAACAGAAAATCAGGCTCAAGGCGAACAGAATGCCCAACCAACGCTGTCCCAACCCCTGCGTAATATAATAGGCTGGACCGCCGCGGAAATGATGGTCGTCGTAATCGCGGATTTTGAAAAGCTGCGCCAGCGACGACTCGGCGAAAGCCGAACTCATGCCGATTAAGGCCACCAGCCACATCCAAAACACCGCGCCCGGCCCGCCGACACTGATGGCGATGGCCACGCCGGCGATATTGCCCACACCCACACGGCTGGCCAAGCCGGTAACGAAAGCCTGAAACGGCGTAATCCCGTGCGGGTCGTCGCCCTGCTTCCGCCCGCCGAGCATTTCACGGATACTTCGCCCGAACAGGCGGAACTGCACGAATCCCGTGGCCAAAGTAAAAAACAGCCCCACGCCCAACAGCACGAAAATCAGGCCGTCCCACATCGGGCCGTTGATTTTATTGACCCAATAGTGCAGCGATTCGGTAAAACTTCCGTTCATAAATAACCTTTCAGAATGGGTTGCGTCCAGACGGCCTCAACCGCTTTGCCTGTTACCGGCAAAATCCTGCCGTCCGAATTTCCAGCGATTGTAACAGATTGCCGACAAACTTTGTAACAACGGGTTACAAAACATCAAAACAAATTGTTCATTTTCAAATAGTTAATACAAAACCATCATCAAAACGGCATGTAGGGGCCGTCTGAAAAACCATCATTTCAGACGGCCCGAATACCGAATTCGGGTTTGCACCGGTTGCGGCAATTCATTATAGTGAAGGCCGTTGTTTACAACCGCGCAGCAACCCGCCCGCACTGGAAAAATCATGCAGCCGATTCCCGCCAACATCACCCAATTCTTCCAAACCAACCACGTCGTCAGCATTGCCGCCTGTGCGGACGGAATCATCTGGAGCGCGTGCTGCTTCTACGTTTTCGACGAACCCGCCGCACGGCTGATAGTATTGACCTCGCAAAAGACCAAACACGGCCGACTGATGGCGGCAAACCCGCACATCGCCGGTACCGTGGCCGGACAGCCGGGCAGCATCACCAAAATCAGCGGCATCCAATTCACCGCCCGCGCCCGCCTGCTTGAAGACGAAACCGCCAAGAAACCCGCCCTCTCCCTCTACTACAAAGCCCACCCCGCCGCCCGCGCGATGAAAAGCGACGTGTGGGTGCTGGATTTGGATACGGTCAAATTCACCGACAACAAACTGGTGTTTGCCCAAAAAACCCATTGGCAGCGGGAAGAAGGCTGATCAGAGACGAGTCTCTCATATTAAATTCGTTTCCTAACCACAAATAGTCAACCCTAAAAGAACATGCAAACTGGATTGCAACAAATTTGATGAAGAACCACAACGAACGGTATCGAATTGCTAAAAGACAATACGTTAACAAACACCATGCCAAATAAACTTAAATGCAAAAATAAAGCCGTCTGAAAATCTCGTATCAGGTTTTCAGACGGCCTTTTTACTCAGTTAATCCTACTATTCAACTGTAACGGATTTCGCTAGGTTACGCGGTTTGTCCACATCCGTGCCGCGTGCGAGGGCGGTGTGGTAGGAGAGGAGCTGCACGGGGATGGTATGCACGATCGGCGAGAGTACGCCGACGTGGCGCGGGGCGCGGATGACGTGCACGGCATCGGTGGCGTTGAAATTGCTGTCCAGGTCGGCGAAAACGAAGAGTTCGCCGCCGCGCGCGCCGACTTCCTGCATATTGGCTTTGACTTTGTCTAAGAGACTGTCGTTGGGGGCGATGACGACAACGGGCATGTTTTCGTCCACCAATGCCAGCGGGCCGTGTTTCAACTCACCTGCGGGATAGGCTTCGGCATGGATATAGGTGATTTCTTTCAGTTTCAACGCGCCTTCGAGGGCAATCGGGAAATGGATGCCGCGTCCAAGGAAGAGTGCGCTGTTTTTCTTGGCGAATTTCTGCGCCCAGGCGGCAATCTGAGGCTCGAGGTTAAGGGCGTGTTGTACACTGCCGGGCAGTTGGCGCAATTCTTCGATATAGGCGTGCGCTTGTTCTTCGGATATTAAGCCGCGCTGTTTGCCCAAGGTAACCGCCAAGCCGAAGAGGACGACCAGTTGCGTGGTGAACGCTTTGGTAGAGGCGACGCCGATTTCTGCACCGGCGCGGGTGTACAGCACCAATTCGCTTTCGCGCGGCAAGGCGGATTCCATGACGTTGCAGACGGAAAGACTGTGTTTGTGCCCTAAGGATTTCGCGTATTTCAGGGCTTCCATCGTGTCCAAGGTTTCGCCGGATTGGGAGATGGTGATGACGAGCTGTTCGGGATCGGCAATCACGTCGCGGTAACGGTATTCGCTGGCGATTTCCACGTCGGTCGGCATTTTGGCGATGGATTCGAGCCAGTATTTGGCGGTCAGCGCGGCGTAGTAGGACGTGCCACAGGCGAGGATTTTGATGCTGCGGATGTCGTCGAACACTTCGCGTGCGTTCGCGCCGAAGTTTTCGGGTTCGAAGCCGCCGTCAAGGAAAACTTCGGCGGTATCGGCGATGGCGCGCGGTTGTTCATGGATTTCTTTCTGCATGAAGTGGCTGTATGGGCCCAATTCCAGCGAAGCGAGCGACAGTTCGGATACTTTGACGGTGCGCTGGGTTTCAGCACCGGTTTTGTCAATGAGTTTGTCGATGCCGTTCGCGCTTAGAAGGGCAATGTCGCCGTCTTCCAAATAGGCGATACGGCGGGTAAAGGCGATGACGGCGGATACGTCGGAGGCGATGAAAGTTTCTTGATCGCCCAATGCCACCAGCAGCGGGCAGCCCATGCGTGCGACCACCATTTCTTCGGGTTTGTCCTGCGCCATCACGGCGATGGCGTATGCGCCGTGGAAACGGGCGGTGGCTGCGCGGACGGCTTCAAACAGTTTGCCGCCGTTTTGGGTGTATTCGTGATTGACGCTGTGGGCGATGACTTCGGTGTCGGTTTGCGATTCGAAGGTGTAGCCCAAGGATTGGAGGCGTTCGCGTTCGGCTTCGAAGTTTTCGATGATGCCGTTGTGGACGACGGCAATCATGCCGCCGGAGATGTGGGGGTGGGCGTTGGGTTCGGTTACGCCGCCGTGGGTCGCCCAGCGGGTATGGCCGATGCCGATGTGTCCGAACACGCCTTTTTCGCGTGCGGCGTCTTCCATCAGCTGCACGCGGCCGACGCGGCGCACGCGTTTGATTTTGCCGTCGGTATTCACGGCGATACCCGACGAGTCATAGCCCCGATATTCAAGGCGTTTGAGACCGTCGGTCAGAAAATCGACTACATTGTGATTGGCGCGGATGGCGCCGACGATACCGCACATATAAGTTCCTTAGTATCAATATGGGGCGGTAGCCCCGTTGGTAAAATCCGCAACGCTGACTTTCAGACGGTACGGGGTATTGTTTCAAGTTTTTCGGTGCCATTACTAACTAAAAGAACGGCCACCAAAACTTTTCTCAACTACTTCCCGTTGTGCTTCTTGGGTAATAGTTTGTTGTTCTTCTTGCTTTATTTTCTCCTGAACTTTGGCATCAAAAGCATCAACGATATCTTTATTGTCTGCTAACAACTGTTTGGTAAACGAACCGTCTGTATCATTGATCAGGTTGTTAACTAAAGTACTAAAATCATCGTATTGTGCGTTTGATGAATGTTGCTGCCCTTTTTGAATTTTATCTAAATATTCAGGAGTTAGTTTTTGATAATACTCATCATACTTATTTTGTCTATCTGCCAAACCATTTAAACCGCCATTAATATATTTTGTAGCTTGTCGTACATTCTCTTTGTGAGAATCCGGAACTCTTTTTTCCCAATATAAAATAGCTATTTTAGCCGCAACTTCTGAAGTTGCGGCTAATTCTGGTTTATTAATTAGATCGATCTGCAATTCTTTCGTAGCCATTTCATAATTACTGCGCCCAGTTAATTGAATATATCCTCTACCTCGATAACGGTAACCATCTCCCGAATTAGAATTACCATTTCCCATTCTATTGGAGTACACATCATTAGCAATTTTTTCAGGGTTTTTAGCAATTTTCAGAGCTTTTTCATTTGGATTATGGTTTCCATCTGCATATCTTTTGGGCCATAATTGAGCTAATCTTTTAGCAGAATAATTTAAATTTTCTTCCATAGTACTAAAATTGTCAGATTCATGAGCAACCTGAGCAAGAAGATTGGCCAGTTCTTTTCTCGAAGAAATTCCATTCGACATAGCCTCTTGAAGGATTTTTTCCTCATGCATCAATTTCGTATTATTATTCATATAGACTCGCTCTACTTAATTATAAAAAAATTCATCATAATTGAAATCTTGAAGTTTTACTGGTTTTGAACTATTTATACTTTTCCTTCTTATCTCATTCTTGCCAGTTACCGTATCATACACGTTCAATCTCGCTTTTCTCAAAATCCATGTACTTAATTTAGGTGAATATTGAAATCTATATACAGAAGTCCATCTTTCACGACTTCCTCCTTCTTGTGTGATTTCAAACACATTTCTTTTTGCTTCAACCGAAACCAAAGGATCTCCTGTACTCACTCCTCCACAGTCTTTGCATAAAACCATATTACGGTTTTCAATAACTGTATTCCACTGTTTTTTAGAATCTTCAACAAGGATTTTTAAATTTCTTTTACCTTCCGTGTTTTCCTCAATAACTAATTTATCCTTTATTCTATCTTGATTTAAATCTATTTCTTTTTCATAAATTATTTTGGCAAGACTTTCAGGCTGACTTCCGGCATAAGCATTTGTTAAAAATAAAAAACTTGAAAATCCATATAAGAAATACTTTACCACGTTTAAAATCCTCACTATTTATTTAGCTCAAATAAGTTATCATCGTTTTTTAATAACTCTATACCCATTCTCTCCAGCCTTATTTGCCCTCGCGTATAAGTCGTTTCCACAACGGACAATATCTGCTTGGCTAATCCGTGTAACCATATCTGCATCGAGCTTCTCACTCTGAATAACACTCGATAAAACCAACCCAATGCAGTTCCCCCGATAACTAAGGTCGCCAATGTTAGTAATGTAACCCATACAGACCGGGAAGAAATTTTATTATCTCCTTCCTGTACTTTTCAAAGGTAATTATATGTTGGTTGAATCTACCATTTCATACTCCTTATTTAGTTAAAATAAACTCATTGCCTTTTTTATATAATTTATTATCTGTCATATCATATTCAATAATTTTATTATTTTTTTTAATAAAATAACTTCCGTCATTTTCATATTCAGGACAAGATTTATACCAATTATTTCCTTCATCAGAACAATAATTTAAAAATAGTTTATTTCCCTTCACATATCCTTTTAGTTTTCCACTTCCCCCGCTACCTGTCGAAATTCCCTCATTCCATATCCCTGTAACTAAATTACCCGTTTGTTTAAGGACCAATTCTTTCCCTCCAACGGTATCTCCAACCTGATCCGTATATAACCAAGTCCCTGAAAAAGATAATGGGCGAGCATTAGAAAATGCTGCCAAAGGAATTAATAAAAATATTGCGATAAGTTTTTTCATTATTTACCCTCCAAATATTACTAGTATCGTTTCTGAATTACTCTGTAACCATTTTCTCCAGCCTTACTTGTCCTTGCGCATAATTCGTTTTCGCAACGGACAATATCCGCCCGATTAATCCGTGTAATCATATCTGCATCGAGCTTCTTACTCTGAATAACACTCGAATAAAACCAGAACAATGCAATTCCGCCAACAACCAACGTTGCTAATGTTAGCGATGTAATCAATACAGAACGGGAAGAAATTTTATTATTCTCCTGTTGTACCTTATGCAGATAACTGTTAAATTCTCTGACTTGTTCTCTCATTCGATTACGGGCTTCCTCCATATCTTCCACATAACTATGGACAGTTTGAGAAATTTCATTTGTTATTTCTTCTCTGAGCATTTGGATAATCATATGACGTTGTTCAGCCAAAGATCTATCTAATTCATGTTGCACACCATTAACAATTTTTTCGCTATTTTCTTTATATGCAACCATTAGCCTAGACGTTTCAATCACCAAATTACGGGCTCTTTCTATATTATTATGTTCTTCCATTATTTTTCCTAAGAGAATCTGTGGCTTTCAGACGGCCTTTTGGTTTTGAAGGCCGTCTGAAAAAAGATAGAAACCAGTTGACTTTATTTCTTATCCCCTTTTTCCGGACGCACCCAGCCTTCGATCACCGTTTGGCGGGCGCGGGCGAGGGCGAGTTTGTTGTCTTCGACGTTGCGGGTAATCGTGCTGCCTGCGCCTGTCGTGACTTTGTTGCCGAGGGTAACGGGCGCGACTAGGACGCAGTTGGAACCGATGCGGACTTCGTCGCCGATGACGGTTTTGTATTTGTTCACGCCGTCGTAGTTGGCAATAATCGTGCCTGCGCCGAAGTTGGTTTTGCTGCCGACTTCGGCGTCGCCGATGTAGGTGAGGTGGTTGGCTTTGGTGCCTTTGCCGATGGCGGCGTTTTTGATTTCGACGAAGTTGCCGACGTGTACGTCGTCTGAAAGGCGGGCTTGCGGACGCAGGCGGGCGTAAGGGCCGATTTGGTTGTTTTGTCCGATTTCGCAGTCTTCGAAGTGGGAGAAGGGGGCGATTTTGCTGTTTGCGCCGATTTTGGCGTTTTTGATGACGCAGTTTGCGCCGATTTCGACGTTGTCGCCGATTTCGATGTCGCCTTCGAGGACGACGTTGACGTCAATCACGACGTCTTGTCCGTGTTTCAGACGACCCCTTAAATCGAAGCGGGCGGGGTCGCGCAGGGTAACGCCTGCTTTGAGCAAGGCTTGCGCCTGTTCGGTTTGGAAGATGCGTTCGAGTTCGGCGAGCTGGAGTTTGTTATTTACGCCGGCGGCGAGGTGGGAGGCGCGCACTTGGACGGGATGGACTTTGATGCCGTCGGCAACGGCTTTGGCGATGAGGTCGGTCAGGTAGTATTCGCCTTGGGCGTTGTTGCTGGAGAGGCTGTTCAGCCAGTTTTCGAGTTTGGCGTTGGGCAGGACGAGGATGCCTGTGTTGATTTCGCGGACGGCTTTTTGGGCGGCGTCGGCGTCTTTTTCTTCGACGATGGCGGTTACGCTGCCTTGGCTGTCGCGGATGATGCGGCCCAAGCCTGTCGGGTCGGCGGGAACGTCGGTCAACAGTCCGACTTCGCTGCCGGCGGCTTCGAGCAGGGTTTCGAGGGTGGCGGTGTCAATCAGGGGAACGTCGCCGTACAGCACCAGCGTGCGGCCTTCGGCGGCGAGGTGGGGCAGGGCGGTTTTGACGGCGTGGCCGGTGCCGAGCTGTTCGGTTTGTTCGACCCAGACGACGTTGCGTTTGACGGTGTCTAAAACTTGGTCTTTGCCGTGTCCGATGACGACGCAGATGTTTTGGGGATTCAGGGCGGCGGCGGTGTCGATAACGCGCTCGACCATGGGCCTGCCGCCGACACGGTGCAGCACTTTGGGCATTTTGGAATACATGCGCGTGCCTTTGCCGGCGGCGAGGATGACGATGTTGAGGGGTGTTGTGGACATGGGGATTCTTTCGGCTGATGGAATTCGCTAGATGGACAGAGGCCGTCTGAAAACGGGTTTCAGACGGCGTTACGGTTGCGTCTACGCAGTGTTATTCGGCGGTTGTTTCGTTTTGTTTTTGGGGTTTTTGCCAGTTTGTACCGCGTACATCCCGTTCGGCGTTCATCGCAGGCCGAATGGCATGTTGTTCGGGGCGGAACTGGTTATAGCGCATGTTGCGGGAGTAGGTGCCGTCCTGATAATAGACGCGCGTGCCTTTTTCGTATTTCTGCCGCAGTGAGGTGTGGCCGTCGGCATTTTGGTAGGTCTCCCATGTGCAGCCTGCCAGCGCGGCAGCGGCCAGAATCATTGCTAAATAGCGCATTTTCGGTTTCCTTAAACAGATAATATTCAAATTGTAATGAATTTGCGTATCGATTCATAGTGGCGGCCCCGTTTCCGATGCCTTACGGCCCGACATTGCCGCCCCACTCTGCCAGCGCGGCCATGTTGGAAACGGCGGCGTCGGTAAAAGGCAGCGGATGCGCGTGCCGGCCGAACCATACGGTCCGCATACCCAGCATTTTGGCGGCGTGCAGGTTGTCGGCGCTGTCGTCCACCATGATGCAGGCGGCGGGATGTGTTGCCAGCAGGCGACAGACATTCAGATAGGCGCGCCGGTCGGGTTTGTAAAGCAGGCCGAAGTCTTCGGTGCCCGCCAGCAGGTCGAAATATTTTTCCAACCCGAGGGCGTTGACGACGGCGCGGACGTAAAACGACGGACCATTCGAGAATACTGTTTTTCGACCTTTCAGACGGCCTAAAGTTTCTTCGGTGCCTTCAATCGGCGTGAGTTTGGCTAAAATTTCATCAAGGGGGTGGGATTGGCGCAGAAAGTCGCCGACATCGATTTCAGGATGGTGGATTTGCAGTCCGGCCAGCGTGGCGCCGTAGCGGTGCCAGTAATCCTGCCTGAGGCGCGAGGCTTCTTCTTCGGGCAGGTTCAGACGGCCTGCCAGATATTCGGTCATGCGGCGGTTGATGAGGTAGAAAATGCCCGCATCGGCGTTGTGCAGCGTGTTGTCGAGGTCGAACAGCCAAACGGTTTCGTTCATCGTTAATTCCGGATTAAAAACGGCAGAGGCGGTATGGTATGATGGCTGCCTTATCTACACAATAAGAAAGGAAGAAATAATGAAACTGCACGTCTTCTCCGGCATCGCCGCACTGGCGCTCTGCCTGAATGCGTGGGGGCAGGCGGAGGTCCGCCTCGCGGTGCACAAAACGTTCAAACTGCCCAAGGAAACCATCGCCCGATTCGAAAAAGCCAACGACGCCAAGGTTTCGGTCATCACGGCGGGCAGCGGCAACGAAATGCTCAACAAGCTGATTTTAAGCAAGGCCAATCCGATTGCCGATGCGGTATACGGTTTGGACAATGCCAACATCGGCAAGGCGCGGCAGGCCGGTATTTTGGCGGAGCGGCAACCCGAATCCGCGCCCGTTTCGGCCTCCATGCCGGTGGCGTTGGCGGTGGATTACGCCTATGTCGCGCTCAATTACGACAAAGAATGGTTTGAGAAACACAAACTGCCGCTGCCCAAAACCATGCAGGATTTGGCCAAACCCGAATATAAAGACCTGCTGGTCGTGCCCAATCCGGCCACATCCAGCACCGGCCTGACCTTCCTGCTGGCCAATATCGGCGGCATGGGCGAAGAGGCGGCGTTCAAATGGTGGGCGCAAATGCGGCAGAACGGCGTGAAAGTCGCCAACGGCTGGAGTGAGGCGTATTACACCGATTTCACCCGCAACGGCGGCGCATATCCCCTCGTCGTCAGCTACGCCACCAGCCCTGCGGCCGAAGTGCATTTTTCCAAAGGTAAATTCAGCGTGCCGCCGACCGGTAACCTCTTCCTCAAAGGCGGCGTGTTCCGCCAAGTCGAAGGCGCGGCGGTATTGAAAGGTGCGAAACAGCCGGTGCTGGCGGCAAAACTGGTGCAATGGCTGCAAAGCGGCGAAGTGCAAAAAGCCCTGCCGACCGAAATGTGGGTCTATCCCGCAGTGAAAAACACGCCGCTGCCCAAAGTGTTCGAGTTTGCCCAAGCCCCGCAGCATAACGATTCACCGGGCCGTGCCGACATCGACGCCAAGCAGAAACAGTGGCTTAGCCGCTGGACGCGGACGGTGTTAAAATAGCCGCCCCGCACGCAGCGGAAAACCGTTAAACCGTTGTCCCCGCCCGTCAAAAAAGGCCGTCTGAAACCGAAATGCCGTTTCAGACGGCCTTATCACGGCAAAAGCTTCCAAACGTCCGTTCAGAACCAACCATAAATTTCAACAGTTTCGATTTCCACCGCCTCGCCGGCCGCAACTTTTCTGCACACCTATGCCGACGAAAAAATCATGCTGCTCAACAGCATCGTTAACCAATCCTCGCTGCCGCTCTGGCGCGCGCAGGTCAATGCGATTTGAACGGGCAGGTTGTCAAAAAATTGCGCGCGGCCGACATCAACATCCCATTCCCGCAGTGCGACGTAACATATCGTTTCACAAAATGCCTGAATCCGCCGTCTTACAATGGAAGGCCGTCTGAATTTTGTTTCAGACGGCCTTTTGCTACAATGAAATCTTTTCAGACGCAGGCATTCCCATGAGCAAATCCGCCGTTTCCCCGATGATGCAGCAGTATCTCGCCATCAAATCGCAGCACGCCGACAAGCTGGTGTTTTACCGCATGGGCGATTTTTACGAGCTGTTTTTGGATGACGCGGTGGAAGCGGCGAAGCTGTTGGACATCACCCTGACCACGCGCGGGCAGATGGACGGCGTGCCGATTAAGATGGCGGGCGTGCCGTTTCACGCGGCGGAGCAGTATCTGGCGCGGCTGGTGAAGATGGGCAAAAGCGTGGCGGTGTGCGAGCAGGTGGGCGAAGTCGGCGCGGGCAAAGGGCCGGTGGAGCGCAAAGTCGTGCGCATCGTTACGCCCGGCACGCTGACCGACGCGGCGTTTTTGGAAGACAAGGAAACCAACCGCATCGCGGCGGTGAACGCGGATAAAAAACACATCGCCATCGCGTGGGCATCTTTGCAAAGCGGCGAATTCAAAACCAAGCTGACGACGGCGGACAAACTCGCCGACGAGCTGGCGCGTTTGCAGGCGGCGGAAATCCTGTTGCCCGAAGGCAAAAGCCTGCCTAATGGTTTTCAGACGACCTCTGCCAACATTACGCGCCTGAACTCATGGCAGTTTGCCGCCGACGCGGGCGCGAAGTTGTTGACCGAATATTTCGGCTGCCAAGACCTGCACGGCTTCGGTTTGGATGGCAAGGAACACGAAGCCGCCGTCGGCGCGGCGGGCGCGCTGTTGAACTACATCCGCCTGACGCAAAACCTGATGCCGCAACACCTCGACGGCATTTCGCTCGAAACCGACAGCCAATATATCGGCATGGACGCCGCCACGCGCCGCAATCTCGAAATCACGCAAACCCTCTCCGGCAAAAAATCGCCGACTCTGTTTTCCATACTCGACGGCTGCGCCACCCACATGGGCAGCCGCCTCTTGGCACTCTGGCTGCACCACCCCTTACGCAGCCGCGCCCACATCCGCGCCCGCCAAGAAGCTGTCGCCGCGCTGGGTTCGCAATACGAAACCCTGCAAGGTCGTCTGAAAAACATCGCAGACATCGAACGCATCGCCGCCCGCATCGCTGTCGGCAACGCCCGCCCGCGCGACCTCGCCGCCCTGCGCGACAGCCTGTTTGCCCTGTCCGAAATCGAATTGTCCGCTTCAGGCAGCAGCCTGTTGGAAACCCTCAAAGCCGTTTTCCCCGAAACCCTGCCCGTCGCCGAAACCCTCAAAGCTGCCGTGATGCCCGAACCCGCCGTCTGGCTCAAAGACGGCGGCGTCATCAACCAAGGCTATTGCGCAGAACTCGACGAACTGCGCCACATCCAAAACCACGGCGACGAATTCCTGCTCGACCTCGAAGCGCGCGAACGCGAACGCACCGGCCTCTCCACCCTCAAAGTCGAGTTCAACCGCGTCCACGGCTTCTACATCGAGCTATCCAAAGTCCAAGCCGAACAAGCCCCCGCTGACTACCAGCGCCGCCAGACCCTGAAAAACGCCGAACGCTTCATCACCCCCGAACTCAAAACCTTCGAAGACAAAGTCCTGACCGCGCAAGAGCAAGCATTGGCACTGGAAAAACGCCTGTTTGAAGCCCTCCTCAAAGACATTCAGACGACCCTGCCCCAGCTTCAAAAAGCAGCCAAAGCCGCCGCCGCCCTCGACGTACTCTCCACCTTCGCCGCCACCGCCGCCGAACGCGGCTTTGTCTGCCCCGAGTTCGCCGACTACCCCGTCATCCATATCGAAAACGGCCGCCATCCCGTCGTCGAGCAACAAGTGCGCCACTTCACCGCCAATCACACCCGCCTCGACCACAAACACCGCCTCATGCTCCTGACCGGCCCCAACATGGGCGGCAAATCCACCTACATGCGCCAAGTCGCCCACATCGTCCTCATGGCGCACACCGGCAGCTTCGTCCCCGCCGATGCCGCCCAAATCGGACCCATCGACCAAATCTTCACCCGCATCGGCGCATCCGACGACCTCGCCTCCAACCGCTCCACCTTCATGGTCGAAATGAGCGAAACCGCCTACATCCTCCACCATGCCACCGACCAATCCCTCGTCCTCATGGACGAAGTCGGACGCGGCACCTCCACCTTCGACGGCCTCGCCCTCGCGCACGCCATCGCCGAACACCTGCTGCAAAAAAACAAATCCTTCAGCCTTTTCGCCACCCACTATTTCGAACTGACCAAACTGCCCGAAGCCCACGCAACGGCAGTCAACATGCACCTTTCCGCGCTCGAACAAGGACAAGACATCGTCTTCCTCCACCACATCGAACCCGGCCCCGCCAGCAAAAGCTACGGCATCGCCGTCGCCAAACTCGCCGGCCTGCCCAACCGCGCCCTCAAAGCCGCCCAAAAACATCTGGACGAACTCGAAGCCCAAGCCGCCGCCGTCCGCCCGCAGTTGGACATCTTCAGCATGATGCCGTCTGAAAATAGGGTAGAGGAGGAAAAGATTGAGTGTACCGACAATCCGCCAGCAGATGCCTTAGTCGAAGCCTTGGCGCAGATCCAGCCCGACAACCTCACACCGCGCGAAGCCTTGGATGCGCTGTACCGCCTCAAACAGATTTTAATCTGATCTTTTATTCAATAAATCACAACCGTTTGAGAAAGTTTACTTGGCTTACGAACCCGTAGGTTTTATACTCCAATGTCCTGACGATTTAGAAAAAACAGTAACTTAGATAATTTTTCACATAAGGATTACCAATGGACTTAGGCCATTCCCGTAACCGGGACCTTGAGCAAAACCAGCCGCAGCAGCAGGAAATGTCTCACGAGCAACGGGTCGGTCAGCTTTACAACGACATAGACGCCCAAAGCAGGAAAAACAGCGAAGTCGCCCAAATATTCAACCGCTATTCAGGCCCCGAACAGCTCGAACTCAAAAACCAAATCGCCCATGCCGCCGCTTCGGCAACGCGAAGTCCCGATCCCCACATCACCGGCATGTTCGTCAGCAACGACAACCGGCACATCGCCGGATGGGTAAACGAACATTTCATGTTCAAAGTCCCCTTTCCCGAACATTCCCGAAAAGAAGAACAACCGCAGCCTATCCAGCAGAGGGTTGAGGAAGTGGTAATAGATGGTCAGAGATATAAAATGACCATCGAAAGTGCAGAGGCGATCGATCCACCCACAGGAAAAACGGAAGGCCATCCGGCAACACCGTCCGGCATCACGCAGGAAAAAAATCTTATCGGCAAAAGCGGCGACTGGTTGGAAGAAAACCTTACCTCACCCGTCCGCAACGGTTATGAAGAATATGTCAAAAGACCGTTAGCGGATGCCTTAAAAATCGAAGCGGACGATTCCGAAATTACCCGCACCTTCAAGCAGGGAGCGACCGCCGTCGGCGGGGCGGCCTTGGGTGTAGCGGAATCCGTCGGGGAAGGCATTACCGGAGCAGGCAATCTAGCCAAGGAAGGCGCGTCGCTCGCCTACGACAAAGCCTCCCTCTTCGCTTACGAACACCTAGACATAGACATAGGCACAGGCAGCGAAGACGACGCCCGGATGGCCAAAGAGCGTTCCGACGCGCAATTGGAAACCCTATCGCGGGTATGGGAACATACCAAAGATTCCGCACAGGAATACATCAACAATCCCGCCAAACTGAAAACCGACCTTTCAGACGGCTTGGACAGCATGAAAGCCGGTGCGGAGCGCTGGGCTGAAGCAGTGGGCAATGCCGATCTGAACCGAACGGTGGAAGAAAGCAAACCGCTGACCGATGCGGCCACGTTGCTTGTGGGTGGGGCGGGACTGGTCAAAGGCGGGATGGCTTTACGCCGCAAGGCCCTGCACGCCGCCGAAGAAACCGCCGCCCGCGCCAAGGCGGAATTCTATCGAGAGAACTTGCAGAACATAGGCGATTGGGGAAAAGATAAAAACCTGTCTCCCGACAGCTTTGTCTATAAAAATCTGGCCGAGTCGCTGGCGCGGGAGAATATGTCGTTCGAAGACTTTAAGGCCCTGACCCGCACCCATATGGACGACATGACGCAGGAACAGATCGGGCAGATGAAGCGCATACGGGATGATGTGCCGATGATCGACGATAAGACGACGGTTACCAAAGTCATGCCCTACGAATATCTGGAAGGATTTGCCAGCGGCAGAAATAACCAAATCGGCGGTTTTATCGCCCGACAGTCGGATACGGCACACCTGAGCGGACATAATCTGAAGCAGACGATAGATAATTTTGCTTTGGATTACGAAGGTTCGAGATTTACGCAGGCATTGGCCGACGGGCAGGACCGTTATTTGATATTCGAAGGCAGGCTAACCGGCACAAAAAATCATATAGATATTCCGAGAGGGGAGCGTTTCGGAGGACAACATACGGATAACCTTCCTTGTACGTTAAACGGTTTCACAGCCTGCCGCTCGGATGAGATTCTGCCCGAATACAAAATCCCATATAAACAGGAACGCTATCCCGAACATGGGTCGACAATTTCTGTAATAGAAAATGGCATTAAAAGAGAAATGTTGATGTTCGATAGCAAAGAAGGGAAATTTGTTCCTTTCCAAAGTATTAAATGAAGGATAATTAAATGAGTATTAAATCAGGAATATATACTATATATTATGGAAAAGAATATCGTATAGCTAGGATAGAAAATCATTATGAGATCATATCAAATGATGAAAAAGATTTAAATAAAGGTTTTATTGAATACAAACCTGAGAAAAATTTAAATCCTAGAATTTTCTTTAAAATGGTCTCCCCTTCCGAAATAGGAGACGTTTACGAAATCAGCACCTTCTGTCTTTATCACGGTTTCGAATTTCATATTACCTACGACGACGGTGAAAATTACGTTTTGGTATCCGATTACAGTCCTTTAGTCGAAAAATTCAATTTTACCCGTATCGACAAATTCGGATACGAAAAAACCGTTCCCAAGGATGAAGTCGATTTGGTGTATGAGAAAAAAGAACTGATTACCGACTTCTTCGATTAAACTTGAGGCCGTCTGAAAAATATCTTTCAGACGGCCTTTATAGTTTATGCGACTTACTTACGGTCTGAAGCAGACGATAAACAATTACGTTAAACAGATTCATAGCCTGCCGTTCCGATGAAATCCTGCCCAAATTTGAAGTTAATGCTAAAAATCAATATCCTGAACACGGTTCTGTTATTTAGGTAATAGTGAAAGGGAAAAGACAAAAGGGTGCCGTATTCGATAAAATAGAAAAAAGATTTATACCTGCTGAAAATTTTTATAAGGAAATAAATAATGAGAAATGATACCTATGCCATTTATAACAGAAAAGAATATAGAATATTTTTATCAGAAGAAATGGCCGAACTCATTTCTAATGATGTGAAAGATTTATCTAATGGTTTTAAAGAATATAGGCCCGAAAGAAATCATACTATCCCTATATTAACTAAAACTGTTTCCCCTTCCGAAATCGAGGAAGTCTATGAAATAAGCACTTATGCCCTATATCAAGGATATGAATTTTGGATTAAGTGGGCAAGTGAGAACGAATATCTCCTAGATGGAAACAATAACCTTACCCTTATGGATAAATTAAACTTTAAAAGAGTAGATAAATACGGTTATGAAAAATTAGTTAAAAAAGACGAAGTTAATTTAGTGTATGAGAAAAAAGAACTGATTACCGGCTTCTTCGATTGAACTTGAGGCCGTCTGAAAGAGATTTTTCAGACGGCCTTTTTATAACGGGAAACAACCATTACGAAAAATACAACCCCTTTGTCAGCTTTTCTCACACTGTACAATCCTTAAATTATATATATGGCTGAGATATTTTTGATAAAATGACGAACGTTTCGATTCAAATGAAAACAACGTCTTTTAACATCTTGTCTTGACCTCTCAAATTTATCTAACATTATGATTTCTTTAAAACATAAAATATTTTTAGTATTACTGGGACTGCTGGTCGCACTCTTCGCAGGTATTTATTTATCCGGCTGGATATTGCTGACATGGGTGCATTCCCACCAAAGTACCGAATTTACGACCATATTTCAGTATCTGTATCACTATGGCGACCATCCTGTCCATGGAACAAAAATCAAAATATCCGCATTTATAGGTTTCTTAGCCCCGCTCCTGCTGTTGATTTTCTTCGCGGCAGTGCTTTTAGTGCGCAAAGAAGAAAACTTATACGGTAAAGCTAGATTCGCCAAATCATCTGAATTGCAGAAGGCCGGTTTCTTCAAATCTACTGAAAATTCAATTGTTGTCGGTAAGCAAGGTAATCAGTATCTTTTCTATAGTGGGCAGCAATTTGCTTTATTGGCTGCTCCTACCCGCTCAGGCAAGGGAGTGGGCATCGTTATTCCTAACTTGCTTAGTTATCAGGGTTCTATGGTTGTACTGGACATTAAACAGGAAAACTTTGACTTAACCAGCGGCTTTCGTGAAAAGCATGGGCAAAAAGTATACTTGTTTAATCCTTTTGCCGAAGACCAATGTACACACCGTTGGAACCCTTTGAGCTATGTTTCTGAAGATCCGAATTTTCGGATTTCGGACCTATCCAGTATCGCCAACATGCTTTATCCGACGGGAGAAAATCCGAAAGACAGATTCTGGCTCAATCAGGCTCAAAATGTTTTTATGGCACTTGCTTTATTTCTCTTGGATAAACGCAACCAGGACGGTTCTACTCTTTGTTCGATAGGCGCTTTATATCGTTTGTCAAACGGAGACGGCAGGGATTTGCGGGATTATTTTCGGGAAATATCAGAGGCTCCTTTTGTCAGCAAACAGTGTAAATCTGCTTTTGCCGGAATACTCGGACAACCTGAAGAAACTTTCGGCAATATTATGGCTACTTTCAAGGAACCGCTACTTCCTTGGTTGAACCCTATTGTAGATGCGGCAACCAGTGCGGATGATTTTCTGCTTACCGATGTACGCAAACAAAAGATGACTATCTATATCGGTATCCAACCAAACAAACTGGCTGAAGCCCGATTAATCATTAATCTATTCTTTAGCCAACTGATTAACCTTAATACCAAAGAACTTCCTCAAAGCAATAAGGAACTGCGGTATCAGTGCCTTTTATTGATGGATGAATTTACTTCCATAGGTGCTGTAGATATTATTGCCAAATCAGTCAGTTATATCGCAGGTTACAACATTAGGCTGTTTCCGATCATTCAATCTTTAGCCCAATTAGATTCTGTATATGGAAAAGAAGTAAGCCGGACTATGGTAACCAACCATGCCTTACAAATCCTCTACACCCCGCGCGAGCAACAAGATGCAGCGGATTACTCGGAAATGCTCGGTTATACATCAGTAAAAAAATCCAATGTAACTAAAGGCAGGGAGAAAAGTGTCAGTATTGGTGACGAACGTCGGGCATTGATGCTTCCACAAGAATTAAAGGCAATGCCGGAAGATAAAGAGATTTTCGTGTATGAGGGTCTATCCCATCCTGTAATGTGTGAAAAAATCCGCTATTATAAGGATAGTTCGTTTACAAAACGATTACAAGGCAAGATTAAAGTGCCGAGATTAAACGTATCTGCTTAACCATATAATTTCTATAAAATATTTAAGGCCGTCTGAAACTGTATCGGGATACGGTTTCAGACGGCCTACAAAGTGCGGTCAATTTTAACCGTGTTTTTCATTTTAAGGATTTATTGCTACAATGCTACAAAATCACAGCTACTCAAGGAGTTATTATGCAATATAAAAAATTACTCATTATCCCAACTATTGCACTTTCTATTTTTTCGGCAGGTTGTACAGTGAATGCAAAAGAGCCTGTTTCTACAATAAACGATTCATATATGAATGAAACAACGAACTACAAATTTAACTTTCGGGCTGCCAATGGCACAATTTATTGTGGAGCAGAAAGTCAGCTTGAAGATGCAGAAGTAATAGGCGTAGAGTGTTTTACCCGAATTGAGAATGAGCCGATTTTGCCACGCGGTGAGTGTGAATTGGAATGGGGTGAATCGTTTTTTGTGGGACAAAATGGAAAAGCCAGTCTGGTTTGTAGTAGCGATTTTCCATTTAACCCTAGGGCAACAATATTAAAATCAGGGGAAAGTATTAAAGGTGATGGTTGGCAATGCACAGCAAGCGAATCAACGCTAACTTGTACTAACCGTGATAAACATGGCTTTAAAATCAACAAACAGTCACAGGAATTATTTTAATCCCTAAAAATCATCAGGTAGCCGTTGTATTATTTAGATTTCAACCATTATTTCAAAGGAATGAAAATGGCAGCAAATGAATTTAAAGTAAGCAATCAAGAAAATTCGAAAGAATATATTAAAGATCAAGTAATTAATGATTATATTGAAAACTTAAGGAAATATAACGGCTATACAGAAAAAGGCAAAGACATAACCATTTTTGGTGCGCACTATGGACTACAAGGAAAATTTTGGTGCGATATGTATGTTGATTATGTTATGGAAGAATCTTTTGGTAAACAAAATGCAAGACAAATGATTGGGGGATTTTCCGCAAGAACAGAAAATAGTAAAAATAATTATCAAAAAATTGGGGGGTGGAATGATTCGGCAAATTATACACCCCAAAAGGGAGACCAGATTTTTTTCCTCTTACCTACAAAAGACAAAACTAGAACTGTTAATCATACTGGCGTTGTTACCGATGTGGATTTGGAAAAAGGGATTGTTTACACGATAGAAGGAAATACAAGTGCCAAACCAGGCGATCGTTCTGGAACAACTGTCAGAGAAAAACAATATAATTTAAATCATCCTTCAATTAAGGGGTATGGCACGCCTAATTGGGATATTGAAATTAAGGACAGATTAGATAATTTAGAACAAAACGAAAATACAAAAGAAAACAACTCTCCAGCCGACAAACTCCAAGCCCTTATTCAAGGTTTGAAAAACGACACCGACGGCACATTTGCCACCAAAGCCTTGGCAGAAAATCCCGATGTAGTGGCAAATTTCCGTGCCGAACAGGCAGAAGCCTTAAAAGAAAACCGCCAGCAGCAAGAAACCGCCCAAAATACGCCGCAAATGCAAGAAGAACGCAGCTATGGCGGTAGGTCGTTCGGTTGATTTAACAGATTATAGGGAATGCTGATAAAGCATTCCTTTTGTTTTATTTTTTCTTTAAGAAAGCGATTCATGGATAACAATGAAATTGAGCGTGCGCACAAACTTTTGCTCGAGACGGCGGATGGTTATGGCGCAATTCAAGCAAAACAGCAATAAAATTGTTCAAAATCTTCAAGAAAAATTGGACAAATCCCTTTACGAACAACGTGAAATGATTACGGATATGGTTCGTTCCAGCGTTATGCACGAACCGATGCCAAAGATGCCAAAATGCTCGCCTTCTTCGCACAGATGATGACGCAGAAAGAAGATTGGCAAACCATGCATGCTCTACCACCCGCCCACCGAAGCGGAAGAAGTGTTGGAAGCATTGGTCAACCGCCGCAACCAGCTGGTGGATATGCGGGCTGCCGAGAAAAACCGACTGCATCAGGTTCACGAAACGCAAGTCGAAAGCGTCAAACAACTGATTGCCCATTTTGACCGGCTGATTGACGAATTGGACAAACAAATCGACGACCACACCCACACGCATTTTGACGGCAAAGCCCAAGTGGCAGAGCAAATCAAAGGCATCGGTTCGATAACGACGGCGATGCTGCCCGAATTGGGACGGCTGTCGCACAAACGGATAGCGAGTTTGGTCGGCATTGCCCCGCACCCGAGGGAGAGTGGGGAAACCAAATTTAAAAGCCGCTGCTTCGGCGGAAGGTCTGCGGTGCGTAAGGCGCTGTATATGGCTACCGTGGTAGCGACACGTTTTGAACCGCTTATTCGGGATTTCTACCAACGCCTGTTGTCTAAGGGGAAGCCGTATAAGGTTGCCGTTACGGCATGTATGCGCAAACTGCTGACGATATTGAATGCCCGGATGCGTGATTACTTTGCCGAAAACGGTACCACCGAAAACGGTATCCGAACGGCTTGATTTGAGTTTTGGTATTTTTGCCCGACGGGGTGAAAAATACAGTTGCTACTTAATTTTCAGCGGTTTGCCTTCTGAACCGTCGTTTTGACTGGAGATGCAGACTACCTACAGCCCCAGTAGCCCCTGTCCCAAAAAACCGCCTTTTTCTACACCGGGCAGGATGAAGAAATAGCCGCCGCCGAAGGGGCTGATGTACTCTTCCAGCGGTTCGCCGTTGAGTAGGTTTTGGACGAAGATGAAGCCGTCGGAGAGGTTGGCTTGGTAGCAGATGAAAACCAAGCCGACGTCGAGCTGGCCGTTGGCGGCGAGACCGCGGGAGTAGTTGAAGGCGCGGCGGTAGAGCAGGTGTTTTTTCATGAACTCGGGGTCGCGCGGGTTGGCGAGCCTCATGTGGCTGTCTTTGGGGGTGGTTTTGCCGTCGGGGTCTTTGGCGAAGTCGGCGGTGTCGCTCTCTTTTTTGCCGTCCATGGGGGCGCCGCTGTATTTGCGGCGGCCGAAGATGTCGGTTTGTTCCTGCAAGGGCGTCCTGTCCCAGAATTCGACGAAGTGGCGGATGAGGCGGGCGGCCTGATAGCTGCCGTTTTTGGTCCAGGCGGGTTCGTCTTGGCTGTTGGCGGCGATGCCTGTCCAGAGGACTTGGTCGGCAATTTTGGGATCGGATACGTCGGGGTTGCCGGATCCGTCGCGGAAGCCTAGGAGGTTGCGGGCGGCGATGGCGCCGGGTTCGGCTTTGGGCAGCCAGCCGTCTATGCTCCAGCGGATGACGGCGGTTTGGGCGGTGTTTTTGATGATGTCGCGCAGGGCGGCTTGGCAGGTTTCGGGGGTGAAGGCGCAGATTTGGAGGCTGAGGTCGCCGTCGCACCATGATTTTTGGAGGCGGTCGTTGGGGAAGTCGCGCATTTCTTGGAGGTGGCGGGGTTTTTTGTCTTTGAGTCCGAAGCGGTCATCAAAGAGGCTGCTGCCGACGCCGACGGTGATGGTGAGCCCGTCGGGGCGGAATGTTTTGCCGAGCAGGCCGCTGCCTGCGGGGGGGAGTTTTTTGTCGCCGTCTTGGTATTCGCCGCCTTGGGTGAGGAATTCGATGCGGGCGGTAAGGGTGCGGAAGAGGTTTTCGAGTTGTTTGGGGTCTTTGGCGGTTACGTCGAAGGCGCACATGATGCCGAAGAGTTGGTGCGGGGTGGTAATGCCGGCTTGGTGCGTGCCGTAGCAGGGGTAGGCTTGCGGGGAGTGTTCGTTGTTGCGGGTCTCGGCGGCGGTTTCGCCTTGTTGTTTGCCGGCGAACCAGCCTGCCGCGCCGGCTGCGCCGGCGGCTAGGACGGTTTTGAACAGGGTGCGTTTGGTCGGTTGGGCGGGTTGTGGGTTGTTGTCTTGGCTCATGGCGGAGTCCTTTGTGGGATTCGGGCTGCGGTATGTACGCGGTTGTTTTGTTTAAGTTTGCTATTTTGAATTTTCAGACGACGTTTAAGGTCGTCTGAAAACTTTGAATCATCGATCAATCGAATAAACGGTAAGGGATGCGCGATTTCCGCGTGCGTGGCTGCGCCACACACCCTACCTGTTCTTCTACCGGAGGATTAGCGGACCTCCGAAATGCTTGTGCTTGCATTTGGGGCAAACCAAACTTTCTCAGAAATCTAATCTTGGAACGGCGATACAGCTAACCCGTTTAATTTTTGATACGGCTGTCAGCAGGGCAGGTTGGGTTGGCAAACCCGACCCAGCCTACGATTTCTGTATTCGGGTTTTTCGCAGGCAAAGCCCACGCTACGGCCTTTCCCTTTCCGTGGGAGAGGGCATCAGCGATAAGTTTTCAGACGACCCCTTGTATCTCAAAAGGTCGTCTGAAACGGGCGGGTCAAGTTTATTTGAGGCCCAGTGTGCCGCGCAGTTGGCTCAGGTCTTCGGCAAGGGCGTTAATCGGTGCCTGAAGGGTTTTGCGGTCTGCGTCGCTGAGTTTGTCGTAGGTTTCAAAGCCGTCTTTGGTTTTGTATTTGGCGAGGATGTCGGTTACTTGTTTGAAGTTGGCATCGACTTTCTCGAGCAGGGCTTTGTTTTTCTCGGCAATCATCGGACGGAAGAGTTCGACGATTTTTTGCGCGCCTTCGATGTTGGCTTGGAAGTCGCTCAAGTCAGTGTGGCTGTAACGGTCTTCTTCGCCGCTGATTTTGCTGCCGGCAACTTCTTCAATCAACACTGCCGCGCCGCCGACGACTTTGTTCGGCGGGAAGGAGAGGGCGTCGATTTCTTTTTGCAGGGCTTCAACGTCTTTCATGAGTTTGTCGGCAATGTCTTTCACGCCGGATACGTCTTTTTTGACCCACAGGGCGTGTTCGATGCGGTGGAAGCCGGTGAAGGCCGCGTCTTCGGTTTTGTCTTTGAAGTCGTCTTCACGCGCGTCGATGGCGGGGTCGAGTTCGTTGAAGAGTTCGGCAATCGGCTCGATGCGTTCGTAGTGGGTGCGGGCGGAGGCAAACTGGGATTTGGCTTTTTCGATGTCGCCCGCTTTGACGGCATCGGTGAAGGCTTTGGTTTTGGCAACCAGCTCTTTGGCTTCGCCTTGGACGTAAACTTTATAGTCGGCAAGCGGTTTGGCGAGTTTTTCCAAATCGGCTTCGTTGCCGGTGTCTTTAAAGCCGCTGTCGGTTACCACCAGCTTGCCGCGCGGGTTGGTCAAGAGGCCGCAGGTCATTTCGTATTCGCCCGGCAGCAGGGTAACGGTCATTTTGTCGGAAAGTCCGGGTGCGATGTTTTCGCGTTCGTCAACCACCATCACGCCTTTGAGGATTTCCCATTCGAGCTTGCGACCGCTGTTGTTTTTGATGTTGAACACGACTTGTCCGCTCGGTACGGTCAGTTCCATCGGTTCGCAGGCGGTGTCGTTCACGCCGACGTTGACGGTGCCGCCGGCATTCGCGCCGGACGCGCCCGAAGCACCTGACGCGGCAGGCGCAGATTTTTCCGCTTCGGGCGGCTGACACGCGGTCAGACCCAAAGCCAGCATCACGGATAAAGCAGTTATATTGAGTTTTTTCATTTCAAACCTCTTTGGCATGTTGATAAGAATGAGATACGGAATTTTTAAGCGCCACTAATGGCTTTCAGACGACCTCTGCACCGCGGCGGGCTTACTGCCGTGCAGAAACCAAATCATGACCGGAACCAAATACAGCAGCCACGCCAGCACCTCGCCCTGCGTCGGGTGATCGGTATAGCCGAAGAAGCCGCCGAGCAGCACGCCCAGCGGGCTGTCTTCATGCAGGTATTTGGAAGAATCAAACACCACCTCTTGCAGGTGGTTCCACACGCCTGCCTCATGCAGCGCGCGCAGCGAACCGGCCACCAAACCGGCCGCCACTACAATCAAAAACACGCCCGTCCAGCGGAAAAACTTCGCCAGATTCAGACGCATACCGCCCTGATAAATCAGCGCGCCGATGACCACTGCGGCCAGCAGCCCCAATACCGCGCCGACGGGCATAGACCAAGTCGGACTTTGTTGAAATACCGCCAAGAGGAAAAACACACTCTCCAGCCCCTCGCGCGCCACAGCCAGAAAAGCCATGCCGACCAAAGCCCAACCTTGGCCGTTGCCTCGGTTTAAGGCCGTCTGAACCGAATCCTGAAGCTGCTGCTTCATCGAACGGGCGGCTTTTTTCATCCATAAAATCATATAAGTCAGTATCGCCACCGCCACCAAACCGATAACGCCGACCACAAATTCCTGTTCCTTCTGTGGAATCTCGCCCGTTGCCGAATGGATGCCGTATCCGATGCCCAAACACATCAGCGCAGCCAAAGCCACGCCCAGCCACACCTTAGGCATCAGCCGCGAATGTCCCGACTGTTTCAAAAAACCGGCGACGATGCCCACAATCAGGGCGGCCTCGATGCCCTCGCGCAGCATAATCAAAAAAGCAATCAGCATAAACGAATCCTAAATTATTTTGGTTGGGCTGCCTTAAAAGGCAATTTTTCCATTTATATGCGTATATTTGTACAAATGCAAATAATTTTTGTTCTTTAATTAAGTGATGATTGATTAAGAAATTGTCGGAACAAGAAAACGGGTTTGCCGATTTAAATCGCGGCAACCGGACGGGAACGATGCCCGCCGCCGTTTCAGAATGTCATAAAAGGCTGATTTGTCGGCATATTCGGCATGACATACATTCTATGTTAGAATGAAGCGCAGCAAGACAAACCCTTAAACGATGCCGTCTGAAACCCCGTTTCAGACGGCCTGCTTCTTTCCTTGGCCCATATAATCTATGAACACAAACAAACAGATTTTCCGCACCCTGCTGCTCGGCCTGACAGCCGCACTCTTATCGGCCTGTCCGAGCAAAAGCATCAAGAAACCGCAAACCGGCACCACAATCCCCGTCGTCAAAGGCCCCGACCGGCCGACTGGCACGCCGCACCCGCCCGGTACGACCGTTACCCCCGGCGGCGGCGCCAGCTATACCGCCGTCCGACACGGCGACCTGCCGCACTGGGCGACCCAGCACTTCGCCCAAAGCCTCAAATCGTTCAAACTCGGCTGCGAAAAGCTGAGAAACCGCGAAGGCTGGCAAGACGTCTGCACACAGGCCGCGCAAACCGGCGAACATCATTTCTCCGCCAAGGCCTTCTTTGAAAAATACTTCACCCCGTGGCAGGTCAGCGCCAACGGTTCCCAGGCCGGTACCGTAACCGGCTATTACGAACCCGTCCTTCACGGCGACACCCGCCAGACCGCCAAAGCAAAATTCCCCATCTACGGCATCCCCCACGACTTTGTTTCCGTACCGCTGCCCGCCAACCTGCGCGGCAGCAAATCAACCGTCCGCGTCCGCGCCACCGGGCAAAACAGCGGCGTGATAGACGAAGCCGGACAATACGCCGCCGATTTGTCCCAGTTCCCCATCACCGCCCGCACCACCGCGCTCAAAGGCCGTTTCGCAGGCGGCCGCTTCTTGCCCTACCACAACCGCAATCAGATTAACGGCGGCGCACTCAACGGCAAAGCCCCGATTCTCGGTTACGCCGACGACCCCGTCGAACTCTTCTTCATGCAGATTCAAGGTTCAGGCCGTCTGAAAACCCCGTCCGGCAAATACATCCGCCTAGGTTACGCCGATAAGAACGAACAACCCTACGTCTCCATCGGCCGCTACATGGCCGACAAAGGCTACCTCCCGCTGGGACAGACCACCATGCAGGGCATCAAAGCCTACATGCAGCAAAACCCGCAACGGCTGGCCGAAGTATTGGGGCAGAACCCCAGCTACGTCTTCTTCCGCGAACTTCCCGGCGACAGCGACGAAGGCCCGCTGGGCGCACTCGGCACGCCGCTGCTGGGCGAATACGCCGGCGCCGTCGACCGCCACTACATCACCCTCGGCGCCCCCCTGTTTGTCGCCACCGCCCACCCGCTCACCGGCCACGCCCTCAACCGCCTGATTATGGCGCAGGATACCGGCAGCGCCATCAAAGGCGCCGTGCGCGTGGACTACTTCTGGGGCTACGGCGACAAAGCAGGCGAAACCGCCGGCAAAATGAAAGCCAAAGGCTACGTTTGGCTGCTGCTGCCCAACGGAATGCAGCCCGAATACAGGCCGTAACCGGCATTTCTGACTTCACAAGGCCGTCTGAAAAACATTTTCAGACGGCCTTTCGTATTGAACGGCCGGCCCGCACCCACACTCTCTTTCGGAAAAATTATCCGCCTGCGGGCGCAAACATACGGAAAATCCCTTATAATTCGGTCTTTAACGACACTTCCCGCCGGATACCCGTCCGGCGCGCCTCCTCCAAAACGAAAGAATCACTGTGGACAAACTCAAAATCACCGCTAACGGCCCGTTAAACGGCGAAATCACCGTATCCGGCGCGAAAAACGCCGCCCTGCCGCTGATGTGTGCGGGTCTGCTGACCGCAGGCACGCTGCGCCTGAAAAACGTGCCGATGCTGGCCGACGTCAAAACCACTCAGAAACTGCTGCAAGGCATGGGCGCGCGCGTGCTGACCGACAACGTCCATGAATTCGAAATCAACGGCGGCACGGTCAACAACACCTGCGCCCCCTACGAATTGGTCAAAACCATGCGCGCCTCCATCCTCGTGCTCGGCCCGACGCTGGCGCGTTTCGGCGAAGCCCAAGTCAGCCTGCCCGGCGGCTGCGCCATCGGTTCGCGCCCCGTCGACCAGCACCTCAAAGGCCTCGAAACCATGGGGGCGGAAATCACCATCGAACACGGCTACGTCAAAGCCAAAGGCCGTCTGAAAGGCTGCCGCGTGGTGATGGACGTGGTAACAGTGGGCGGCACGGAAAACCTGCTGATGGCGGCAACCCTTGCCGAAGGCACCACTGTTTTGGAAAACTGCGCCATCGAACCCGAAGTCGTCGACTTGGCCGAATGCCTCGTCAAAATGGGCGCGAAAATCAGCGGCATCGGCACACCCGTCATGACCGTTGAGGGAGTCGAAGAGCTGCACGGCTGCGAACACAGCGTCGTACCCGACCGCATCGAAGCCGGCACCTTCCTCTGCGCCGTCGCCATGACCGGCGGCAAAGTCGTGCTGCGCCGCGCCGCGCCGAAAACGATGGAAGCCGTGTTGGAAAAACTGACCGAGGCGGGCGCGGTCATCGAAGCAGGCGACGACTGGATTTCCATCGACATGCAGCAGCGCCCCAAAGCCGTGGACATCCGTACCGTCGTCCATCCCGGCTTCCCCACCGACATGCAGGCGCAGTTTATGGCGATGAACGCCATTGCCGAAGGAAGCTGCCGCGTGGTCGAAACCATTTTCGAAAACCGCTTCATGCACGTTCCCGAACTCAACCGCATGGGCGCGAACATCACCACCGAAGGCAACACCGCCTATGTCAAAGGCGTGGAAACCCTCTCCGGCGCCACCGTCATGGCGACCGACCTGCGCGCCTCCGCCAGCCTCGTCATCGCCGGCCTAGTCGCAGGCGGCGAAACCATCGTCGAACGCATCTACCACCTCGACCGCGGCTACGAGCATATCGAGAAAAAACTCGGCCGCGTAGGCGCGAAAATCGAACGCGTTTCGGGTTGAGCGGCCATATAGCCTGAAAGAAGGGAGGCCGTCTGAAAATCCTGTTTCGGGTTTTCAGACGGCCTCTTTTTGATTTGCTATTTTTCCCATGCAGAATATGGGTGCTTGCTCAGATACGCATTGGTGAATCTGCCGTCGGACGTGATTTCTTCGCCCAGCCAGTCGGGTTTTTCAAATCGGGCGTCTTCCGAGGGCAGTTCGATTTCCGCCACTATCAGGGGCGCGTTGTCGCCGCCGTATTCGTCGATTTCAAACACGAAGCCGCCGTAAGGCACGCGGTAGCGGCGTTTTTCCATTTTGAACGGACACATGCCGTCCATCATCTGCCGCGCGTGTTCCAGCGGGATTTCATACTCAAATTCGCTGCGGCTGAGGTCGGAAATATAGCCTTTCAGCGTCAGCCAAGCCCTGTCGCCAATGATGCGCACGCGGATGGTGCGTTCCTTTTCCACGCTGATATAGCCCTGATGCAGGGTTTGCGGCGCGGACGCTTGGTTGCGCCAGCCGTCGTGTTTCAGCAAAAAACGGCGTTCGATTTCAACAGTCATGTTCAGACGGCCTCTCCGGATTCGTCAATCAAAAATCAAAACGGTTTGAATACCACCAGATACAGTGCGGCAACCATCATCAAAACCGGTATCTCGTTAAACACGCGGTACCATTTGTGCGAATGGCGGCACGCGTGTTCGCAAAAACGGCGCAGATGGGCGCGGCAGACGTGCTGGTAGCCCAGCAGCAGCAGGCCCAGCAGCAGCTTGACATGTACCCAGCCGAATCCCCACCAGCCGTTGGCAAACGGTATCACGATGCCGCACACCAGCGCGCCGATGCCCAGCGGCGACATGAATTTGTACAGCCGCTGCGCCATGCCCAGCAGCCGCTGATATTCCGCCGGCTCGGCCTGCGGGTCGACCTGTGCCAGATTCACATAAATGCGCGGCAGGTAAAAAAGTCCTGCAAACCAAGAAATCATAAAGAAAATATGGAGGAGCTTAAACCACAGATACATTTTCAGACGGCCTCAAAACACAATATCCGTATTGTAACGGCAAAACGGAGCCGATTGCCGCCCTGTTTTGTATCAATCGGAACACAACGACCGCCGCAACACCGTCCGAAAAGTGCGGCCGAATGCACATTCTGTTAAAATAACTTCAGTAAGTAGTTCATAACAATAACGTTTCAAGTCAACGCATATACGGAAAGGAAAGCCTGATGAAACAGTTTGAAATCAACGGCGGCGTGAAAAAAGCCATCAACGACTACCTGCTGGCGCATGGTACCGACCTCAAAACCGCGATGGACAGCGAATCCGCCAACGGCGAAATCGCCGCCATCATCCACAACGGCCTGCCCGCAATGGTCAGGAAGATTTATTCGCTGGAAAAAATGAAAACCTTTTTCTGGACGAAAAAAGACCTGATGGTCGAGTTCGTCGCCATGCGTTTGGCGGCGTCGGACAAGAAAAAACCGGCAAAAGCGAAACGCTGATTTAAAGAAGTCCGTTCCGTCGAAAGGCCGTCTGAAACACCCTTGCAGAGGTTTCAGACGGCCTTTCCATATTTGTTTTGCGGTATAATTCACCATCTTTAATGATTGTTTTCCCAAGCATAAACCATGACACGCAAAATCCTCGTTACCTCCGCGCTGCCCTATGCCAACGGCAGCATCCACCTCGGCCACATGGTCGAACACATCCAAACCGACGTTTGGGTGCGCTTCCAAAAACTGCGCGGCCACGAGTGCCACTACTGCTGCGCCGACGACACCCACGGCACGCCCGTGATGCTGGCTGCGCAAAAACAAGGCATCGCGCCCGAAGACATGATTGCCAAAGTGCGCGAAGAGCACCTCGCCGACTTTACCGGTTTCCACATCGGCTACAGCAATTACTACAGCACCCATTCCCCTGAAAACAAAAAGTTTTCCCAAGACATTTACCGCGCGCTGAAAGCCAACGGCAAGATTGAGAGCCGCGTCATCGAGCAGCTTTTCGACCCCGAAAAACAAATGTTCCTGCCCGACCGCTTCGTCAAAGGCGAATGCCCCAAATGCCACGCCCAAGACCAATACGGCGACAACTGCGAAGTCTGCGGCACGACCTATTCCCCGACCGAACTGATCAACCCGTATTCCGCCGTTTCCGGTGCCAAACCCGAATTGCGCGAATCCGAACACTTCTTCTTCAAACTGGGCGAATGCGCGGGCTACCTGAAAGAATGGACTTCCGGCAACAACCCGCACGACGGCAAGTCCCATCTGCAACCCGAAGCCCTCAACAAAATGAAAGAATGGCTGGGCGAAGGCGAAGAAACCACCCTGTCCGACTGGGACATCTCCCGCGACGCCCCGTATTTCGGTTTCGAAATCCCCGACGCGCCGGGCAAATACTTCTACGTCTGGCTGGACGCGCCCGTCGGTTACATGGCGTCGTTTAAAAACCTGTGTGACCGCATCGGCATCGATTTCGACGAATACTTCAAAGCCGACAGCCAAACCGAGATGTACCACTTTATCGGCAAAGACATCCTCTATTTCCACGCCCTGTTCTGGCCCGCCATGCTGCATTTTTCCGGCCACCGCGCCCCGACCGGCGTGTACGCACACGGTTTCCTGACCGTGGACGGACAAAAAATGTCCAAATCGCGCGGCACCTTCATCACCGCCAAATCCTATCTGGAACAGGGCCTGAACCCCGAGTGGATGCGTTACTACATCGCCGCCAAGCTCAACAGCAAAATCGAAGACATCGATTTGAACCTGCAAGACTTTATCTCGCGCGTCAACAGCGACCTCGTCGGCAAATACGTCAACATCGCCGCCCGCGCGTCAGGTTTCATCACCAAACGCTTTGAAGGTCGTCTGAAAGACGTTTCAGGTAGCGCATTGCTGGCAAAACTCGCTGCCGAAAGCGAGACCATCGCCGAGCAATACGAAAACCGCGAATACGCCCGCGCCCTGCGCGACATCATGGCATTGGCAGATGCCGTGAACGAATACGTCGATGCCAACAAGCCGTGGGAGCTGAACAAATTTCTGGAATCTCCAAAATACAAATGGAGATTTACTAAGAAAGACAATGCTAAATTAGCAGACTTACCTGAATTGGATGATGCACTTTTTACCAAACCAATCATTATCAAAAATGATTTAGATGATTTAAATAAATTTATTAATTCACTTCCTAAAAATAAAAAAGATATTTTCCAAAAAGAAAAAGAAACTTTCTCATTGGAAAACTATGAAAAAGTTAAAGAATCAATTCTAGGGTATTCACAAGAGGAAGGAAGAAAAATTCTCGAGAATTATAATAACGACCCTAACCACAGCCCATACCCCCTGAGCTTAGAGGAAATTCAATCTGAAAATTTGGCGACTACTATTGCTGACTTATGGATCAGTATTAAGGTACTGGATACGCATCATATATTAGATGATTTGCTGCACGAAGTATGCAGCGAACTCATCAACGCCTTCACCATGCTGACCGCCTACCTCGCCCCCGTGTTGCCGCAAACCGCCGCCAACGCCGCGCGTTTCCTCAATCTGGACGCGATTACCTGGGCGAACACGCGCGAAACCCTAGGCGAACACGCCATCAACAAATACGAACATTTAATGCAACGAGTGGAGCAAAAACAAGTGGACGATTTAATCGAAGCCAACAAACAAAGCATTCAGACGACCCCCGCGCCTGCCGCCGAAGAAAGTCAATACGAAAAAGTCGCCGAACAAGCGAGCTTCGACGACTTCATGAAAATCGACATGCGCGTCGCCAAAGTATTGAACTGCGAAGCCGTCGAAGGCAGCACCAAACTTTTGAAATTCGACCTCGATTTCGGTTTTGAAAAACGCATCATCTTCTCCGGCATCGCCGCGTCTTATCCCAACCCCGCCGAATTGAACGGCCGCATGGTCATCGCCGTCGCCAACTTTGCCCCGCGCAAAATGGCAAAATTCGGCGTATCCGAAGGCATGATCCTCTCCGCCGCCACCGCCGAGGGCAAACTGAAGCTCTTGGATGTCGATGCAGGCGCGCAGCCGGGCGACAAAGTGGGTTAGGGTTTGCTGTTTTCCGTCTGAAACAAATTAAATCTTAAGGAAAAACCATGTTCAACCTTTCCAAACCGGTGCTTAAGGAAATCGAGTTGCTTGATGCCGCAGGATTGTCGGTCGGCGCCATCGTTACGGCGTTGCGTCTGAAATTCCCGATAGAACTTATTGATCGGGATGACAACGAACTCGAAGAGGTAGTCCGCCTGACGGTAAACCCGCCGCGGAAGGCGCCGTCTTTTTCCCGTTAACGCGCTGCTGCCGGTTTGAAGGGCAGATTCGGTTATTTTCCTACAAAGGCCGTCTGAAAAATAAATTTCAGACGGCCTTTTGACATATTTTATTGCGGGAAAATACCTCTTTATTTGATTCGGCAGGCCGTTTATCCGCTTTCCCGTTTGGCCATCTTTCGGCGCTTGAAAAATCCTGTAATTTAATATAAATTAAAGAAACAATAATTGTTATCGATTAAATTATAAGGAATAAACTTAATGAAATTTCAGCGTTTGTCCGCCTTCGCGCTGGCTGCCGCACTTTCCTGCGCAACCCTTGCCACTTATGCCAAACCGGTTCAGATTACCGATGTCAACGGCCGCAAAGTAACCGTCGATCTGCCTGCCAAGCGTGTGGTTTTGGGCTTTTATTATCAAGACTACATGGCCATCGGCGGCAAGGACGCGCTGAATAATGTGGTCGGTTTCTCCAAAGCGGTTTGGGCCGACTGGGCGCCGCCGAGCTGGGTGGCGTTCAGCAAAGCCGTGCCTAAGCTGAACCAGCTAGCCGACGTGGGCGAGGTGGAAGTCGGCACGTTCTCCGTTGAAAAGGTTTTGGCATTGAAGCCTGATTTGCTGATTCTGGCGGACTGGCAGTATAAGGCTTTGGGTTCAGACCTTGCCCGTATCAACAAAGCGGGCATTCCGATTGTGGTGTTGGACTACAACGCGCAAACGGTCGCCAAACACGTCCAGTCAACCAAACTCATCGGCACGCTGACCGGTCAGCAGCAAAAAGCGGACAAGCTGGCGGCAGACTACAAACGCATCGCCGACACCATCCAAGCGCGCGTGAAAAAAGCCAACCTGCCCAAGCCTAAAGTGTATGTCGAGTTCGGCAACAAAGGCCCTGCGGAACACAGCGTCACCTTCGGCAAGAGTATGTGGGGTTCGATGGCGACGCTGGTCGGCGGCAACAATATTTCCGCATCTTCGGTCGAGTTCTACGGCCCGATCAACCCTGAAAAAGTCCTCGCCGCCAAACCCGACGTCATCGTGATTACCGGCCGCGAAACCGAATTAAAGAAAAGCCCGACCGCCATGGTGATGGGTTGGGGCATTCCGAAAGCCGAAGCGGAAAAACGCTTGGCCGGTTTTGCCAAACGCGCCGGCTGGGCGAACCTGCCTGCGATTAAAAACAACCGCCTCTACGCCGCCTACCACGCCAACTCGCGCACGCTTTCCGACGGCGCATCAATTCAATTTATGGCCAAAGCGATTTATCCGCAGTTGTTCAAAGACTTCAATCCTGAGAAAACTTATACCGACTTCTACCGCCAAAATCTGCCGGTCGTGCCGAACGGTACGTTCTACCTGTATCCGAAAGGGCAGTAAGGCGGGCTTATGGGTTTCAGACGACCTTTTTTATGCGAAAGGTCGTCTGAAAGTAGCGTGAATCTTGTACAGAACTGTAGCGTGGGCTTTGCCCACGGGTAAAGTTTGCAGAAATGATGGCGAACGGTATGGGATTTCATGTTTTTGTTGGCAAAGCACACGCTATGACTTTCCGTCGTGCCGAACAGGGAACTTCAGGTGGGTTTGACTGTTGTGGCCCTCTCCCTAACCCTCTCCCACGGGGAGAGGGGATCAGATAACTGAAGCCCGACCATTGTTGTGACTCCCTACAATTTGCTCCCTCTTTCATGGGGAGTAGCATTTGTAGAAATGATGGCGAACGGTCTGAGGTTTTCCCTGTTTTCGCGGGCGAAGCCCACGCTACGACTTTCCGTCGTAGCGAGCGGGGAGTGTTAGGTGGGTTTGACTGTTTTTGCCCTCTCCCTAACCCTCTCCCGCGGGGAGAGGGAACAAATGGCAGAGAATCACAACAATGGTCGGACTTTACCCTCTCTCCGTGGGAAAGAGAACAAAACAAATTGCAGGGAATCACAACAATAGTTGAATTTCAGTCATCCGATTCCCTCTCCCCGTGGGAGAGGGCTAGGGAGAGGGCAAAGCCGTTTGGAATGCCGTTATCCCGATTTTCAAAAAACCACCTTTCAAAACGGATACAGACAAAAGAGATTGCAGGGTATGGATACCCGACCTTGTTCCTTAATTTCAAAGGTTTGAAAAATGAATGATTCGGTTGTCGCCGAGATTGTGAGAAACCAGCGCAGGCTAGAAGGCAAGCGTTGGTTGATTGTTTTGATGTTTTTAATCATCGCGGCGGTCAGCTTCCTATTCGACATCGCCACCGGCCCGGCGATGACGGACACGCTGCCGGTCGGCGAAGTGGTCAATGTTTTGCTGGGCAAACCCGAAGTCGATGAAATGAACCGCCTGATTGTGATGGATTTGCGCCTGCCGATTGCGGTGATGGCCTTGGTGGTCGGTGCGGCTTTGGGTGTCGGCGGGGCGGAGATTCAGACGCTGTTGAACAATCCGATGGCCAGCCCTTATACGCTGGGCTTGGCGGCGGCGGCGGGTTTGGGCGCGTCGGTGGTGATTGCGTTCGGCGGTTTCGGGCTGCCTGAAACGGTCGCCGTCCCCATCGGCGCGTTTGTGATGACCATGCTGGCTTCGGGCATCTTGTTTCTGTTTGCCTCGGCGCGCCGCTTCAATTCGGCGATGCTGGTGCTGGTGGGGATTGCGCTTTTGTTCCTATTTCAGTCGATTCTGTCGCTGATTCAGTTTATCGCCGCGCCTGAGATTTCGCAGCAGATTCTGTTTTGGCTGTTCGGCAGCCTGACCAAGGCGACTTGGGAGACGGTGGCGGTTACGGCGGCGGTTACGGCGGTGTGTGTGCTACTGCTTTCGCGCGATGTGTGGAAGCTGACCGCGCTGCGCTTGGGCGAAGAACGCGCCGTCGGGCTGGGCATCAATCTGCAACTTTTGCGCCTGAAAACGCTGGTGTTGGTGGCGGTGATGACGGCGACGGCCATCAGTTTCGTCGGCGTCATCGGCTTTATCGGACTGGTCGCGCCGCATGTGGCGCGGATTCTTTTGGGCGAAGACCAACGCTTTTTCCTGCCCGGCGCGATGCTGGCGGGGGCGGCGTTTTTATCGGTAGCGAGCGTGTTGTCCAAGGTGATTATCCCTGGCGCGCTGTTTCCGGTGGGGATCGTTACGTCGTTTGTCGGCGTACCGTTCTTCTTCTGGATTGTGTTAACGAAACGGTAGGTCGTCTGAAATGTTGAAACTTGAAAACGTCCATATCCGGCGCGGCGATTATGTGGTCGCCGACAGTATCGATTTGACGCTGGAACAAGGCAAAGTCTATTCCGTGCTCGGCCCCAACGGCACGGGCAAATCCTCGCTGATGAAAACGATTTTCGGCGAAGTGGCGCACAAAGGCACCATCCGCTACGGCGACGAAGTGTTGAGCAAAATCCACCTGCAAAGCTGGCGCAAACGCATAGGCTATATGCCGCAGGACACCGCCGCCGAAGCCTCGCTGACCGCGCTGGAAGTCGTGTTGCTCGGCCGCATGGACGCGCTGCACATGCACGTCGGCGACGAACTGCTGCACGAAGCCGCAAGTATCATGGCGGAGCTGGGCATCGGCCATCTGGCGCACCGCGACGTCATGCGGCTTTCCGGCGGACAGCGGCAGCTCGTCATGTTTGCCCAAGTCATGCTGCGCCGCCCCGAAATCCTGATGCTGGACGAACCGGTCAGCGCGCTGGATATGCACCATCAACTCAATCTTTTAGAACGCGTGGTGCAATACACGCACGAACACAATCTGGTTACGCTGATGGTGTTGCACGATTTGAGCCTCGCCGCGCAGTTTTCAGACGGCGTTATTCTGCTCGGCGAAGGCAAAGTACAGGCGCAGGGCGCGCCGCAGGATGTGTTGCAGGCGGACATGATAGGCAGGCTGTATAAAGTGGACATCGAACTTTTATACGACAGCAAAGGCCTGCCCGTTATCCGCCCGATGCGGCAGAGTGCTTAACTTAACCGCTCCTGAAATGTCGGATTTGAGCATCCGGCCTGCGGACTCCCTGCAACTTATCCCCTCTCCCGCGGGAGAGGGTTAGGGAGAGGGCGGTAAGCCCAAGGCTTACCTCTTTGACCCATCAGCCCGCCCCATATTTTTTATCCTTAGAAAGGACTCCCTCCATGAAAAAATCCCTCTTCCTCCTCATGCTGACCGCTTCCCTCGGCGCATACGCCGCCAATCACGAAGTCAAAATGCTCGACAACGGCAAAGACGGTAGCATGGTGTTCGAACCCGGCTACGTCAACGCCAAAGTCGGCGACACCGTAACCTTCAAAGCCGCCAACAAAGGCCACTGGGTGCAAAGCAAAGCCCTGCCCGACGGCGTTGCCGACTTCCTGTCCGAAGACGGCAAAGACTTCACCCTCAAACTCGACAAAGAAGGCGTGTACGTCTATATCTGCCCGCCGCACCGCATGATGAACATGAGCGGCGTGATTCAGGTCGGCAAACCGGTAAACAAAGCCAAAGCACAAGCCGTCGTGGACGAACTGGAAAACCGCGCCATGCAGAGCAAGGGTCGTCTGAAAAAATACATGCAGCAGGTCAAATAAACCGCAAAGGCCGTCTGAAAACGTTTCAGACGGCCTTTTGAGATTCCTGTCCAACCGATACCGCCCGACCATGCTCACCATCACCACCTGCCGCACCTATCCGCAGCCGCCGCAAAACCTGCTGCCGCTGGCGGACATACTTAACCGCCAATCCGTCCCCACCCGCTTCGACATCTGGCAAAACCGTCCGGCCGACCCATTCCTGCTGCCTCTGTGCGCGTGGGACTATGCCGCCGAACCGCAGGCATTCCGCCGCTGGCTGGACGACGCGGAAAAAAGCGGGCAGCGGTTTGTCAATCCGCCGCCGCTGATGCGCTGGAACATGAACAAAAAATACCTGTGCGACCTGGCCGCATGGGGTGCGGACGTGATACCGAGCGTGTTCGCACCGCCCGAAAATCAAGCGGTGCAAAATATTTTGCGCGAACGCGGCTGGCAGGAAGCCGTCATCAAACCCGCCGTCGGACAAAGCGGGCGCGCCGTCGCCAGAATCACCGCCGCTTCGCCGCCGCCCGATTGGCGGGCCTATCCGCAGGGCGTCATCGTCCAGCCATACATCCGCGAAATCGAACAGGCGGGTGAAACCTCGCTGATATTTTTCAACGGCGCATTCAGCCATGCCGTACTCCGCCGGCCGCCGCAGGGCGAATGGCGCGCCAATTCCGCCTACGGCGTCGGAATCCGCCCCGTCGCCCCGTCCGAAACCGTCGTCCGCACCGCCCGCAGCGTGCTGGACTTATTGCCGCAAATGCCCGCTTACGCACGGGTGGACGGCACAATCATCGGCGGCAGGCTGCTGCTGAACGAACTGGAACTCATCGAACCCGCACTCTACCTGCACACGGCGCAAGGCGCGGCGGAACGCTTTGCGGCGGTGCTGGTTTCCTTACTATTTTCTGTTCCGTCTCAAGAATAGGCCAACTCTAAACCACCCTTGATCATAAAAACCACACCCCGCATGTAAACATAGATTTTTAGACGGAACATTCTAAACTCCGTCTTTTTACCGCATTACGTTTTAAAAACAATCGGATTCTTTCCCAAATTCTGCCGCATTATCATTACGCTGAACAAAAACGGGCAGATGCTGCAACAATCACTTTAAACACGTAATTTCAAAAAACCCTTAAATTACAAACGTAAAATCGAAGCAGCGGCGTGTAACCTCTAGGCAAAGGCTGTTGCAGGCCGTCTGAAACGCTTTGATACTGTAATCGTCGGAAAGCGAAAAGCCGCCTTCCTTTCATTCTGACAGGAGTTATGAAAATGAAGAAAACTTTATTGACTGCATTCTTTCTGAGCGCCGCAGCTTCCGCCGTTGCCGCCCCGTTGAATACTGAAGGTACGTTTACCGGTGCCGCTGTCGAAGTGGGCGCAGGTGTGAGCAAAAGCGATGTCAAAAATTCAAGCCTGAAAGAGAAAAACAAAGCCGACGTATCCGTGCGCGGCAACTACAATACCCAGTTTGGCGCAAGCAACTGGATAGGCGGCGCGGAAGTGGCCGTCAAACCGTTGCACCGCACCATAGGCGAAAACTCCATCGGCAAAGCCAAACAGAAAGTTGATGCTTCTGCCTCCTATATTCAGGGCTACCGTCTGACCAATGACGTGATGGCCTACGGTAAAGTCGGCTACCACTACGGCAGATTCGAGGGCGGAGGCCGCAGCCGTACCAATATGAACGGCCTGGGCTACGGAGTGGGTGCGAAATACGCCGTTACTCCGAATGTGGAAGTAGGCGCGGAATGGGAACAGACCCGCTATAAAAAAGACAATTTGAAAATCCACAACAACAGCTATATGGCTACCGTGGGTTACCGCTTTAAATAAACCGTTTTATTGCTGTAAAAGGCCGTCTGAAAAACCTGAAATAGGTTTTTCAGACGGCCTTTTTTTATTTTGTTTCCTGAACTGACAGGTTCAAATGTTTTTTGTCAGATTCTCCGCCAGCCAATCCAGCGCGAACCGTACCGCCTGATTGCGGACGCTTTCGCGGTCGCCTTCGAATAAAGCCGTGCGCTCCAGTGATTCGGTCGGGGTAGCCAAGCCGAACCATACCGTGCCTACCGGTTTGGCCGCACTGCCGCCGCCCGGTCCGGCGATACCGGACACGCTCAGGGCATAATCGGCTCCGGCAACGGCTTTGGCGCCGCGTGCCATTTCGTAGACCGTTTCCCGACTGACCGCGCCGTGTTTCAACAGCGTATCGGGCATCACGCCGAGCCGGTCTTCTTTGGCTTTATTGCTGTATGTTACAAAACTTTGGTGGAACCATTGCGAGCTGCCGGCAATACTCGTCAATGCGCCGGCCAGCAGGCCGCCGGTACAGGATTCGGCACAGGTAACGGTTTGGCGGCGTTCAGTCAGGATGCGGGCGATTTTTTCTAAAGACGGGTTCATACGGATTCTCCCATTCAAAGAATATTTCTGTCAGATGAAAAACAATAATACTGCTATTGCCATGATGATGAATATTAAGGCGTTAAACCTGTTTTTGTTCTTAATCTCGGCAACTTGTACCCATTGAAATTTCAGAGCCGATACGGTTAACAACATCACAGACACACCCAGCAAAACAAACAAATATCTTTCAGACGGCATGAACGAACCCTCCCGAATAATCAAACCTTAATAAGCAATCATGTATCAACCGATATATTCATACGGATTCTGCGGATTTATTAAGGTTCAATTTAAAAGCGTCTCCGTATCAAACAAAACGGCCTGTCTCTCGCAGGCCGTCTGAAATCTTATTTTTTCGCTTTGAAACCGAGCAGGTGCTGTGTGGCGGCCATCCATGCGCCGAACACGCCCAATGCGACGACGATAACCGACACCAGCGCAATCTCGCCCGCCGTGAAAAACCGCCAGCCGATGTTCAGACCGTAGGGTTTGAAAATCTGGTCGACCAGCGGACGGGTCGCGCCGGTAAGCCACGAACACAAACCCAGACTGACCACGGCGGAAAGCAGGCTCTGCCATGCGGCCTGATAAAGGAACGGACGGCGGATAAACGAAGCGGGCGCGCCCAAAAGTTTGGTGATTTCGATTTCTTCTTTGCGGCTTAGGATTTGCAGACGGATGGTGTTGTGCGCCACCAATACGAAGGCCATGCCCAGCGTTACCGCCAGAAACCACAGAATCTTGCGGACAAATTCGTTAATCTGATACAGCGTGCGCACCCATTCGGTGTCCACCGTGGCCGATTCGACCATCGGCAGCCTGACCAAATCGCCGTACAGCGTCTGTATCTGCGCCGGAGTCGCCGCCGCGTCGGGTGTAACGATAAATACGTCGGGCAGCGGATTGCTGTCGAGCATGGATATCAGGTTCTGATCGAGGTTGGCTTGCAGCTCCTCCAGCCCCTGCTGTTTGCCGATAAAGCGGATTTTGGTCAAACGCGCGTCGCGTTGCAGCAGGTTTTGCACCGTGTCGTTGTCCGCCTGCGATGCGCCGGTTTCCATATACACGGTAATCTGCGGCGATTCGTTGAGCTTGCCCAGCACGCTTTGTCCGCTCTGCACGCCCAGATACAGCGCCAGCGGCAGGGTCATCGCCACCGCCAGCATCGCCAGCGTCAGCAGGGTACCGACCGGCTGGCGCAAGAGTTGTCTGAACGCGGTGCGGGCGGATTCCACATGCAGCGAAACATAATGAATCATGCTCATGCCAAACGCCCTCCTTGAAGCCGCAGGATGCGGTGGCCGTAGTCGGCCATCAGCGTTTCGTCGTGTGCGGCGACGATGACGGTAGTGCCCGCCTCGTGGAAGGTTTTGAACAATTCCATAATATCAAGCGCGTAGGCGCGGTCGAGGTTGGCCGAAGGTTCGTCGGCAATCAGGAGGCTGGGCTGGTGGACGACGGCGCGGGCGATGCACAAGCGTTGCTGTTCGCCGCCGGACAAAGTAACCGGATCGTCCAGCTCGCGGCCTTTCAGGCCGACTTTTTCAACGGCGATGCGGGCGCGTTCCTCAGCCTTGCCGGGCTGATAGCCGATAATCCGCAAGGGCAGGATGACGTTTTGCAGCACGTTGCGGTCATACAGGATTTTATGGTCTTGAAACACAATGCCGATATGCTGGCGCATGAAACCGATTTGGTTGTCGTTCAGCGCGCCCAAATCCTGATTGTTGAACCACACTTTGCCCGAAGTCGGCTTGGTAATGCCCGAAATCAGCTTCAATACGGTCGATTTGCCCGAACCGGAATGTCCGGCAACGAAAATCATCTCGCCTTTCTTGATGCGGAAACTGACGTTTTTTAAGGCTTCAAAACCGCCGGGATAGGTTTTGGAAACTTGTTCGAAACGGATCATAAACATTCCTGTAAAGGTTTCAGCTTCAACGAAACTGCTTTTCAGACGGCCTTTTGAAAAATTATCCACAGAAACGGACGGGTTACGCACAGCCGCATTGCCGGACACCCGCCCTGCTCTCCTGAAAATACGCAACCGGTGACAGGCCGTCTGAACAATAAACATATGCCCGAATTATAAAGGCTGGCGGCCGATTGGGATAGTGGCGTCATTTTAAACGGCATAATCCTGCCGTTTATCGGAAGATGCCGCTGTTTCGCGGATTCATGCGGATTTGGGAAGTTATCCCTAAATTATCCACAGGCGGTCGGGGATAAGGCCGGAGGAAGCATTGCGCTTTCCGCTTGAACGAGGCCGTCTGAAAAAACGGTTTTCAGACGGCCTCGATTCCGCCCCGCCTATTTGCATTTGCCCTTGGCCAGATTCACGGCCTCGGTCAGTTTTTTAGCGTTGACTTCGCCGGTAATCGTCTGCTTGTAGCCGCATTTCGGCGCTTCGACGACGGTAAAGGGCAAAACGCCGACGTTGTTGCCAAACGTTTTCATGAAATTACGGCTGTCGGCGCCGGTGTAACGCCAAACCGGATAACTGACGGGGGTTTGTTTCAGAAACTTGCCGATGTTTTCGGTGTTGTCCAGCGCGATGCCCACCATATCGACACTGCCTTTTTTCTGCGCTTTATACCAAGACGACATTTCCGGCATTTCTTTGCGGCAGGGGCCGCACCATGTCGCCCAAAGGTTGATGACGCGCACGGGCGCTTTGAGGGATTCCTGCGTCTGCGGGGTGTCGCTGTTCCAGCTTTGCAGGTCGGCGGCGGACGCGGTTTGCGCACCCAAGGCGGCAGCGGCGGCGATAATGGCGGCGGTCAGTGTTTTCATGGCTTGTCCTTAATGAAAATATCGGATGTAGGGTATTGTAATCTTTTCAGACGGCCAAAGGTACTTTCTTGAGTAAATTGCATATACGGACCATAATAGCCGTTATTCTGCGAAAGGATTGCCATGCCTGCCCCGTTTATTCTCTACCACAACCCCCGATGCAGCAAATCGCGTTCCGCCTTCGACCTGCTGCAAGAACGCGGCATCGAAGCCGAAGTGGTACGCTATTTGGACACACCGCCCAATCTGGCTGCGTTGCAGGACATTTTCCGCAAGCTGGGGCTGGAATCGGCCCGCGGCATGATGCGCGTGAAAGACAGCCTGTATCAGGAGCTGGGGCTGGACAATCCGGATTTGGACGACGACGCCCTGCTGCGGGCCGTAGCGGAACACCCGGCCCTGCTGGAACGCCCGATTCTGGTTACGCCCGACAAAGCCGCCATCGGCCGGCCGCTCGAAAACATCGAAGCCCTGCTTCCCGAATAGATAGAGGCCGTCTGAAACCATGCGTTTTCCCTTGTTCCACAGCCGTAACGGCCTGCGCTTTTACCTGCTGCGCGGTATCGCACTCAGCATCTTGCTGGTGCTGGCCGTGTTTGCGGGGAACGTATGGCAGGTGTACCGCACCGGCAACCAGACCCTGCCCGCCGCCGCTACCGCCGATGCGGCCGTGGTGCTCGGTGCGGCCGCATGGAACAAACAGCCTTCGCCGGTATTTCTGGAACGCATCAACCACGCGATTGCGCTATATCAAAGCCACCGTGTCGGCAAAATCGTCTTTACCGGCGGCACACCGAAAAAAGGCTATATGACCGAAGCCGAAGTCGGCCGCCGCTATGCGCTCAAGCAAGGCATTCCCGCCAAAAACATCCTGTTTGAAAACACATCGCGCAACACCTACGAAAACCTGCGCAACATCAAACCCATCCTGCGCGCCAACAGCGTGGACAGCATCATCATCGTCAGCGACCCCTACCACCTCGCCCGCGCCCAAGCCATCGCCCGCGATTTGGATTTAAACGCCGAAGTCTCCGCTACGCCGACCACCCGCTTCGACGCGCGCGAAAAAAAAGGCAGGTTTTTATTCCAAGAAAGCTATCTGCTGTTTCTCTACCAATTCGAAAGCTGGGGCGACCGGATTTGGGACTGGATAACACGCAACGGCTGACGCCGCTTCCTTGCCCGAAGGCCGTCTGAAACAGGTTTGCCGCCACCCCCGTTTCAGACGGCCTGATTTCTCAACCCGTTCGAAACACAGTACAATATTCTTTTTCATCACTTATTTTTACCGGAAATCCCATCATGACCGTCAAAACCCGTTTCGCCCCCAGCCCCACCGGCTACCTGCACATCGGCGGCGTGCGCACCGCCTTGTTTTCATGGGCGTTTGCCCGCCATCACAAAGGCGAGTTCTTATTGCGTATCGAAGACACCGACTTGGCGCGTTCCACCGCCGAATCCGTCAACATCATCCTCGACGGCATGAAATGGGTCGGTCTCGATTACGACAACGCCGACAACGTCGTGTACCAAACCCGCCGTTTTGACCGCTATAAAGAAGTCATCGCCGAACTCTTGGAAAAAGGCGCCGCCTACTACTGCTATTGCAGTAAAGAAGAGCTGGAAGCCATGCGCGAGAAAGCCGAAAAAGAAGGCACGGCGACTTACGACCGCCGCTGGCGCCCCGAAGCAGGCAAAACCCTGCCCGAAATCCCTGCCGACGTGCAACCCGTCGTCCGCTTCAAAACGCCTTTAGACGGCGTTACGAAATGGACAGACTTGGTCAAAGGCGAAATCTCCATTCCCAACGAAGCGCTCGACGACCTGATTATCGCCCGCGCCGACGGCACGCCTACCTACAACTTCTGCGTCGTGGTGGACGACTACGACATGGGCGTTACCCACGTTATCCGCGGCGACGACCATGTGAACAACACGCCGAAACAAATCAACATCTTAAAAGCCATCGGCGCGAATCTGCCCGAATACGGCCACCTGCCCATGATTCTCAACGAACAAGGCAAAAAAATCTCCAAACGCAGCGGCGATACCGTCGCCATCACCGATTTCGGCGCGATGGGCATCCTGCCCGAAGCCATGCTCAACTATCTGGCGCGTTTGGGTTGGGCGCACGGCGACGACGAGTTCTTCACGATGGAACAATTCATCGAATGGTTTGATTTGAAAAACGTTTCCCCGTCGCCCAGCCGCATGGATTTGAAGAAACTCTACTGGATCAACAGCGAACACATCAAAATCACGCCCAACGAAAAACTCGCCGAACTCGTCAAACCCCGCCTCGCCCTGCGCGACATTTACGACACGGCAAAACCCGCATTGGAAGACGTGTTGGCACTGGTCAAAGACCGCGCCCAAGACCTGAACACGCTCGCCGACGAGTGCCTTTACTTCTACGTCAAACAAACGCCCGCCGAAGCGGACGTGCAGAAACACTGGGACGACGAAGCCGCCGCCCGTATGCTGCGCTTCGCCGAACGCCTCGAAGGGCTGGAAGACTGGAACACCGAAGCCATCCACGACCTGTTCAAACCCTTCTGCGACGAAGAAGGCATCAAAATGGGCAAACTCGGCATGCCCCTGCGCCTCGCCGTCTGCGGCACGGCGAAAACGCCCAGCGTCGATGCCGTGTTGGCATTAATCGGCAAGGAAGAAGTGTTGAAACGGATACGTTCTTAAAGCGTTGAAAAGGTCGTCTCAGAATCCTTTTGGCAGATATAGATATCTATAAATGTTACGATATGCAGAGAGGAACTTTAATAAAATACGGTTTAAGAAACAAAATATGCCAAAGCAACCTTGGTGGTAGCTTGTGTGGTTTAAACATACGGCACAGGGATGTGCAGCCAAATGGGTTAACCAATACTTGCGTATGAAAAATGGTTCACAAGTGAACTTTGATTGTGAAGTATAAGCAAAAACTCTACCCAAAAAAGAAAAGAATAGGAGTTGGAAAATTATGACAAAACATAATATTTCAAACTTTGAAAATGGAAAGAAGATATTCATAGGTAATTTTATTTTGAATCTTTTTTCCTATTTTCTAATCTGTTTTTGGCTTGATGGGTTTGTTGATGAAAATAGCATTGAATTGCCTTCTTTTCGTAGGTGTGGTTGCAATTTCTTTTATCTTTAACTTCTTAATACCTTTATTGCTATTCTTGATTTATCGGGGTATGAAACAAAGCTATTGAACGATATTTTTAATGGATTTTTTCTTACCTTGTTTATTTCAGTATCGGATACTTCCATCGCCGGTATATGCTGAGGCCGTCTGAAATCTTTTAACAAGGATTAGATTTTTGCAATGTTTTTATAGTAGGTAAGAAAGGAATTTTAATGAGATACGGTTTAAGAAATGCGATATATACCAAAGCAACCTTGGCGGCAGTATCCCTAGCTTTAGCGGGTTGTACGGCTCAATCGAACGCACCCAAGCAGATAAACGGGCATACTGTTTATGGCATCCCATTTGAACGACCATTACTTTTAAAGCCCAATATAGGACAGGAATTTTATTTTTACCTTACGGATGAACAACAGCAGGCATATAGCGACTATATGGTGGGCATTACGGCACTGATTCCTGATGATGATAAAAAGCTGATGGAAGAACAAGATACTTGGACTTATACGGATGAAAATAATCAACCCAAAAAAAGCAATCTGCAATTTGATGTGAAAATCGAATACATTGTGAAAGACAAAACCGTACCGGTCATATTAACCAAGACTTTTTGGAAGGATAGCGGAAAAAAGCATACTGGATGGCAAAGGTTATGGTTAACCCCTTACGCTCATTCTCATAGAAAAGGAGGGGGGAATATAATTGCTTTTAGAAAAGATTTAGTCAGGTTTGTACCAAGAAATTTAAAAATTGGGAATGAGGGATTTTACAAGGTATCAATTAGACCGTCTTGGGGAATTCAATATCCTGATGTTGATTTTGAGATCTTTGTAGAAGAATATTATCGCGGTAAGTAACCGTAATTTCTGGAGAATTATTTTATGAGTAAAAGATATACGGCAACGGTTTATGTAGCAGCACCGGGTACTCCTTTAACTAAAGAAGATGGTAGTCCCTTATTATTGCCCGGCAGCAATAAACAAGACTATTCCGTAGTCGGTCATCTGTATTACAAAATAAGCGACGGTACGAGGGATGGTACGAAAGGTTTCGGTTTCGCTCCGAAAAAAGCAGGAAAGCCTTTTGGAGAAGGGGAAATCAAGAAAGACGAGTTTAAAAAATATCAAAACCCGATTTACGAACGGACGCTGGAAATATCGGAGCAGCAATATAAAAAGCTGTTGAATTACGGCAATAATCCTGCACTGGGTGGATTCGATGAAACAAAATACAGGGGTACGCACAACAGTTGCGTCGATTTCCTTTACGGCGGTTTGGCTTACGCCCACGTCTATAATCCCGAACGGTCAAAATTGAACCCGAGAAGCTGGTTCGGAGACAAAAATTACGAAGGGGAGTTCAAAGTCCGTCCGAATATGGACGAATTGGATAAAATCCCCAACCAAAAAGAATTCGAGCGCAGCGAATTAAACACACCTTTGCACGAACGGCGGAAAAATCCCGAACCCGGTTGCGAAAAAGCATTCGGCAAAATGCCGACAGTCAAAGAGCTTTTTCTAGATAAAAAATCATGGGAAGGTATCTCGGATAAAATTGGTTGCAGGCTAGCGGAGAACGAAACAGAGCAAACTGATATAAATATTGCCTCCTCAAACCCCGATAAAGCCCAAAGGCTCAGAGCACTGATCGATGGGTTCAAAAACGACACCGACGGATCGTTTGCAGCGATGGCGCTGGAAGAAAACCGGGATGTAGTAGAAAACTTCAAGGCAAGGCAACAAGAATGGCTTAACCAAAACATGCAACAACAGGTGGCTATACGAGAAATTCAACCGGAAATACGGCAGGAACGCAATTTCGGCGGAATTTCCTTTGGTTAAGAACTTTGATTGAGAACAGTTAAAAAGGCCGTCTGAAAGTTTCAGACGGCCTGATAAGGAAAACCATATGAAAAAAACCCTGATTACCCTGACTGCTCTGTTCGCCGCTTCGGCGGCATCCGCCGATGGCGCGGAAGATGCCCTGTTGAACGCGCAATCTGCCTACCGTACCGCACTGAAGGCGCAAAACGGCAACGACGGCAGGATCATTTCGCTGCAAACGGACCTTGCCGACGCGCAGCGGCGCGCGCAAAAGGCGCAGGCCGACATCGACCGCCTGCAAAAGGAACTGGCATCGGCCATGTCGTTCAAGAACGAACAGGCTTCGACGTTGCAACAGGCGGGACAGCGCCTTGATGCGGCGTGGCAGGCCGTTTACGGGCCGGGCGGTACGAAGGCGGCCCGTTGATTTCCGCCGTTAAACCGATTTGTGATGAAAACCGTCCCCCTGCGCCCCGAACACATCGACCCGCTGGCGCAGGCACTCTATACCGAGTGGTACGACTTCGCGCCGTGGTCTTCCGTGGATAAAATCCGCGCCTATTACGAGACCTGCCTGCAAGGCAGCGGCCTGCCCGTTGCTTTTGCCGCGGTCGACGGCCAAGGCCGCCTGCTCGGTTCGTCCGCGCTCAAACGGCACGACATTGCCACCCTGCCGCAATACGAATACTGGCTCGGCGACGTATTCGTGCTGCCGCCGTACCGCGGCAAAGGCGTGGGAAAACTGCTGGTGGAACACTGCTTGGGCGCTGCCCGCGAAATGCGTCTGCCCGCGCTTTATCTGTACACGCCCGATGTACAGGCCGTATATGAAAAATACGGCTGGCGGGAAATTGAACGGCGCCGGCACAACGGCGAAACAGTATCGGTCATGAAGCTGGATTTATGAAAACAGGCCGTCTGAAAATTTCAGACGGCCTGAACTTTATCTTTTGCCCACCTTTATCTACGCCGGTAATGCACGAACGCATACCGTATCCCCTGCGCGCCGACATGTTGCTCGCGGGCGGTTTCCCGCCACTGTTCGGCGGAAAATTCGGGAAAAAACGCATCGCCGTTCGTTACTTGAACATCCACTTCGGTAATCCGCAAATCGGTTGCGAACGGCAGGGCCTGCGCGTAAATCTGCGCCCCGCCCATCACGATGATTTCTTCCGCTCCGGCACACAATGCAAACGCTTCTTTCAAACCGTATGCAAGTTCCGCTCCGTCCGCCGGATAATCCGGCCGGCGGCTGATAACAATATTCCTTCTGCCCGGCAGCGGCTTCTTCGGCAGCGATTCCCACGTTTTCCGGCCCATAATCACGGGTTTGCCCAAAGTATAGCTTTTGAAAAAGGCGAAATCTTCGGGCAGATGCCACGGCATGGTGTTGCCGATGCCGATGCAGTGGTCGGGGGCGCAGGCGGCGATAAGGGTGATTTTCTGCATAGGTTATCCTTGTGTTTGGGCGGATTATACCGCAAAGCCCGCGTTACGCCGCCGAAACGCGTTTTCAGACGGCCTCATCAGGACAAATCCGGCCAATCGGTTCCTGATAAGGCAAAAACGGCAGATTTGTATTACCTATTATAGACAAACCGACTAATGCCGTTTATCATAAAAATCTACCATTTATTTGATTCATGCATAATTTATAAATAGGGAGATTTTATGCAGGGTTCGTATGCGCTCTACCGTTGCGCGGTATTATCCACCTCGACCAGCTCGCTGTCGGATATTTTAGACCGCGACAGCCCGATTCAGATTCTGCATCTGGGCGTGGAAATGGAAGGTCGGGTGGCGGCCGATGGTTTGGAAGTGGATAACGCGCAGTATTGCGGCTGGCGTAAAAACCATTTGAACGAAAAAGTCAGAACCATACCGCCGACACAGGAAACGCTGTCGCACACATTTCAATATTTAATCGAACAAGGCTACCACGAAGCCATCATCACCACCCTCGGCAGCAGGTTGAGCGACACTGCCGAAGTTATCCGAAAAATAGCGCGGGAATACAAAGAATTAAAGATTTATGTGGTAGACACGGGCATGTGCTGTATGCCGGAAGGCTATTTCGCGTTGGAAGCGTTGCGCCTGCTCAGGGAAGGCAAAAGGCCGCCCGAAATCATAACGTATCTGGAACGGCTCAAACCGCGCTGCAACATTTTCTTCGGCATCCCTTCTACCCGCCCGCTGGTGGTCAACGGCACGGTGGCGCGCATGGGTGCGCGTTTGAGCGACTGGCTGGGTCTGAAAACGGTATTGCGCTTTACCGACAACGAGCTGACGCGCGTCGGTTCGGTATCGGACATCGACGAAATGATGGACGCGGTAATTCTCTCGGTTATGCAGGCCATGCGCGGCAAAGACAGCAGAGATTTCGTCCTGGCCGGACTTTATTCCGGCAGCCCCGAGTTTTACCATCATTTCGCCAACCGTTTCCACAACCAAACCGGTTTGCGCCTGGGCGACGGCGTGCCCGTGTCGCCGGTGGTGGCGGTACATGTCGGTTTCGACTGTATCGGCATCGGCATGGTGGAACGGATTAAAGACTGAATTTCCAATCCGTGAAAAGGCCGTCTGAAACGCGATAATCCGTTTCAGACGGCCTTATTGCGTTTTTTCCCCGTTCGAACCACACCGTATACATAAACCGCCACGCCCAGCCACACCCAAAGATAACCGGCAAAACGCTGCGTGCTGAATGCTTCGCCGAACAGGGTCAGCCCAAGGAAAAACTGTATCGACGGCGAAATGTACTGAATCATGCCCAAATCGCCCAAAGCAATCCGTTTGGCCGCCGCCGCGAACATCAATAAGGGGACGACCGTTACCGCACCCGAACCAATCAGCACCGCCATAGGTACGGCACCAAGTCCGCTAAACACCAAACCGCCCTGCGCCGCCTTGAGACCCAGATAACCCAACGCAAACGGCAGCATCAGCAACGTTTCCAGCGTCATCCCCGACAATGCGTCCAACGGCGCAAGTTTGCGCAGCAGCCCGTACACGCCGAAACTTGCCGCCAACAATAACGACACCCACGGCAGGCGTCCGGCGGGAACGGCCAGCCACAGAATCCCCGTTACCGCCAGCAATACCGCCGCAATCTGAACAAAGCCAAGTTTTTCCTTGAAAAATATACGTCCCAGCAAAACATTCACCAGCGGCGCAATAAAATAGCCCAGACTCGCATCAAGCACATGGTCATGGGTAATCGCCCACAGATAAACCAGCCAGTTTACCGAAATCGCCGCCGCCGAACAGACAAACGCCAGCAGTAGCCTGCGGTCGCGCACGGCCCTCAGCAGCGGTCCCGCCTGCCGCATCAGCAGCAGTACGGCCGAGGAAAACACCGCCGACCAGCAGATACGCTGCGCGAGAATCTGATCCGCCCCCATACCGCTGTGCGTAATCGGGAACCAATAAAGCGGAAACAGCCCCCACAACAGATAACAGGAAAACGCGTAAATCAAACCTTTTCGGTATTCTTCGGACGGCGGGCGGGTCATTTTCGGCAACTTTGCGTGTGATGGGTTTATCAAGCGGGCGGCACGAATTTTCAGACGGCCTCCGCAGGGTTCAGAGCCGCCCATTATACTCCTGCGGAATCAGACGGCCGCAAAATCCGCAAGAGGCCGTCTGAAAAGCCAGAAACATAAAAAACCCGCCCGAAGGCAGGTTTTTTATGTTCTCGATGAAATTTTAAAAAGTGTTTGAAGCCGGATTCAAACCGGAAACAGCATTTTTTGAAATTCCATCATCCGGCATTATTTAACTGCGCTGGCAGCACCCGGAGCAGCGGGAGCAGGAGTGGCAGTACCGGTAGTAGCAGATTGGTCGTTCAGACCTGATTCAGCCGCACCGCTTTGGGTTTTTGCAGATTCTACTTTTTCAACTTTGGCTTTAGATTTGCCTTTGTGCTCGGCTTTTTTAGCAACCGGAGCAGCCATTACAGAAGCGGACAATACGGCCAAAGACAACAATGCTGCAAATTTTTTCATAATCAATATCCTTCTTACTTTAGTAATTAAAACACTTAATGCACCTTTCTCGGTACATGGCTGTAAGAAAGAAAGAAACGAAGAAAGTTCATCTTCATTTCTATAATTAACTGTTTATTACAGTTTATTTTATCTTTATATTTCATGGGCATATAATTTATTCCATAGAAATGTAATTTTACTCGTTCATATATTTGAACGGCATTGGAAAGGCCGTCTGAAACGGGAAGCGTTTTCCCATTTTCAGACGACCTTTTATTTCTTTTTTTCAAAAACTTAATCACCCATCACTTTGCCTTCGCGGCGCGGGTCGGCACCGCCTTGCAAACCGTTTTTACCGATAACGATGCCCTGCACGCCCGAATTCAGGTCGCGCACCTGGACTTTATAACCCAACTGCTCCAAAGCGGGCGCTTTAGCGGCGGCGGCGGTTTTTTCCTCGATTTCATATGTGCTGCCGCGGTTGAGCATGTTCGGCAGCGAAATGGCCGTCTGAATATCCATGCCCCAATCGATATGGGCCACCAGCGTTTTGGCGACGAAACCGATGATGCGGCTGCCGCCGGGCGAACCGACCGCCATATACGGCACGCCGTTTTTCATCACGATGGTCGGCGCCATCGAAGAACGCGGCCGCTTGCCGCCCGCCACGCTGTTTGCCACCGTTTTGCCGTCTTCGCCTGCTGGCTTGAAGGCGAAATCGGTCAACTCGTTATTGAGCAGGTAGCCGTTGGCCATCAACGTCGAACCGAAAGCGTTTTCAATCGAAGTGGTCATCGAAACCACGTTGCCTTCTTTGTCCACAATCACCAGATGACTGGTGGACGGCAGCTCAACCGCCTTGCCCGCCGCCAAAGCCCCGAACCTGCCCGCCTCGACTTTCGGCAACGCCTTATCGGTACCGCGGATTGCTCCGGCGCGCGTTTTCAGATAGGGCTGCCCGATTAGTGTTTCGGTCGGAACATTGACGAAGGCAGGATCGCCGACATAATAATCACGGTCGGCAAACGCCACCCGCGAAGCATCGCCTATCCAACGCCAACTGTGGATATTGTCCGCGCCAAGCGTTTTCATGTTCTGATTTTGCAGAATGCCCAAAATTTCGCCCAAGGCAATCGCACCCGAACTCGGCGCGCCCATGCCGCAGACTTTGTATTCTCGATAAGGCGCACATACGGGCGTACGCTCGATGACGCGGTAGTTTTTAAAATCCGCCAAACTGATTTTCCCCGGATTATCGCGCGCGCCGGTAACGGCCTTCACCATATTCCGCGCCGGCTTGCCGGTATAAAAAGGCGCGCTGCCCTTTTGTGCCAGCAGGCGGACGGAAGCTGCAAACTCGGGATTTTTCAAAACGGTACCCGCCGCCAGCGGTTTGCCCTCCGGCAGGAAATAAGCGGCGGTCTGCGGGTAACGCTGCAAATACTGCCGGTTCTGTTCGATGGATTTCGCCATCCGCGACGATACGGCAAAGCCTTTCTCCGCTAATTCTATCGGTTTGCCGAACAAACTTGCCCACGGCAATTTGCCGTAACGCTTGTGGACATCTTCCAGCAGCTTCGGAATCCCAGGCACGCCGACCGAACGGCCGCCGACCACCGCATTCATAAAGTCCATCGGTTTGCCGTTTTCATCCAAAAAAAGCTCCGGCGTCGCCGCTTTCGGCGCCGTTTCGCGGGCATCAAACGTCGTCAGTTTTTTTGCCTTGTTGTCCCAATACACCAGAAATGCGCCGCCGCCCAAACCGGAAGACTGCGGCTCGGTCAGGCCCAGCGTGGTCTGCATGGCAATCATCGCGTCAATCGCACTGCCGCCGCGTTTCAATATTTCGTAACCCGCTTCAGTCGCCAACGGATTGGCCGAAGCCGCCATAAAGTCTTTGGCATATACCAGTTTCTGTTCGGTCAGGCCCGTGCCCTGCTCCGGCGCATGACCCTCCGCCGCAACGGAAGGCAGCGGCTCTGCGGAATATTGTGTACAGGCCGCTAAAACCAATGCAGCCAATGTACTTTTCAATAAGAAAGAATATTTCATGTTTTCTCCAATTTTCAGACGGCCTTTTAAAATCAGTCGGCACATTTGGTTGACGACTGTAACGAACACTAACCCGTCTTGAAACTATACATGAAAAGATTTTCAGGAGCTAAGGATAAAACGGTCCCTTACTGTGGGAACTGCCTGACTTATACACAGTATTTCGGCTAAAACCAAAATCATCCACATTTTTTAACAATGTCCGGTATGAATTGTCCCAAGCAAAATTTACCAGCTAATAATTTGAAAAATAAGGTTTTTAAAACTTATCCACAAAACAGGGATACACTCAATATCAAAATCTTTTTATATTTTAAATTCTAGTTATATTCAAACCATTACTCTGCCGTAGCCCTCTTTTAAACGTAAACCCATCTTTTCAAAAAATTAAATAGTTAATGATTGTTAAACAAATGTAAATGAAGTAGAGTTACAGCCTACAAACAATCTAGTAACGGAGTAGTCAAGATGAAAGGCGATATTGGCGTAATCGGTTTGGCCGTAATGGGGCAAAATCTGATTTTGAATATGAACGACAACGGATTTAAGGTAGTGGCTTTCAACCGTACAGTCAGCAAAGTAGACGATTTTCTCAACGGCGCAGCCAAAGGCACCAACATTATCGGTGCCTATTCATTGCAAGATTTAGTGGACAAACTGGAAAAACCGCGCAAAATCATGATGATGGTACGCGCAGGTTCTGTCGTGGACGACTTTATCGAGCAACTTGTCCCGCTTTTGGAACAAGGCGACATTATTATTGACGGCGGCAACGCCAACTATCCCGATTCCACCCGCCGCACGCACGAGCTGGCGGCAAAAGGCATCCGCTTTATCGGCGCAGGCGTTTCCGGTGGCGAAGAAGGCGCGCGTCACGGCCCGTCCATCATGCCCGGCGGCGACGAAGCCGCATGGCCTGCCGTCAAACCCATTTTCCAAGCCATTGCCGCCAAAACCCCGCAAGGCGAACCCTGCTGCGACTGGGTCGGCCGCGACGGCGCAGGCCATTTCGTCAAAATGGTGCACAACGGCATCGAATACGGCGATATGCAGTTGATTTGCGAAGCCTACCAATTCATGAAAGACGGCTTGGGTCTGAGCTACGACGAAATGCACCGCATTTTCAGCGAATGGAACCAAACCGAGCTGGATTCCTACCTGATTGAAATCACCGCCGCGATTTTGGGCTACAAAGACGAAAACGGCGAACCTTTGGTCGAAAAAATCCTCGATACCGCCGGACAAAAAGGCACAGGCAAATGGACCGGCATCAACGCCCTCGACTTGGGCATCCCGCTGACGCTGATTTCCGAAGCCGTGTTCGCCCGCTGCGTGTCCGCGTTCAAAGACCAACGCGTTCAAACCGGCGGCTTGTTCGGCAAAACCGTTACCCCCGTCGAAGGCGACAAAGCCGCATGGGTCGAAGCCCTGCGCCAAGCCCTGTTGGCATCCAAAATCATTTCCTACGCACAAGGCTTCATGCTCATCCGCGAGGCCAGCGAAAACAACGATTGGGTATTGAACTACGGCAACACCGCCCTTCTGTGGCGCGAAGGCTGCATTATCCGCAGCGCGTTCTTGGGCAACATCCGCGACGCATACGAAGCCAATCCCGATTTGGTGTTCTTGGGTTCCGACCCCTATTTCAAAGGCGTATTGGAAAACTGCCTGCCCGCATGGCGCAAAGTCGTCGCCAAAGCCATCGAATGCGGCATCCCCATGCCTTGCATGGCTTCCGCGATTACCTTCCTCGACGGCTACACCACCGAACGCCTGCCCGCCAACCTGCTGCAAGCCCAACGCGACTACTTCGGCGCGCACACCTACGAGCGCACCGACAAACCGTGCGGCGAGTTCTTCCATACCAACTGGACAGGCAAAGGCGGCGATACCGCATCGACCACTTACGATATTTGATAAGTTACATTGCAGCAGCCGTCCGAACGTGTTTCGGACGGTTTTTTATTTTATCCACAAATTTTTCGGTAAATATTTCCACAGGATTTTCGTTTTTCTTTGAATGTCGTAACAATATTATCCTTTTGATAAACATATAAATAATAAGGCCGTCTGAAAAATTTTCAGACGGCCTTTCTGATTGTGCACAAAATTATCCACAATATATCCCGCTAATGGGGTGTTATTTAATTAATACTATTTATTTTTATAAAATAATATCTATAAACTAAAACAATATAAATACAATCAACTGTACCCATTCGAGAATAATTACTATTATTTTTGTAATAAATAACCATTCAGACGGCCTGTTTTTAGTTTAAAAGCCATCCGGAAACAGATAGGAAACATATCATGTTGAAAACCATAACTTTTTCCGTTTTACACTTCAGCACCGCTATGAAATGAGGAAAAACGGTAAACGGCAGGAATCGGCCGGACCGCTACGCCAATGCGTGAACTGCGGTTGAAAATATGCTAACCTGACGTCTTCTTTCACCCGATTAGCGGAAAATATCAAGGAAAAACCATGAGTTTGATTATCGAAGACTTACAGGAAGGTTCCGGCAAAGAAGCCGTCAAAGGTAAAGAGATTACCGTCCACTATACCGGTTGGCTGGAAGACGGCACCAAATTCGATTCAAGTTTGGACCGGCGCCAGCCGCTGACCATTACTTTAGGCGTCGGCCAAGTGATTCAGGGCTGGGACGAAGGTTTCGGCGGTATGAAGGAAGGCGGCCGTCGCAAACTGACTATTCCGGCAGAGATGGGATACGGTGCGCGTGGAGCGGGCGGCGTGATTCCGCCGAATGCCACTTTGGTTTTTGAAGTAGAATTGTTGAAGGTATATGATTAAGGTTTGATGCAAGTCTAAAGGCCGTCTGAAACAGATTATTCCGTTTCAGACGGCCTTTTTCCGTTCAAACGATACATCAGGCGACGCTGGGCAGCTCGTGAAAAGCTGAAGGCAGGTCGGCATCGTTTGGAAATTCCACCCATTCGTAACATGATTCGTCAGCCAAAATCGCGCGCAACAGGGCGTTGTTGATGGCATGGCCTGATTTATAGCCTTCGAATGCACCGATAATCGGGTGGCCGACGATGTATAAGTCGCCGATGGCGTCCAAAATCTTATGGCGGACGAACTCGTCGGGATAACGTAGGCCTTCCGGATTCAGAACGTCGGTGTCGTCGATGACGATGGCGTTGCTCAGGTTGCCGCCCAAACCGAGATTGTGGGCGCGCATCAGTTCGACTTCCTGCATAAAACCAAAGGTGCGGGCGCGGGCGATTTCATCGATGTAGGATTTTCCGGCGAAGTCGATTTCAAACGTCGGCGCACTGCGGTTGAACACGGGATGGTCGAATTCAATGGTCAGCGTTACTTTGAAGCCGTCGTAAGGAGTAAAACGCACCCATTTGCCGGTTTCTTTGATTTCTACGGGTTTGAGAATTTTCAAAAACCGTTTCTGCGCCTTTTGGTCGATGATTCCCGCGTCTTGCAAAAGATAAATGAACGGCAGGCTGGAGCCGTCCATAATCGGAATTTCGGGTGCGTTCAATTCGATGAGACAGTTATCCACACCGTAGGCCGACAATGCGGACATGATGTGTTCGATGGTGCCGACGCGGACGCCGTCTTCGGTTACAACGGTGGATGACAGGCGTGTATCGTTAATCAGATACGGACTCAGCCGGATAATTTCGCCTTGTTTGCCACCTAAGTCGGTACGGCGGAAAGCAATGCCGCTGTTTTCTGCCGCAGGATGGAGGGTAAGCGCGACCCGCTCGCCCGAATGCAGGCCGACGCCGGTTACGTTAATGGATTTGGCAAGGGTTCTTTGCAACATATTTTTGCTTCTTTCAATAGTTTATGTGCGGATAATACGATAAATTGGAACCAATCATCTATTATTTTTCATAGAATTTACTTATCGTCAGCCGAATCAAATAATAGGCCGTCTGAACAATTAAGGATTCACATGTAGATAAACTTGGTGTTATCCACAGATTTTTGTCTCAATGCAAAGTTATCCCAAATTGCACTTCACGGAAAATGGGGATTGCACTATACTTTAATGGTAATATATCTTTTTGTTTATATAAAATAATGTTTCGTTATCCACAAATATGGTCCTGATTCATCTAAATCATAATATTTATTTCAAAATTTAAAAATTAAAACCGGCTTATCTTTTTCAGACGGTCTCCTTTTAAAAGTTTTCCAATCAAACGGAAACCGGTAAGGAATCAATGTAATACTAGGTAGTAGTTTTATTTCAGGCTACAATGGATTGAAAATATTCTTTTCCCTTCTAAACCTTAGGAGAATACAAATGAGCATTAAAGTTGCAATTAACGGCTTCGGCCGTATCGGACGTCTGGCCTTACGCCAAATCATAAAAACGGAAGGTATCGAAGTTGTCGCCGTAAATGATTTGACGCCGGCAGAAATGTTGCTGCACTTGTTCAAATACGACAGCACCCAAGGCCGTTTTCAAGGCGCCGTCGAATTGAAAGAAGATGCGATTGTTGTAGATGGCAAAGAAATCAAAGTATTTGCCAAACCTAATCCGGAGGAGCTGCCTTGGAGCGAACTGGGTGTCGATGTGGTATTGGAATGTACCGGTTTCTTCACCAGCAAAACCAAAGCCGAAGCCCATATCCGCGCAGGCGCACGCAAGGTAGTGATTTCTGCTCCTGGTGGTAATGACGTGAAAACGATTGTATACGGTGTGAACCAAAATACGTTGGACGGTAGCGAAACCGTGATTTCGGCCGCTTCCTGCACCACCAACTGCTTGGCGCCGATGGCTGCGGTATTGCAGCGCGAATTCGGTATCGTCGAAGGTTTGATGACAACCATTCACGCCTTTACCGGCGACCAAAATACTTTGGATGCTCCACACCGCAAAGGCGATCTGCGTCGCGCCCGTGCCGCTTCGCTGAATATTGTGCCGAACAGTACCGGCGCTGCCAAAGCCATTGGTTTGGTCATCCCTGAATTGAATGGTAAATTGGACGGTTCCGCCCAGCGCGTGCCGGTGGCTACCGGTTCGCTGACCGAATTGGTATCCGTACTGGAACGCCCCGTTACCAAAGAAGAAATCAATGCGGCGATGAAAGCGGCCGTCAGCGAATCTTACGGTTATACCGAAGAACAGTTGGTTTCTTCCGACGTAATCGGTATGGAAGAAGGTTCTTTGTTTGACGCCACTCAAACACGCGTGATAAACGTAGGCGACAAACAGTTGGTCAAAACTGTGGCTTGGTATGATAATGAAATGTCTTATACCTGCCAGTTGGTCCGCACTTTGAAATATTTTGCGACTAAAATCTAGTTTGTTTTAGTTGTGGATAATTGAGAGGCCGTCTGAAAACTTAAAATACGGGTTTTCAGACGGCCTTTTTTGATTTTCAAACTGTGTTATGGTTTTTGGTAGGTATCGGTGCTGATGATAAAGGCGGTTTTATTCCGAATTTGGAATTTTACTTCATAATCTAAAATATTCATTACATAAATTCTCTCGGGAATATTTTGATAAGCCGGACGTGGGTCTTGCGCAATACTTTGACTGATGATTTCGCGTTCTTTATCGGATAATTCTTTACCGCAATTTTCTGCCCATTCGATGTTGAGTTGCTCAGGCTTTTCCGTTGCAAACCCGCTGCGGGCATCAGGTTTGGACTCGATGAAAGGAATATAGGGTTTGATATCCGTTACAGGTGTACCGTCCAGCAAATCCGCTCCGCTGCAATAGATTTTGACCGGCCGTCCGGTTTCTATTCGTTCTAGTTTCAATAACGATAAGCCCATATGGTTCGGCCGGTGCGGGCTGCGCGTGGCAAATACGCCCATTTTCTGCCTTCCGCCTAATCGTGGCGGGCGCACCAGCGGCGACCAACCTTCTCCGATAACTGAGTGAAAAATAAAACTTATCCACACATATTCAAAGGCTTCTAATCCGCGTACGCTGTCGGCAGTAAATTTGGAATTTAATTCGATACATACTTCTGCTGCCGGTACCAATCCGGGTTGGCGGGCAATGCCGAATTTTTGTTTGTAGGGGGAATGTACGGTGGCGATGGCGTCGATAGTATGCCGCATGATTTGTAAATTCAAATAAAACAAATCATATCACAGTATCCGTATGACTTTGCCGCCCTTTCCCTATGGTGATTTGCTATAATGAAAGCCGTTTGTTTCGGATGTGCTGATATGATTGTTTCAATAGATGTAGACGCTCAGAAAACATTTTCTCCCCTGTGTCCGGCAGAATTACCGGTAATGGAAGGAAATCTGATTGTTGAAGAATTGAATGCACAGGCTAAATTGGCCGATTTGCGTGTTATGACCAAAGATGCACACAGTCCTTCAGCTAAATGGTTGGTAGAAAATCCGGCGGATATGCTGAAACCGACCGGCTTGAACGATGCCGATTTGACATGGGTATCTCATGCAATAGTAGGTACTTACGGTTATGAATTACTGGATGGGCTGCCTCAGACTAAAGAATATGACTATTGTGTATGGAAAGGTGTTGATCCCGAACTGCATCCTTATGGCGCATGTTTTCACGATATAGAAGAAAAATTAAGTACGGGTTTGCTTGAATGGTTGAAATGCAAAGGTGCGGATACGGTTATTGTCGGAGGTCTGGCAACAGATTATTGTGTGAAAACAACGGTATTACAGTTGCTTAAAGGTGGAAAGTGGAAGGTCATCGTTAATGCTGCCGCATGTCGTGGTATTGCTCCGGATACAGTTAATGCTGCTTGGAAAGAAATGTCTGATGCCGGTGCAGTTATTTTAGAGAATACTGAAAAAATATATAATTACATTAATAATCAATAAGTTATTTTTGTTTCACGTGAAACATCAGGATTTTTTATGAAAATACTGCTTGTCCGGTTATCTAGTATGGGAGATTTAATTCATACGCTTCCTGCTGTTGAAGATTTATCCCGTTTACGCCCGGACATTCGATTGCATTGGTTAAGTGAAGCAGGTTTTGCAGATATTGCTCGATTGCATCCGTTTGTGAAGAAAATACATGAGATGCGTTGGAGAAAATGGCGCAAGCAGTTGTTTAAATCCGAGACATGGCACGAGATAGGTCGTCTGAAAAAAGAGTTACGGCAGGAAAAGTTTGATTTTGTATTAGATAGCCAGGGGCTCATAAAAAGTGCTTTATTTGCAAGAATGGCTGACGTACAAGTTAAAGGTTTGGATAAAAACAGTTCCCGTGAGAGATTGGCCGCACTGGCGTACGGCCAAACGTTTAATGTCCCGAAAGGTAAGAACGCAGTATGGCGTAATCGTGAATTGTTCGCTCAAGTGTTTAATTATCAAATACCGCAACTTCAACGATTTGGTTTATATGTTCCAGCAGAAGGCCGTCTGAAGAATTTAAAAACACCTTATTATGTCGCTTTGCATGCTACCAGTAGAGACAGTAAATTGTGGCCTGTTGAAAATTGGTTGGATACGCTGACTAAGCTACACAACGATAGTGGCTATTCTATTTATTTGCCGTGGGGTAACAATATAGAAAAACAGCGTGCACAAGTGATTGCTGCAGAACTTCCGTTTGCCGTTGTATGCGATAAAATGAATTTGTTGCAGGCTGCTTCTCTGTTAGAGCAATCTGTCGGTGTCGTTGGCGTGGATACTGGTTTGTTACATTTGGCTAATGCATTGGATAAACCTGTAGTCGGTATTTATACTGATACTGATCCGATAAAAACCGGAGTGCAGGTTTCTGATTGGGCAAAAAATTTAGGCGGAATGGGACAAATTCCTTTATCCGAAGAAGTTTATCAGGTATTTACAGATTGTGTAGCTGCCAAGAAGTTTGATTTAGAACACAAATCAAAATCGGCTAGTATTGAGACTGATTGAAAAATTGTCGGTAGAAGACTGAATTCAAATCCTTTAAAGGAGAATTTATGAAAGCATTGGTCGCAGTAAAACGCGTAGTAGATTATAACGTTAAAGTACGCGTCAAGGCGGATGGGTCGGATGTAGACATCGATAATGTCAAAATGTCAATGAATCCGTTTGATGAAGTTGCAGTGGAAGAAGCGGTTCGTTTGAAAGAAGCCGGTAAGGTTAATGAAATTATTGCCGTGTCTTTAGGTAATAAAAAATGTGAAGAAACATTACGTACGGCTTTAGCTATGGGAGCTGACCGTGCAGTACATATTGAAACCGATAAAAAATTGGAGCCATTGACAGTTGCCAAATTGTTAAAAGCATTGGCAGATAAGGAAAATCCGCAGATTTTGCTGTTAGGTAAACAGGCGATTGATGATGATGCAAATCAAACAGCACAAATGTTGTCTGCCCTATTGAATGCAGCCCAAGGTACGTTTGCTTCCAAAATAGAACTTAATGCTGATGAAGTTTTGGTAACACGCGAGATTGATGGCGGTGAAGAAACGCTTGCTCTGAAATTGCCTGCGGTAATTAGTGCGGATTTACGTTTAAATGAGCCGCGTTTTGTAAAATTGCCTAATATCATGCAGGCAAAGAAAAAACCATTGGAAAAATTAAGTCCTGAGGAGTTAGGCATTAGTATTGTCCCCCTTATTCGTACGATTAAAGTAGCTGAACCCAGAGAGCGTCAAGCAGGTATAAAAGTCGGCAGCGTTACCGAATTGGCTGATAAATTGAGAAATGAAGCTAAAGTGATTTAATGGAGGGAGAGGAAAATGAGTGTATTGATTATTACCGAACACAATAACCAGCAGTTAAATCCTGCTACACTTCATGCAGTTGCTGCTTCTGCCAAATTGGGTGAAGTTCATTTGTTGGTAGCGGGGAAAGATACTACTTCTGTTGTTGAAGCAGCCAGACAGGTACAAGGTATTAGCAAAGTATTGGTGTCGGATGCATCTCATTATGCAGAGGGTTTGGCAGAAGAATTGGCACCGCTAGCCGTTAAATTAGCTGGTGATTATCGCTATATTGCCGCTACTGCAACTGCTTTCGGTAAAAATCTGATGCCACGTATAGCTGCTTTATTGGATATACCGCAGATTTCTGATTTAACTGAAGTGGTGGATGCAAATACTTTTGTACGGCCTATTTATGCCGGTAATGCGTTTGAAACGGTACAAAGTCAATCTGAGAAAGTAGTATTGACTTTCCGTGCAACGGCTTTTAATGCTGCGGCCCTTGTTGGAAACAATGCAGAAATTGTAAAAATTGATGCTATTCCGGCACAAAATTTAAGCCGTTTTGTATCACGCAATTTGTCTCAATCTGATAGACCGGAACTGACTCAAGCTAAAGTTGTTGTATCGGGCGGACGTGCATTAGGTAGTGCCGAAAACTTTAATTCTGTTTTGACGCCGTTGGCCGATATATTAAATGCGGCAATTGGTGCATCACGTGCGGCAGTTGATTTGGAATATGCGTCAAACGATATACAAGTTGGACAAACCGGTAAAGTTGTTGCCCCTCAGTTGTATATTGCGGTGGGTATTTCAGGTGCGATACAGCATGTTGCAGGTATGCAGGATAGTAAAGTTATTGTTGCCATCAATAAAGATGCCGATGCACCTATTTTTAATGTAGCGGATTATGGGTTGGTTGGAGATTTGTTTGAAATAGTTCCGCAACTGGTTGATGCCTTAAAAAGCTGATGTCTGTTTCACGTGAAACGCTTTTCAGACGGCTTCTTAGTAATCTTATTAAGGCCGTCTGAATTTTTTTAGATTTGGTGAAATAAATGGATATTGCTATTTACAAGACCATTGCTTCAACTACTCAAGCCGAATTTAAGGATAAAGGAAGCCGTTTTATTGCGTTTGCGTATCCTATTCAGACATTAGAAGAAGTTAAACAGTACGTTTCAATTCTTAGAGAAGAACACCATAAAGCAAGGCACTGGTGTTACTCATATCGTTTGGGTGTTGATGGTACGCAATTCCGTGCTAATGATGACGGAGAACCAGCGGGCAGTGCAGGGCGTCCGATTTTAGGGCAGATTGATTCAGCAGGCCTAACGGATGTATTGGTGATTGTTGTACGGTATTTCGGCGGTACATTATTAGGTGTGCCAGGTTTGATTCATGCTTATAAAACAGCGGCAGCGAAGGCTTTGACCGTTGCGGAAGTGATTGAAAAAAACGTTGAAAAAATGGTATGGTTGCGTTGCGAATATCCCTATCTTAATGAGGCTATCAGAATTACCAAACAAAATCAGGGCAATATTATCGAGCAAGATTTGCAATTGGATTGCAGATTAACTGTCCGACTTCCTTTGGCCTGTTATACGTTATGTATTACGGCATGGGAGAACACTCGCAATATCGAAATTTATACTGAAAATCCTTATTTATAGAGGCCGTCTGAATTTATTTATTAATATGTTTTCAGACGGTCCATTATATTGTTGAATACAGATATAAACCTGTCTAATTAAAGTTAAATGGGCTATAATCGTACAATTTAAAAACTTTATTTATCAAGGAGAAGGCATGAAATTACTCGTTGTCGGCAGTGGTGGCCGTGAACATGCTCTGGCTTGGAAATTGGCACAATCCCCAAAAGTAGAAACCGTTTTCGTTGCGCCTGGTAATGCCGGTACATCGATTGAGCCTAAATTGAAAAATCTGACTTTAACAGCTCATGCCGACCTGATTGATTTCTGTAAAAAAGAACATATTGCTTTTACTGTAGTAGGTCCGGAAGCGCCGTTGGCCGCTGGTATTGTGGATGATTTTCGTGCTGAAGGTTTAAAGGCTTTTGGTCCCACCCAGTATGCGGCCCAGCTGGAAAGTTCGAAAGATTTTGCCAAAGCATTTATGAAAAAATACGGTATTCCTACCGCGCAATATCAGACTTTTGAAAATGCAGAAAAGGCACATGAATATGTAAATCAGAAAGGTGCACCGATCGTTATTAAAGCAGACGGCTTGGCAGCAGGTAAGGGAGTGGTTGTGGCCGTTACTTTGCATGAGGCACATGTTGCGATTGATGATATGTTGCTGGGTAACAAAATGGGCAATGCGGGCGCAAGAGTGGTTATTGAAGATTTTCTGCAAGGAGAAGAGGCCAGCTTCATTGTGATGGTGGACGGTGACAATGTGTTGCCAATGGCGACCAGTCAAGACCACAAACGTTTGCTGGATGATGATTGTGGTCCGAATACGGGCGGTATGGGTGCGTACAGTCCGGCGCCAGTGGTAACGTCAGATGTATACGAACGTGCTATGAACGAGATTATCTTGCCTACAGTCAATGGTATGAAGGCGGAAGGCCACAAATTTACCGGTTTTCTGTATGCCGGTTTGATGATTGATAAAACCGGAGCACCATATACGGTTGAATTTAATTGTCGTTTCGGTGATCCTGAAACTCAACCGATTATGAGCCGTTTGAATAGCGACTTGGTTGATTTGTTGGAAGCTGCAATAGACGGCAAACTGAATAGTACCATTGCGGAATGGAATCCTCAGACTGCAGTCGGCGTGGTATTGGCAGCCGAGAATTACCCTGATATGCCTAAAAAAGGCGACATTATTACCGGTTTGGACGAAGCAGATCGAATTGGAAAAGTGTTTCATGCCGGCACTGCTTTAAACGAAAACGGTAAAGTTGTAACCAACGGCGGCCGAGTATTGTGTGTCGTCGGTTTGGGCGATAATGTGGCTGCTGCCAAAACCAAGGCTTATCAGGCAGTACAAAAAATCAGTTTTGACGGAATGCAGTATCGTAAAGATATTGCGGATAAAGCCATCAACCGTTAATTATTTTTTAAAGATATAGAGAGGCCGTCTGAATTTTTCAGACGGCCTTCAAACCATTCCATTATGTTGTTTCCACGAATACTTACTGCATCGGCGCAGCGCAAATTGAAAATCCACCTTAAACGGGGCGGATTGGTTGCATATCCGACCGAGTCTTGTTATGGGTTAGGCTGTATTCCAACTTTTCCCAGAGCGCTAAGTCGGGTGGTCAGTTTGAAAAAACGGCCGCAGGATAAAGGTATGATTGTTATCGGCAGCCGTTTGGAACAATTACAGTCGCTATTGGAAAGGCCGTCTGAAAAAACAATTTTTATGTTGGAACGAGAATGGCCGGCACCGAAAACCTTTTTGCTCCCCTCTCGGGCTGGAATACTGCCTTTACTGAGAGGGAAGGGGAGGAATAAACTGGCTGTGCGCGTTCCCGCCCATCAAGGTGCGCGGAGGTTGTGTAAGGTACTGGGAACACCGTTGGTGTCAACGTCGTGCAACCGTGCCGGCAAACGGCCGTGTAAAACCGAGCGCGAGGTCCGGCGGCAATTTGGTAGGAAAGTGTGGGTGGTAAGCGGTTTAATCGGAGGGCAAGAAAAACCAAGTCAGATTATTGACGGAGAAACGGGCGTCCGTTTAAGGTAAACCGTAACTATGATTTAAGAAAAGAAAGGCCGTCTGAAACCTTATGACACGAGTTTCAGACGGCCTCTCTTTTTAGATGAATTAAACTGTTACAACTTTTTGCCGCAAACAGTTTCAAACTGTTTTTCAATGATAGTGCCGTTCATTACGCTCATAGGACGCACGCTGACCGTAGTATATTTCTGATTAGAAATAGTCTGCCCGCGTTCGTCTAAGAGCTGTAAAGCCGTCAGGCGGTAGGTTTTATTGGTGCAGTGAACTTCCCATTCTCCGATGGCTGTTTTATATTTAGGCGTATTTGAAAAACTTTCCTCACTCATTTTAGAGATGACTTTTTTATCGCGGAAAGTAGCCAGAACGCCGTTTTTCTTGATGCTGTTTTTGTCTAATGTAACTTTGATATTGCCGTTGGAAATGGTGCCGATGCTTTCCCAATCGCCGCTGACGGAAGGACCGGAAGAAGCACAGGACGCCAACAGTATGGCGGGCAGCGTGAGTGCGGCCAAACGCAAAATCTGCATTTTGTATCATCCTTATAAAAATAATTTCGCGTATTATCCGTTAATACCGCTGCCTAAGTAAATCGACTTTGCAAAGCTTACCCTTTCAGATGTCCCGATCCATGCAAAGCATGTCTAAAAACGCTAAAATAACACTTCCAATCATTATTACTTTCGGGACAGACATTCCATGACCACGCCGACGGCCAAACAGATTTTGCACGAAGTATTCGGTTATCCCGAATTTCGCGGCAATCAGGAGGCCGTAGTCAACACTTTGGCCAAGGGAGAAAGCCTGTTGGTGCTGATGCCGACTGGTGGTGGTAAATCGCTTTGTTACCAGATTCCCGCCCTGATGCGTGAAGGAGTGGCTATCGTTGTATCGCCGCTGATTGCTTTAATGAATGACCAAGTAGCCGGTTTACATGCGGCGGGAATCGAAGCCGCCAGTGTCCATAGCGGTACTACCGCCGAAGAAGCGCGTGAAGTGGCGGAAAAATTGGCACAAGGCCGTCTGAAACTGCTTTATGTTGCGCCCGAGCGTTTAGTCAGCGACCGTTTCCTACGGTTTCTTGATCAGCAAACGATCAGCCTGTTTGCCATTGATGAAGCCCATTGTGTCAGTCAATGGGGACATGACTTCCGCCCTGAATACCAACAGCTAGGCATGTTGGCCCAATGTTATCCGCAAATTCCCCGCATCGCACTGACCGCGACCGCTGATGCGGCAACACGGGCGGACATCAAACATCATCTGTGTCTGGAAAATGCGCCCGAATATATTTCCAGTTTCGACCGCCCGAATATTTATTATCAGGTTATCGAAAAAAACAACGGTAAAAAACAACTCCTAGACTTTATCCAAAAACAAATGGGTGGTCAGAGCGGCATTGTATATTGCTTGAGCCGGAAAAAAGTGGAAGATGTAACCGGATTTTTATGCGAAAACGGTTTGGACGCCATCCCCTATCATGCCGGATTGAGTATGGAAATGCGCGAAACCAACCAGCGCAAATTTACGCATGAAGACAATATTATTGTTGTGGCTACCGTCGCTTTCGGCATGGGTATAGACAAACCTGATGTGCGTTTTGTCGCCCATCTCGATATGCCGCAGAGCATCGAACATTTCTATCAAGAATCGGGTCGCGCCGGACGTGACGGATTGCCTGCCGCAAGTTGGTTGTGCTACGGCCTTAACGATTGGGTTTTGTTGCGCGAACGCATTGCCGAAGGTCAGACTGACGAAACGCAAAGACAGATAGAAATGCAAAAGCTTGACGCTATGTTGTCCGTATGTGAAACGGCGGATTGTCGGCGGGTTTTGCTGCTCAGGCACTTCGGTGAGAATTCACAGCCTTGTGGCTATTGCGACAACTGTCTGCATCCGCCCGTCCGTTTTAACGGCACGGTATTGGCACAAAAACTTTTGAGTTGTGTATACCGCGTCGGCCAGCGTTATGCCGCCGGTTATGTTATTAACGTATTACGCGGCAAAAGTGACGATTGGATACGGCGCAACCGGCATCACGAATTGTCCACTTACGGTATAGGCGGCGATTTGAGCGATAAAGAATGGCGCAGCGTCATCCGCCAATGTATCAGCGCAGGTTATTTGACCGTTAATCCCTTGCTGCATCAATCGCTGCAACTGACTGAAAATGCCAAACAGGTTTTGAAAGGCGGGTCGGAAGTGTGGTTTAGGCCGCTTAAACGCGAAAAAGCAGCGACGCAGAAACCTAAAGAAGAATGGTTACGTACCGAACGCGAAGAGCGCCTGTGGCAAGCATTGCGAAGCTGGCGACAGCAAAAGGCAAAGGCGGACGAAGTGCCGGCTTATGTGGTGTGCGGCGATAAAACTTTGCGCGACATTGTTGAAAAGATGCCGCAAACGCTGGAAGAGCTACATGAAATTTACGGTTTGGGCGAAGCCAAAATCAGTAAATTCGGTTTGGAAATTTTGAACGTATGCGGGGCAGTCAACCAATCGGACGACAGGCCGTCTGAAAATCGTGAAGCCGTATTGGACGAACCTGATGAGCGTGAACAGCAGCTATAATATGTCTGCGGTTTATTTCTTCGCGGCCTTCGCCGGTTTCGCGTCTTTGGTATCCGCGCCCACGACGACGATGTTCAGGTCGCTGAATTTCACCCGCCGCCGCCATGCGTCCCGGACTTGCGCCACGGTTAGCTTGTTGATGGCTTTCGGGTAGGCTTCCAAATAGTCGTCCGGCAGGTCGTGCACGCCGATGAGGGAGAGGTAGTCCAGCAGTTTGGCGTTGGTGTCGAAACGCAGCGGGAAGCTGCCGGTGATATTGGCTTTGGCCTGTTTCAACTCGGCTTCGGTCGGGCCTTCGGCGATGAATTTTTCCACCACGGCGCGGGCGTCGGCAAGGGCGGCGCGGGTGTTTTTCTTCTGAGTGGAGAAGCTGATGCCGAACGGCCCTGCTTGTGTGGCCGGTTCGAGGGTGCTGAACACGCCGTAGGTGTAGCCGTGGCGGTCGCGCAGTTCTTTCATCAGCCGGCTGTCGAAGCTGCCGCCGCCGAGGATGTAGTTACCTGCGACCAGTGCGTAGTAGTCGGGGTCGTGCCGCTTGATGAGCGGCATACCGAGCAGGACTTGCGCCTGTTCGCCGGCAAACGGGATGTCGCGCCGTTGCGCGGGGTGGTTGCGGACGTCCGGTGCGCCGTTGCCCGCGCTGCTTTTGGCAGGCAGTCCTTTGAGCGCGTCTTCGGCCAGTTTTTCGGCGCGGCGGCGGCTGATGTCGCCGACGATGGCGACGATGGCATTGTCTTTACCGTAGCGGGTGCGGTGGAAGGCACGGACGTCGTCGAGGGTAACGTTACGGATGGTGTCGACGGTGATGTCGGCGCCGCGGCCGTAGGGATGGTCGGGGTAGTTGAGTTTGGTCAGGGTGCGGCCTGCGATGAAGCCGGGGTCGGTTTCTTCCTGCTGCAAAGTGGTGATGCCTTGTTTTTGCAGGCGGGCGAAGGCGGCGGAATCAAATCGCGGCCGGGTCAGCGCGGCGTTGAAGAGGGCGGCGGATTGCTTGAGGACCGAGGGCTTGCTCAGGCTGCGCATTTCGACGGACGAGGTCTCCAGATCGCTGGCGGAGGCGAGGTTGGCGGCGATGTCGTTGGTGCGGGCGTTGAACGCTTCTTCATCAAGCTGTTTGGTACCCGAAGTCAGCAGTGCGGCGGTGAATTCGGATACTTCGCTTTTGTTTTGCGGGTCGAACGCGCTGCCTGCGCCTTTGAAGCTGACTGCCATGTCGACTATCGGGTTTTCGTGGTGTTCCACCAGCAGAATCTGCGTGCCTTCTTTGGTTTTCCAGCGCTGGATGTTGACGGCGGCCTGTGCGGTCAGGGGCAGGACGGCGAGGGCGAGGATGAGGGTTTTCAACTGCATGTGTCTGTCGCTTTCGTGTGATGAGGCCGTCTGAAAAAAACGTTAGGCATTTTCAGACGGCCTGTTGCGTTATGGACGGGCGGTTTCCGGTCTGACCGTAACGACGCTGGAACGGCTGTCGGTCAGGAGTTTGGCCGCCGCCCGCACATCGGCGGCGCTGACTTGGCGCAGCCGGCGGCGGATGGCGGCTTCGTCGCTGTATTTGAAGCCGCGCGTCTCCAGCAGCCCCATCAGCGAGGCTTGGGAAACCATGGAATCGCGGGCGTATATTTCGGAGGCCTCCATGCGGGTTTTGACGCGTTTGAGTTCTTCGTTGCCGACGCCGTTGTCGGCGATGTCTTTGATTTCGGCGCGGATGGCGGCAAGCAGGCTTTGTTCGCTGACGCCGTCGTTGGGCATGGCCATAATGCTGAACAGGGGCATTTCGCGGTTGAAGAGGTCGTAGCCGACGTCTGCGTTCAGGGCGACCTGTTTGCCGCGCACGAGGTTTTTATCCAGGCGGCTGGAGGAATTGCCGCCGAGGATGTCGGACAATACGTCCAGCGCGTAAGGCATGTTGCCGGCGGATTTTTCCAGTTTGGGCACGCGGTAGGAGAGGGCGATAATCGGCTGGCGGGTCATGGCGGAAGTGGTTTGGGCGGTAACCGGTTCGCGTTCGGCTTTTTCCGTCAGATTGTTGCGTGCGGGCAGGGTTTTGGCGGGAATGCCGCCGAACAGTTTTGCCGCCGTTTTGAGCGTGGCGGTGGCGTCGACGTCGCCGACGATGACCAGCGTGGCGTTGTTGGGTGCGTACCATTGTTTATACCATGCGCGCAGGTCGTCCGCCTTGAGCGTGTGCAGGTCGTCCATATAGCCGATAATCGGCGCGCGCAGGGCGGGTACGGTGAAGCTGTTGAGGTAGACGTGTTCCCACAGTTTGCCCGAAGGGTTGTCTTCCGTGCGCTGGCGGCGTTCTTCCCGAATCACATTCATCTCGTTGGCGAAGTCTTTGTCGCTGAAATTCAGGTTCTGCATCCGGTCGGCTTCGAGCTTCAGCACTTCCGGCAGCTTGGCTGCGGCGATGTTTTCGTAGTACACCGTTTCACTGCGGTTGGTGTAGGCGTTGTTTTGGCCGCCCAACTCGGCGATTCGGCGGTTGAACTCGCCGGAGGGCACGCTCGGCGTTCCCTTGAACATCATGTGTTCCAGCGCGTGGCTCAGACCGGTTTTACCGGCCTGTTCGTCGATGCTGCCGACTTTGTACCAAATCTGGGAAACCGCCACCGGCGCGCGCCGGTCTTCTTTGACAATGACTTTCAACCCGTTGGGCAGCGTCTGCGACAAGGTTTTCGCCCAAACCGGAACGGCGGCGAGTGAGAGGGCAAGCAGAAGGATACGGCGCGGCATAAAGTTTCCTGAAACGGGATAATAAGAATGCGCATTATAACCGATATGTTCGGACAGCAAAAACAGGCCGTCTGAAACCGGTTTTTAGACGGCCTGCCTCAGCCGCAACGGGTCAACAGATACGGAAAATCCTGTTATGATTCCGTTTTTTCCCGCTATGGCCGGACAGCCGTTTCAGACGGCCCCGCGCGTCCCGCCCCTTCAATCCAACCAACCACGGTATCTGACACACCATGACCGACCCCATTCGCTCCATCCACATCGCCTACGGCTCGGAATCGGGCAACGCGCAGGCACTGGCGCAAGACCTGCATGGGCAGGCGTTCCTGCAAAAATACGACCTGCACCTTTCCGATCTCAACAGCCTCGATTTGTCCGCCCTCGGCGCAGACAGCCTGCTGCTGGTCATCACCAGCTCGTTCGGCGAAGGCGGGCCGCCGTCCAACGCCGACGGCTTTTCAGACGGCCTCCGCGCCCTCGGCAGCCTGCCGGTACGCTATTGCGTGTTCGGACTGGGCGATACTTCGTATCCCGCGTTTTGCGGCTTCAGCAAATCCCTTGCCGCCGCACTTGTGGAGAAACAGGCGCAAGCGCTTATCGACCCCGTCGAAGCCGATTTGGACTACTGGGCCATTTACCGCCAATGGCTGCCGCTGCTGCAAACCGCGCTGGAAAACCCGACCGGCCGGCCGCTGACGCACCGCCTCTCCGTTACCGCATACGGTAGAAACACCGCGTACAGCGCACAAGTGCTCTCGTGCGAACGCATGGCCGCCTCCGAGCCGGAGGTATACCGCCTGCGCCTCGACCTGACCGGCAGCGGCATCGCCTATCAGGCGGGCGACCTGCTCTACGTCAACGCCTCCCAACCCGACGCGCTGCTGGACGAATACGCCGCCTATTTCGGCAGCGAAGAAGCACGCACGCTGCTGAAACACAAAGAACTCCGTCTGTTGGACAAAACCCTGTTGCGCGGTTTGGCCAAAATCTGCGACAACGCCGAACTGAAAAACCTGTTGAAAATTTCCAATAAAAAAGCGTTGGAACAATACATCCACGGGCACGATCTGCTCGACGTGCTGCGCACTTTCGACCCCGACAAAAAAATCACGCTGGCACAACTGGCCGAAGCCGCCGCCGACATCAACCCCCGCGCCTATTCCGCCGCCACCTGCGGCCGTACCCATCCCGACCACATCGAAATCTGCGTCCGCCGTATCCGCTACCGGCTCGACGGCAGGGACTACCAAGGCACCGCAAGCAGCCTGTTGTGCGGCATCGGAGCAGGCAGCCGCATCGAAGTGTTCGCCAAATCCAATACCAACTTCCACCTGCCCGCATCCGGCAACGCCCCCATAGTGATGATAGGTGCAGGTACCGGCATCGCACCGTTTGTCGGCTTCCTGCAAAACCTGACCTCCGCCGCACCGCGTCCCGAAAGCTACCTCTTTTTCGGCGAACGCCGCGAAGCCGCCGACTTCCTCTACCGCGAAGAGCTGCAAGCCTACCTTGAACAGGGCGTACTGACCGGACTCTACACCGCCTTTTCGCGCGACGGCGCGGAAAAATATTATGTGCAGGGCGCCCTCCGCGCCCAAGGCAGACTGGTTTGGGCGCTCATAGAACGCGGCGCATATTTCTACATCTGCGGCGGCAAAAACATGGCCAAAGCGGTTGAAGAAACCCTCATCCGCATTTCCGAAGAAATCGGCGGGCGCACCGGCGGCAACATGTTCGACAACATCGTCGCCGACCTCACCGGTGCGGGCAGGCTGCTGAAGGATATTTATTGATATCCGCAATCGCATAAGGCCGTCTGAAACCTTTTCAGACGGCCTTTTTCTTCTGACCGAAGTCAAGCGCAGGCAAATCCCGCCTTTACCGATGCGCCCCGTTCGCGGATAATTGAGAACATTCCCATTTCCGTTTCCAACTTTGATAAAGGATACATCATGGCATTTCTGAAACTGACCGAACAAAACGTGCAGGGCAAAACCGTCCTCATCCGCGCCGATATGAACGTGCCGTTCAAAGACGGCAAAATCAGCGACGACACCCGTATCCGCGCCTCGCTCGCGTCCATCAAATACTGCCTGGACAACGGCGCGTCCGTTATCGTGATGACCCACTTGGGCCGTCCGACCGAAGGCGAGTTCCACCCCGAAGACGATGTCGCCCCCGTTGCCGCGCACTTGGGCGGCCTGTTGGGCAAAGACGTGAAAGTATTGAACGACTGGCGTGAAAACAAACCCGCCCTGAACGCGGGCGATGTCGTCATGCTGCAAAACGTGCGCATCAACAAAGGCGAGAAGAAAAACGATTTGGAACTGGGCAAAGCCTATGCCGCCTTGTGCGACGTGTTCGTTAACGACGCGTTCGGCACCGCCCACCGCGCCCAAGCCTCGACCGAAGCCGTCGCCCAAGCCGCGCCCGTTGCCTGCGCCGGCGTATTGATGGCAGGCGAACTCGACGCTTTGGGCAAAGCCCTGAAACAGCCTGCGCGCCCGATGGTGGCGATTGTCGCCGGCAGCAAAGTGTCCACCAAACTGACCATTCTCGAATCGCTGGCGGACAAAGTCGACCAACTCATCGTTGGTGGCGGTATCGCCAACACCTTCCTGTTGGCGGAAGGCAAAGCCATCGGTAAATCGCTGGCGGAACATGATTTGGTGGAAGAATCCAAAAAAATCATGGCGAAAATGGCGGCCAAAGGCGGCTCCGTACCGCTGCCGACCGATGTCGTCGTTGCCAAAGCCTTTGCCGCCGATGCTGAAGCGGTCGTGAAAGACATTGCCGACGTTGCCGAAGACGATATGATTTTGGACATCGGCCCGAAATCCGCCGCCGCACTTGCCGAACTGCTCAAAGCCGCTGGTACGGTGGTGTGGAACGGTCCGGTCGGCGTGTTCGAGTTTGACCAGTTCGCAGGCGGCACGAAAGCCCTTGCCGAAGCCATCGCCCAAAGTAAAGCGTTCTCGATTGCGGGCGGCGGCGACACGCTGGCGGCGATTGCCAAATTCGGCGTTACCGACCAAATCGGCTATATCTCCACCGGCGGCGGTGCGTTCCTCGAATTCTTGGAAGGCAAAGAGTTGCCTGCCGTAGCCGCTTTGGAAAAACGCGGCGCGTAGGTTACGGGTTGCCCAAATCCGGTCAGAAGGCCGTCTGAAAGATGTTTTCAGACGGCCTTTGCTATATCGTATACGCCCGTGTATGTGCTGTGAAATGAAACGGCACGGCTTCCTGTCATTCCTGCCTACGCGGGAATAACGGGAGGAATCGGATAAGCCGCCGGTATTTATGATTTTGTGGTAATAATAAATTAGTTTATTTTTTCAATAAACAACAGAACTGAACAAACTGAGTCGAAAATTTGTTGTCCTATTGATGAACAGGCTTCCCGAGGCAGGCTTGTTTTGCGACGGTGTCGTATTTTTCTGTTGAATCCGAAATTAAAGAAATTGTTTTGAAAGATTGTGAATCGGGACATGTTTCAGGCGGATTTGCCGGTGGTGGAGAAATCCATAGCGGGCCGCCCCCTTTTTTCGGAAGTTGGGAAGATGCGGAAAATAAATATGACCCGTTACATCTGTGTAAGTGTCGGGCTTCTGTAATGCGGGTCGGGATAATGTTCAACCGCCCGTATGATTAATTATCTGAAGGAATTGTTATGAAAAAAATCTGTTCTGTTTTGATGTTGGGATGCCTGCTGACCTTTCCGGTAATTGCTCAATCTTCGATATTCGGAGGAACCGCACCGGTCTGTCCCCAAGGCAGTAGAGTCCAATCCGTACAATCCGTAAAAGAGGGCTTCTGGCATTGGTTGCGGCCCGTCGACTACGACCCGTGCCGTCCCCCCTTCTTGACATGGTAAAACGAAATCCGAACGAAAGGCCGTCTGAAAAATCTTTTCAGACGGCCTCCTGTTTCGTGCGCGGATTTCGCCGTTCATTTACACAGACAAACCGAAGCTGCTTTCGGTTAAATAACGAACGGCGGCAAGGCAATCAGCAGTTTTACCATAAAAAACGCACCTTATTACAAGGTGCGTTTTGATCGACACGATTTAGAATTTGGCGCCGGATTGGTTAGCCATGTAGTCAACCGCAGCTTTCACTTCGTCGTCGCTCAGGCTTGCGTTACCGCCTTTTGCCGGCATAGCCTTGAAGCCTTCGAGCGCATGTTTGTGCAGGGTTTCTTTACCTTGTTTGATCCGCGGCGCCCAATCGTCATTTTTGCCTACAACCGGAGCGCCGGGAATGGTACCGCCGTGACACATCTTACAGTTGGCTTCGAAAACAGCTTTACCGTCTGCTTTGGCAGAAGAAGCATCCGCTTTCTCTTCCGGTTTGGCTTCGACAGCAGACGCTTCAGCCTTCTCTTCAGGTTTGGCTTCGGCAGAGGCCGGTTCTGCTGCCGGAGCTGCCGTTTCTGGAGCGGCCGAAGCAGCAGAACCGGCGGTTGAAGCCGCTTCGTTTTGAGCTTCAGAAGCAACGGCCTGAGCCGGCTCTTGAGCCTCCTGCTTGTTCTCTTGGGAACAGGCCGCCAGACTGGCCGCCATCATCAAAGTAATCAGTAATTTGTTCATGTTCAGCCTTTCTTGAATTTTATGATTGGATTACCGTTTTTATATAAAAACAGCTTGAATATTTTAACATACAATTCCAATAGCCTAACTCTTTAGAACTAGAAGTTTTGGCATAAATCATATTTTGTTCAAAAAGCCGGAACTTCGAACATCAAACGGTAGAACCCATAAAATTAGGCATTTATTTCTACTGCGACTGTTCGTGCAGATTTGCATGTTCGGCTTCCGCCCACAATTCCCGTTTCTTTCCTGCCGTCAGTTTTTTGATGGCGATTTCCTGTTTCAATGCCTCGCTTTTGGAGAGGCCGTCTGAAACGATACGCATCGCCGTGGGTTTGTTCAGCCGCGTATATTTCGCGCCTTTACCTGCGAGGTGGGCGGCGAACCGCTCTTGCGGGCGGTTGCTGATGCCGCAGTAGAGTGCGCCGTTTTCGCACAAAATCAGGTAAACGCGCCAATTTTCCGCGCTCATGCGTCTGCTTCCTTGGCGAAACTTTCTGTGAAAATACGGACGGCGGCTTCGGTTTTGGCGGACTGGACACGATAAGGCGTCACCAAATAGAGGCTGACCGGCGGCAGCGTCCATTCGGGCAAAACGGTTTTCAGACGGCCTTGGGCGATTTTTTCCCGAACTTCGCCGCCCACTTGCAAAGACAAACCGAAGCCGCTTTCGGTCAGGCTGCACACGGCGGCAAGATGCGTGCAGGCAATGCTGTCGGCGACGTCGAGAAAATAGCTTTCGCCGCCGTGTTGCAAGGTCGTGCGGACGGGCAGGAAGTGCAGCCAGCGGTGGGCATGAAGCTGCGAGGGATGGGTAATGGGCGAATGTCGGTCGAGATAATCGGGTGCGGCGCAAATGCTGTACGGCCAGGTAACGAGATGACGCGCAACCAAATTGGGATCGTCCAAAGCGCGGTCGCCGCCGCGTATGGCGATGTCGGTTTGGCTGTGTTGCAGGTCGTCCAAAGTATCGCTGAAATTGAGGACGGGGCGGATTTTGGGAAACTCGGTTTGCAATCGTGAAAACGCCGTCTGAAAAGCGCGGGAACCGATGACGCTGGAAGTCAGGGAAATACGCAATTCGCCGACAGGTTCGGTTTTGAGGTTGTCGATAACGGTACGCGTATCGGTAAGGGTGGCGGCGAGGCGGCGGCAGTATTCGCCCAAGGCGCGGCCGGCATCGGTCGGCGAAAGGCTGCGCGTGCTGCGGTTTAACAGCTTGATGCCGTGCAGGGTTTCGAGGCGGTTGATGTGCTGGCTGACGGCAGACGGGGTCATGCCCAGCGCGGCAGCGGCGGCGTTCATGCTGCCGTGTTCGAGGACGGCGGCGAAAACGAGCAGGGGTTTGATGTCTTGCATTCTATTTCTATTGTTTAGTTCAACTTCACAATCATAACAGCAAATCAGGGATTATCAAGCGTTTCAGACGACCTTACAATGCGTTCATCTAATCAATCACATCCCAACAAGGAGTCAAACATGAAAATCGCAGTCATCGGTGCAACAGGTTACGTCGGCAACGCAGTGGTTCAAGAATTGGCAGGTCGCGGACATGAAGTGACCGCTTTCGCCCGTAACACGGATAAAGTGTTCCAAGCGCAAAATGTTGCCGCCGTCTCCGCAGATGTCAACGCGGCGGACTTCGCCGGCAAGCTGGCAGGCTTTGACGCCGTGGTCAGCGCGTTCAATCCCGGCTGGACCAATCCCAATATCGGCGCGGATTTTACACGCGGCGCAAACAGCATCGTCGAAGCGGCAAAAGCGGCGCAAGTGCCGTATCTCTTAATCGTCGGCGGCGCAGGCAGCCTGTATGCCGCACCTGATTTGCAAGTTATCGATACGCCCGACTTCCCCAAAGAAATTTACGACGGCGCCAATGCCGCACGCCATCTCTTGACCGCACTCCTGCCGCGCCGCGATGTGAACTGGTCTTTCGTTTCTCCTCCGGCACGACTGGGCGCGGACGGCGGTTTCAGCGAAAACAAAACCGGCAAATACCGCTTGGGCAAAGACGATTTGCTGATGGACGGTGAAATTCCGGCAGGCATCAGCGTGGCGGATTTGGCGGTTGCCATCGCTGACGACGCAGAAAACAAAGCGCATTTGTTTGAACGCTTTACCGTTGCCGCCGCTTAACCGCCATCTAGTGCAAAGGTCGTCTGAAAAACTTGTAAATCAAGTTTTCAGACGACCTGCCCCTCCCAATTAAAAGGAAATCGAAAAATGAAAAAAATCATCGCCGTCTTACTGACCGCAGCAGCCCTCTCATCAACCGCCGCATACGCCGCCCCCAAAGCCAAACCCGCCCGCATCAAAGCCGCGCAAACCGAAGAAGCGCGCAACAAAGCCAACGCCCTCGCCTTCTACGACCTCGCGTTCAACCAACACAAACTGCAAGAAGCCGTCAGCAAATATGTCGGCAAAACCTACATCCAACACAATCCGACCGTTGCCGACGGCGGACAAGCCTTCATCGACGCCTTCGCTCCGTTCTTGAAAGAAAATCCCGGCTCGCGCGCCGCAGTGAAACGCATCGCGGCGGAAGGCGATTTGGTGTTCATGCATGTCTTCAGCCAAACCTCTGCCCAAGACCGGGGCGAAGCGGTCGTCGATATTTTCCGCTTCGACCGCAACGGTAAAATCGTCGAACATTGGGACGTGATTCAAACAGTGCCGGAAAAAACCACCAGCGGGCATTCTGTGTTTTAACTCGGTAAAAATCAAAAAGGCCGTCTGAAATGTTTTCAGACGGCCTTAATTTATGTACCGAAAAATGTTAAAATGACACTTTCAAAATATTCAGATCCGCAATATTCCAAAATGGTTTCGATGCTCACCGATTTAGAAAAAAATGCCATCCGCGACCATTACCAAAATATCGGCAAAAACCTGCACGGTTTCCGTCCGCGCGCTTCGCAACGGGAAATGATTGCGGCGGTTGCCAACGCTTTTTCGCGGACGTTGACGCGCGAAGAAGGCGGCGAGCCGCCCAAGCGCGAGGGCGAGAGCATTGCCGTTATCGAAGGGCCGACCGGCGTGGGCAAATCGCTTGCCTACCTGCTGGCGGGCGGCATTATGGCGCAGACGCGCGGCAAGCGGCTGATTGTGAGCAGCGCGACGGTTGCCTTGCAGGAGCAGCTGGTGGACCGCGATCTGCCGTTTCTGGTCGAAAAAAGCGGTTTGGAACTGACCTTCGCGCTTGCCAAAGGGCGCGGCCGCTATCTCTGTCCTTACAAACTCTACCAACTCACGCAAAGCAACGCCCAGCAAAACCTGCTCGGCTTTGAAGCCCCCGCCGTCTTGTGGGACAGCAAACCCAAGCCCGAAGAATTGAAGCTGCTGCACGACATCGCTGACGAATTTTCCGCCCGACGGTTCAACGGCGACCGCGACACTTGGCCGGAAAAAATCGACGACACCATCTGGATGAAGGTGAACAACGACAACTACGGCTGTCTCAAAGCCGCCTGCCCGAACCGCCCGGAATGCCCGTTTTACCTTGCCCGCGACACGCTGGAAACCGTCGATGTCGTCGTAACCAACCACGATTTGCTGATGGTCGACATCAGCATGGGTGGCGGCGTGATTTTGCCCGACCCTGAAAACAGCTTCTACTGCATCGACGAAGCGCACCACCTGCCCAAGAAAGCACTCAGCCAGTTTGCCGCCGAGCATTCATGGAATCAAGCGGTGTGGGCATTGGAAAAACTGCCGCAGGTTACCGGCAAAATTGCCGCACTCACCGACAAAGGCGAGTTGGCGAACCTTGCCGACGAAGCTGCCGCCGCGCTGCTCGAAAGCCTGCACGAATGGCAGTTCCACCTCGCCGAAGAGCCGTCTTTGGGCTTGGGGTCGTCTGAAAACGACAGACGGACCAACAGCGAACCGACTTGGCTGTGGGAAGACGGCAAAATCCCCGAAGGCCTCGAAACCACCGTTTCCAACACCGCCATCGCCGCCCGCAGCCTCTACAAACACATCAACAGCCTCAACGACGCATTGTCTGCCGCCCGCCGCGACAAAGACCAAAACAGCGCACAAATCGACCGCCTGAGTACCGAATTCGGCGTATTCCGCGCCCGCATCGAACAAATCACCGCCACATGGGATTTGCTCTCTACCGTCCCACTCGAGGGCGAAGAACCGTTGGCAAAATGGATAACCCGCCGTGCCGACGACAAAAACGACTACATTTTCAACGCCAGCCCCATCAGCAGCGCGTCCCATCTCGCCAACAGCCTGTGGCGGCGCGCGGCAGGCGCAGTGTTGACCTCCGCCACCCTGCAATCCTTGGGCAGCTTCAACCTGATCCTGCGCCAAACCGGACTGCAATGGCTGCCCGAAACCACCACCCTCGCCCTAGAAAGCCCGTTTGATTTCGACGCGCAAGGCGAACTCTACATCCCGCCCGTACACGCCAGTCCCAAAGACCCCGCTGCGCATACCACCGCCATCGTCGAATGGCTGCCCAAGCTCATTTCGCCTACCGAAGCCATCGGCACGCTCGTCCTGTTTTCCTCGCGCAAACAAATGCAGGATGTCGCCCTGCGCCTGCCCGACGACTACCTGCCGCTCTTGCTCGTACAAGGCGAATTGCCCAAAGCCGTCCTCCTGCAAAAACACCACCAAGCCATAGAAGAAGGCAAAGCCAGTATCATTTTCGGACTCGACAGCTTCGCCGAAGGACTCGACCTGCCCGGCACCGCCTGCGTGCAAGTCATCATCGCCAAACTCCCCTTCGCCATGCCCGACAACCCCATCGAAAAAACCCAAAACCGCTGGATAGAACAGCGCGGCGGCAACCCCTTCATCGAAATCACCGTTCCCGAAGCCGGCATCAAACTCATCCAAGCCGTCGGCCGCCTCATCCGCACCGAACAAGACTACGGCCGCGTGACCATCCTCGACAACCGCGTCAAAACGCAGCGGTACGGCCAACAATTACTAGCCAGCCTGCCGCCGTTTAAAAGGATAGGGTAGGGCGGACTGGCAGAGAAGCAGTGTCGGATTTTTATGCTTTTTTGTTTTCTGAACTCAAAATCCGTTCCGTTCTGAAATATTTAGTTTGTCCTAGGATTTGAATAGCAAAAGGCCGTCTGAAACATACAGTTTTTCAGACGGCCTTTTGCCATGGTTTACTGTATTTTGTAATTTTGATACATCAAGCAGCCTGTTTTATTTCAATCTCAAACGAGGGCCTGTTGTTCGGTAATGGATGGTACGAAACCGGACAGTTTGCTCCGGGTCATTTTTAGTTAGCTAAAAATCCTTTATTTCAATGTTTTGAAAAAATAAAAAATCAAATAATAGGCCGTCTGAAAACAATAAGCACGGTGTGTGATATACGTCAAAGATGAAAGTAACAAAATTACTTATAGTTATGGTAGTGAAAATTTATTAATTCCGTTATTACTCTATCTTCAAGGAGATACATCATGAACGCACCCGCCGAACATGCCGCCAGTCCTGCCGTTGCCGAAGTCAACGGGCTGGTTGAAAGAGGTTTGCAGGCTCTGGAAGAATTCCGCGCGCTGAATCAGGAGCAAATCGACTATATTGTCGCCAAATCCTCGATTGCCGCGCTGGACAAACACGGCGCACTCGCCATGCACGCCGTGGAGGAAACCGGACGCGGTGTATTTGAAGATAAGGCGACCAAAAACCTGTTTGCCTGCGAAAATGTGATACGCCGCCTGCGCGATTTGAAAACCGTGGGCGTCATCAGCGAAGACGATGTAACCGGCATTACCGAAATCGCCGATCCGGTCGGGGTCGTCTGCGGTATCGTGCCGACCACCAATCCGACTTCCACCACCATTTTCAAATCCCTGATTGCGCTGAAAACCCGCAATCCGATTATTTTCTCGTTCCACCCTTCCGCCCAGCAGTGTTCCGCCCACGCCGCCCAAATCGTGCGCGATGCCGCAATTGCCGCCGGCGCGCCGGAAAACTGTATTCAGTGGATTGAAAAACCGTCTATGGAAGGCACTTCCGCGCTGATGAAACATCCGGGCGTGGCGACGATTTTGGCGACCGGCGGCAATGCGATGGTGGAAGCCGCTTATTCCTGCGGCAAACCCGCGCTCGGCGTCGGGGCGGGCAACGTGCCTGCCTATGTCGAAAAAACGGCAAACATCCAACAGGCGGCACACGACATCGTGATGTCCAAAGCGTTCGACAACGGCATGATTTGCGCCAGCGAACAAGCCGTCATCGCCGACAAAGAGATTTATAAAGAACTGGTCGAAGAGTTCAAATCCTACGGCGTGTACTTCGCCAACAAAAAAGAAAAAGCCATGCTCGAAGACTTCATCTTCGGCGTTACGGCAAACTGCGCCAACTGCGGCGGCGCGAAACTCAATTCCGCCGTTGTGGGCAAACCGGCGGCGTGGATTGCCGAGCAGGCCGGGTTTAAAGTCCCCGAAAAAACCAACATCATCATCGCCGAATGCCGCGAAGTCGGCCCCAACGAGCCGCTGACCCGCGAAAAACTGTCGCCCGTACTGGCAATGCTCAAAGCCGATTCCACCGAACAAGGCTTGCAGTTTGCCGAACAAATGGTCGCCTTCGACGGCTTGGGACACTCCGCCGCCATCCATACCGCCGATCAAGAATTGGCAAAAACCTTCGGCACCCGCGTCAAAGCCCTGCGCGTGATTTGGAACTCGCCCTCCACCTTCGGCGGCATCGGCGACGTTTATAACGCCTTCCTGCCGTCCCTGACCTTGGGCTGCGGCTCTTACGGCAAAAACTCCGTCGGCGGCAACGTCAGCGCAGTCAACCTGTTAAACATCAAAAAAGTAGGCCGTCGGAGAAACAACATGCAATGGTTCAAAGTACCCGCCAAAATCTATTTCGAGCGCGATTCCATCCAATACCTGCAAGACATGAAAGACTGCGAAAAAGTCATGATTGTGACCGACCGTTCGATGGTCGATTTGGGCTTCGTCGATAAAGTGACCCACCAGCTCCACCAACGCAAAAACAAAGTGACCATCCAGCTTTTCACCGACGTCGAAGCCGATCCGAGTGTCCAAACCGTCTATAAAGGCACGGATTTGATGCGCAGCTTCCAGCCCGACACCATCATCGCGCTGGGCGGCGGCTCGCCGATGGACGCGGCAAAAGCCATGTGGCTCTTCTACGAACAGCCCCAAGTCGATTTTGAAGACCTCGTCCAAAAATTCATGGACATCCGCAAACGCGCCTTCCGCTTCCCCGAGTTGGGCCGAAAAGCCAAATTCATCGGCATCCCCACCACATCGGGCACCGGCTCTGAAGTCACGCCGTTTACCGTCATCAGCGACGGCGACAAAAAATACCCCATCGCTGACTACTCGCTGACCCCGACCATTGCCATCGTCGATCCCGCGTTTACCATGACCGTCCCCGCCGGCGTAACCGCCGACACCGGTCTGGACGTACTGACCCACGCCGTAGAAGCATACGTTTCCGTGCTCGCCAACGACTTTACCGACGGTCTCGCCCTGCAAGCCATCAAGCTCGTGTTCCAATACCTCGAACGCTCCTACAAACACGGCGCGTCCGACCCCGAAGCGCGCGAACACATGCACAACGCCTCCACCATCGCAGGCATGGCGTTCTCCAACGCATTCCTCGGCATCAACCACTCGATGGCGCACAAAATCGGCGGCAAATACCACGTTCCGCACGGCCGCGCCAACGCCATCCTGCTGCCGCACGTCATCCGCTACAACGGCACGCGCCCGCAGAAAACCGCCACCTGGCCGAAGTACAACTACTACAAAGCTGACCTGAAATATCAGGAAATCGCCCGTACCTTAGGCCTGCCGTGCGCCACCCCCGCCGAAGGCGTGGAATCCTTCGCCCGCGCCTGTCATGAACTGGCAGTCAACGTCGGCATCAAAATGTCGTTCAAAGAACAAGGCCTCGACGAAAAAACCTTCATCGACGGCCGCAAAGAATTGGCACTGCTGTCCTTTGAAGACCAATGCACCCCCGCCAACCCGCGTCTGGCATTGGTTGCTGACCTGGAAGAAATCCTGACCAAAGCCTATTACGGCGAATAAAGCAGGGCTAGATGCCGGATGGGAAACCCGATTCCGGCAAACGGCGCAGAGGCCGTCTGAAACCAAGTTTCAGACGGCCTCTGCTTTTGGCGGCATCGGAAGTTGCGTTTGTTTGACGGTTTGTGTTTTACCCCTGCCCTTTCGGAAAAAAGCGCACCACATTTTCCCCCTGCGGCAACACCAGTTTTTTCACGGCATGACCGTACACGGTTTCGAGCGTGACGGTCAGACCGCCTTCGGTTTCAAAAATCTTATCCACAAACGCTTCAGCCGCTTGGTCATCGCTGAATTTCAAGGCGTGCCACAAGCCCAAGGTTTCCATGTCCTGCCGGAACGTCGCCGCCTTGCGGTAACTCAATTCGAGCTTGGCGGTATCGGTAACGGGGTCGTAGAAACCGTTGTCGGCAAGCATGTCGCCGAGGTCGTGCATATCGATTAAGGTCGGCGTTTCACACGCTATCCCTGCGCTTTTCAGACGGCCTGTCAGTTCGGTCAGGCTGTCGCGGCCGAAATGGGTGAAGAATAATAAACCGTCTGTTTTCAAAGCATTTGCCCAGTTTTTGAGGACGGGCAGGATTTCGTCTGCACGGGGCAGGCTGAGGTTCGCCCACAACATATCGGCAGAGGCTTCGGGCAGCGGGTCGGTCAGGGCTTGGCAGTGTTGCGGGACAGTTTTGCCGGTAAGTTTTTGCCAAAACCCGCTTTTGCGCGCGGCTGCGGCGGTTTGGAGGAAGTCGGCGCGCGGGTCGTATTCTTCGAATACCGCGTTCGGATAGCGCGCGGCAAGAAGGCTGCGGCTGATGTCTGCGTCCGCACCGACCAGCAGGATGCGCTTGGGCGCGTGGCGGACGATTTGCAGCCGCTCGTCAGTGTCTTGGGCGAGATGGCGGTGGATTTGCCAGCGTTTGTCTTGGGGGTTCATGTTTCAGACGGCCTTTTTTTCTTTTTTGAAGGGTTGGTTTTTGTACCGTTGTTGATGTTTGTATAGGGATGCGGTTCTATGTTCTTATGCCGCGTTCCGAAAACCACCCTAATCCTAACCTTCGTATGTCGTCATTCCTGCTTGCGCGGGAATGACGAAACGGGTGTTTTCTATTTTAATCTACTATAAATAGAAAATTTCCTTAATCCTTAAATTCCGGACTGATGTTTGTGCGGAAATAATAGCAAAAGAGCTTTTCAGACGGCCTTTTCGACGAATCCGCGGTAGCGTTCGGCAAATTCGTCGGCGTGGCTCAAAAACGGGGCATGTGCCGCTTTTTCCATCAATACCAATTCGCTGTCCGCCAGATGGCGGTTGAGGTATTCGCCCATGCGCGGCGGGGTGATGGCGTCTTTTTGTCCGAACACCAAAAGCGACGGGGTTCGGATATGGGCGAGCAGGGGGCGGGCATCGGCCTGATTGACGGCATCCAGCGCCGCTTGCAGGGCGGCAGGTGTGCCGTGGCGGGAGAGGTCGGGCAGGATTTTGTGTAAGATTTCGGCGGAATTAGGCGTATGCAGCAACTGTAATTGTAGAAACTGTTTAATATGTTTGGCATAATCCTGCTGGAACGCGCCGACCATCTTGCCCAAAGCGGGATTGGACAGGCCTTCGGGGTAATCCGTGTCGGCAGTGAGGCGGGCGAAACCGGCGGTCAGGCAGAGCGAACGGATTTTGTCGGGATAAAGCGCGGCGAGATACAGCGCGACCAGGCCGCCGAGCGACCAGCCGAGGATGTGGGCGGGCGCGTCGATTTGTGCGGCGAAGGTTTCGGCAATCGCGGCAATGTCGAAAGGTTCGGCAAAGGGCGCGTCGCCGTGTCCGGGCAAATCGAGCGCGCGGATTTGCCAGTCGGCGGGCAGGCGCGGGATGAGGTCGTCGAAGACGTGGCGGTTCGCCGCCCAACCGTGTATCAGATAAATTTTTTTGGCGGAGTGTGGCATGGGTGTTTTCTCTTGGTGGCGCAGATTGAAGCCGTCAAACGCGCGGCGTTGCGTATTATGCCATGATTCGGCACCGGCTTCAGACGGCCTGTGTGCGGGTTGTGCGGGCGATTTGGCATCGGCGTTTACCGATCCGGCGGCGAGTTGTCCGCTTTGTTTCGGGTTCAGTGCGGGCGCGGCGGTGTGCGGCCGGTGTCAGAAAAAGCCGCCGCGGTTTGAGCGGCTGTGGGCTTCGGTGTATTATGAGCCGCCCGTCAGCAGCATGATTCATCAATTTAAGCATCTGGCGGATTTGAGCATGTTGCCGCCGCTGGCCGGTTTGATGATGCGCCATGCGCCCGACTGGCTGCACGGCGAACGGATAGATTTCGTGCTGGCGATGCCGTTGAGCAGGGAGCGGCGGATTTACCGCGGTTTCAATCAGAGCGACGAGCTGGTTTCGCAACTGGCGGCGCATTACGGCTGGCAGGTTTTGCCGCGCGGCACGGTATCCCGCGTGCACGGGGCGCCGCAAAGTACGCTGAAGGGCAGCGAGCGGCTGCGCAATGTGAAAAACACATTTTCCGTAGAAAATGATGTTTTCAAAAAACGTAACATATTGTTAATAGACGATGTTGTAACGACGGGTTCGACATTCGGCGAACTGGCGCAAACGCTGAAAAAATCGGGCGCGGCGAAAGTTTTTTGCTGGTCGCTGGCTCGCGCGCAAATGAAAAAATAACCAAAGTTTTTTGACACAGGCCGCTCCCTGTGGCATTGTTCTAAGGCTAAGTAGCTGATTTATATGTTTACTATCGTTTTGTACCAACCCGAAATCCCGCCCAACACGGGCAATATCATCCGACTGTGCGCCAATACCGGCGCCGATTTGCACTTGGTCAAACCCTTGGGCTTCCCTTTGGATTCCAGCAAAATGAAACGTGCGGGGCTGGATTACCACGAGTTTGCAAAACTGACGGTACACGAGAATTTCGAAGACTGCCTGAAGGCGCTGGAAGGCCGCCGCATCTTTGCGTTGACCACCAAAGGCAAAACCCGCCCCGACGAGGCATCCTTCAAAGAAGGCGATGTTTTTTTGTTCGGCCCCGAAACACGCGGCCTGCCCGCCGAAATTCTCGACAGCCTGCCCGCAGAGCGTAAACTGCGCCTGCCGATGCGGCCCGGAAGCCGCAGTATGAACCTTTCCAACACAGCCGCCGTGATGCTGTTCGAAGCGTGGCGGCAAAACGATTATCAGGGCGGAATCTGATTTCCCGCGGCAACGGGGCCGTGCGGAGGCCGTCTGAAATCGAAACAGACGTTATCAACTCAAGAACGGAACTATGTTTTGACTTTCATCCGAAACACCTTTTTACACCATGCCTTGTTTATTGCGCTGACTGCTTTCGCAGTCGGTATGCTTCCTGCCGCGGCAAATGCGGCGGATACGGTAATCCGTGCCGAAAAGCTGCATTCTTCGGCCAACCTCAGCTATAAAGTAGCGGGTAAGCGCTACACGCCGTTAACCAAAGTTTCCTCATTCAGCCAAACCGGCAAAGCCTCATGGTACGGCAACCAATTCCACGGTCGTAAAACCGCCAGCGGCGAGCGTTACGACATGAACGCCCTGACCGCCGCCCACCGCACCCTGCCGATTCCCAGCTATGCCCGCGTAACCAATACCAAAAATGGTAAAAGCGTTATCGTGCGCGTCAATGACCGCGGTCCGTTCCACGGCAGCCGCGTGATGGACGTGTCCAAGGCCGCCGCGCAGAAACTGGGTTTCATTAGCCAAGGTACGACGCATATCAAAATCGAGCAGGTGCTGCCGGGCAGCGAAACCGCCATGTCGGATATGCTGAAAAAAGACATTTATGTCGATTTGAAGAGCTTTGGCAGCGAAAGCGAAGCCTTGGCCTATATGAACCAGACCGGCCGCAACCTGTCGTCCGCCGATATGGCGTCGAAAGTGTCGGTTGAAAAACGCGGAGGCAGTTATGTGGTGCGGATGGGGCCGTTTGCCGCGCAGGAGCGTGCCGACGAAGCCGAGAGCCGCGCGCGCATGGTGGTGCAGAACGCTATTTGAACCGCCTTGCGGTACGGGATGCCAGAGGCCGTCTGAAAGTTGTGTTTTCAGACGGCCTCTGATTGCGAGGAGGGTCTGCAGCATCGGAACGGCCGGTGCCGCCGCGCGATTTCGTCCCGTCGCGGCGATTAAAGTCTGATACAATTTAGGCCGTCTGAAACCGATGGTTTCCGTTTCAGACGGCCTTTTACATTCAGGAAAACAACATGATCGGCAGGCTCAAAGGCATACTTGTTGAAAAAAATCCGCCACAGGCCGTTATCGACGTCAACGGCGTGGGTTACGAGGTGGACGTGTCCATGCAGACTTTCTACCGTCTGCCCGCAACCGGCGAGGCGGTGCAGCTTTACACCCAGCTTGTCGTGCGCGAAGACGCGCATTTGCTGTTCGGCTTCGCCACAGCGGACGAACGCGCCACCTTCCGCCAACTGGTCAAGGTCAGCGGCATCGGCGCCAAAACCGCACTGGGCATCCTTTCGGCCATGAGTGCCGACGAGCTGGCGCAGGCCGTTGCCGAAGAAGACGTCAAACGCCTTTCCTCCGCGCCGGGCATCGGTAAGAAAACCGCCGAACGCATGGTGCTGGAGTTGCGCGGCAAGCTCGTTTCCGCCGTTTCAGACGGCCCGGCCGCGTTATCCGCCGCCGTAGACGAAACCGACGACATCGTCAGCACGCTGCTGGCGCTGGGTTACAGCGAGCGCGAGGCCAAAGCCGCCGTGAAAGGGCTGCCCAAAGGTACGGATGTCGGCGAAGGCGTCCGGCTGGCGTTGAAAAACCTGCTGAAATAAACCGGGGCCGTCTGAAAAACCAAACCGCCGCAGAGTTTCTTGAAAGATTGGGTAAAAAATGAGTATCAAGCCTCTCGCAGCCGCGGCCGCGTTCCTGCTCGGCGGCTGCGTTTACACCGAGACCCCTTACGGACGCATGGCAGTGGTGGACCTGCCCGTCCGTTCCGAAACCACCATCAACAAAAACGTTACCGTCAATGCGCCGCCGGGCACGACCGTCATCTATCAAGACAGCGTGCCCGTCGGCTACCCGCGCCCGTATCCTTACCGTTATTACGGTTATTGATTTCAGACGGCCTTTGCGATGAGAAATACGGATACGTTTTCAAAATCCGTTCCAAAGCTAAAGGGCGCCTCAAGGCAGAGGCGGCCAAACGGTATTGAGGCCGTCTGAAAACCGCGGACGGCTTTGATAATGAAAAACGAACACGAGCAACAGAATGATTAAAAAAATATTTTCATGGTTCGAATCCCGCGTCGAAACCTATCCCGAATCCGCACCGCTGACACCTGAGAAAGGGCTGTTGCCGTTTGTCTGGTCGGGTACGGAGGGCGTGCGCAAGTGGATTCTGATATTGGGTACGATGACGGCCGGTATCGGCATCATGGAGGCGTTGCTGTTCCAGTTTATGGGCAAGGTGGTGGACTGGCTCGGCAAATACACGCCGGCCACGCTGTTTGCCGAAAAAGGCTGGGCTTTGGCGGCGATGGCGGCGATGATGCTGTTTTCAATCGGCTGGATATTTATCGCGTCCAACGTGCGGCTGCAAACCCTGCAAGGCGTGTTCCCCATGCGCCTGCGCTGGAATTTCCACCGCCTGATGCTGGACCAGAGCCTCGGTTTCTATCAGGACGAATTTGCCGGACGGGTGTCGGCCAAAGTGATGCAGACCGCGCTGGCGCTGCGCGACGTGGTGATGACGGTTGCCGACATGGTCGTTTATGTGTTGGTGTATTTCATCACCTCCGGCGTGATTTTGGTCGCACTCGACGGCTGGCTGCTGCTGCCCTTTATCGGCTGGATAGCCGGTTTCGCGCTGGTGATGAGGCTGCTGATTCCCAAACTCGGCCGTACTGCGGCGGCGCAGGCCGATGCCCGTTCGCTGATGACCGGCCGCATTACCGACGCCTATTCCAACATCACTACCGTCAAACTCTTCTCCCACGGCGCGCGCGAAGCCGCCTACGCCAAGCAATCGATGGAAGAGTTTATGGTAACCGTGCACGCCCAAATGCGCCTGGCGACGCTTCTGCACACATGCAGTTTCATCGTCAACACCTCGCTGACCTTAAGCACCGCCGCACTGGGCATTTGGCTTTGGCATCAGGGGCAGGTAGGCGTCGGCGCGGTCGCCACCGCCACCGCCATGGCGTTGCGCGTCAACGGATTGTCGCAATACATCATGTGGGAGTCCGCCCGCCTGTTTGAAAACATCGGCACCGTCAGCGACGGCATGGGAACCCTGTCCAAACCGCACACCATCCTCGACAAACCCCAAGCCTTGCCGCTGAAAGTAGCGCAAGGCGAAATCAAGTTCGAACACGTCGATTTTTCCTACGAAGCCGGCAAACCGCTTTTAAACGGCTTCAACCTCACCATCCGCCCGGGCGAAAAAGTCGGCCTTATCGGACGCAGCGGCGCGGGTAAATCCACCATCGTCAACCTGCTCTTGCGTTTCTACGAACCGCAAAGCGGCACGATTTCGATTGACGGGCAGAACATCGGCGACGTTACCCAAGAAAGCCTGCGCGCCCAAATCGGTTTGGTCACGCAAGACACTTCGCTCCTGCACCGCTCCGTGCGCGACAACATCGTTTACGGCCGCCCAGATGCGACTGATGCCGAAATGATTTCCGCCGCCGAACGCGCCGAAGCCGCCGATTTCATCCCCAACCTTTCCGATGCCAAAGGGCGACGCGGTTATGACGCGCACGTCGGCGAACGCGGCGTGAAGCTCTCCGGCGGCCAACGCCAACGCATCGCCATCGCCCGCGTCATGCTCAAAGACGCGCCGATTCTGCTGCTCGACGAAGCCACCAGCGCGCTCGACTCCGAAGTCGAAGCCGCCATCCAAGAAAGCCTCGACAAAATGATGGACGGCAAAACCGTCATCGCCATCGCCCACCGCCTCTCCACCATCGCCGCGATGGACAGGCTCATCGTCTTGGACAAAGGCCGCATCATCGAAGAAGGCAGCCACACCGAACTCCTCGAAAAACAAGGCCTCTACGCCAAACTCTGGGCGCACCAGAGCGGCGGCTTTTTAAGCGAACACGCCGAATGGCATCAGGATTAAAATAGCAGAGGCCGTCTGAAAATACCTTAATCGTAAAGGAAAACAAGATGAATAAACTCACCCGCCGCGCCGCATTAACCGCACTTGCCGCCTTGGTATTGAGCGCCTGCCCGAGCACCCGCACCCCGCCGCCGGCTGTTGTCCCGGATCAGACCGCGCAACTTCCGCAACCCCAGCCATCCAAACCGGAAGCCGTTATCGGGCTGGCGCTCGGCGGCGGCGCCTCCAAAGGCTTTGCCCATATCGGCATTATCAAAGTATTGAAAGAAAACGGCATTCCCGTCAAAGTCGTTACCGGTACATCCGCCGGTTCCATTGTCGGCAGCCTGTATGCCTCAGGCATGTCGCCCGACCGCCTCGAACTCGAAGCCGAGATTCTGGGTAAAACCGATTTGGTCGATTTGACCCTGTCCACCAGCGGCTTCATCAAAGGAGAGAAGCTGCAAAACTACATCAATTACAAAGTCGGCAACCGCCCGATTCAACAATTCCCGCTGAAATTCGCCGCCGTCGCCACCGATTTTGAAACCGGCAAGGCCGTTGCCTTCAACCGCGGCAACGCAGGCCAGGCCGTGCGCGCCTCCGCCTCGATTCCCAACGTGTTCCAGCCCGCCGTAATCGGCAGCCGCAAATACGTCGACGGCGGCCTGTCGCAGCCCGTGCCCGTCAGCGCCGCCAAAGCACAGGGTGCCAACTTCGTTATCGCTGTCGACATTTCCGCCCGCCCGACCAAAAACGTCAACCAAAGTTTCTTTTCCTACCTTGACCAGACCCTCAACATCATGAGCACCTCCGCTCTGCACAACGAACTGGGCAAGGCCGACATCGTGATTAAACCCAAAGTGCTGGAGTTGGGTTCCGTCGGCGGATTCGACCAGAAAAACCGCGCCATCCAACTCGGCGAACAAGCTGCCCGCGCCGCTTTGCCCGAAATCAAACGGAAGCTGGCAGCGTATCGGTATTGATTAACAGAAATCGAACTGAAAGGCCGTCTGAAAGGAGAGTTGCAAACGGAATCTAATGTTTCCATCGGTTTTTTCAGACGGCCTACTTGCGTAGAAAAAAGCCCGCAAATCCCTTACAATACGCCCCTAAAATTTTGAAAGAACACAAGAATCATGGAAGCCGAAGTAATCAACCAGCTCAACAACACCCTGAATGATTTGGAAAAGCGCAGCGAAGACATCCGCGTCTATATGGACTATCAGGGCAAGAAGGACCGATTGGAAGAAGTCATCGGCCTTTCCGAAGACCCTGAGCTATGGAACGACCCGAAGCGCGCCCAAGAAATCGGCAAAGAGCGCAAAATCCTCGAAGGCATCGTATTGACGCTCGACAACATCGCCTCAGGCATCGAAGACAACCGTATGCTGATTGAAATGGCCGTCGAAGAAAACGACGAAGAAGGTTTCGCCGCCGTGCAGGAAGACGTGGCGGGACTGGAAAAACAGATGGCGGATTTGGAGTTCAAACGAATGTTCAACCAGCCCGCCGACCCGAACAACTGCTTTATCGACATCACCGCAGGCGCGGGCGGTACGGAGGCGGAAGACTGGGCGGGCATGTTGTTCCGCATGTACAGCCGCTACGCCGAGCGCAAAGGCTTTAAAATCGACATCCTCGAAGAAGACGACGGCGAAATCGCGGGTATCAACCGTGCCACCATCCGTCTGGAAGGCGAATACGCCTACGGCCTCTTGCGCACTGAAACCGGCGTTCACCGCCTAGTGCGTTACTCGCCGTTTGACTCGAACAACAAACGCCACACCTCGTTTGCCTCCGTGTTCGTCTATCCCGAAATCGACGATTCCATCGAAATCGAAATCAACCCCGCCGATTTGCGTATCGACACCTATCGCGCATCGGGTGCGGGCGGCCAGCACATCAACAAAACCGACTCCGCCGTACGCATCACCCACGAGCCGACTGGGATTGTGGTGCAGTGTCAAAACGACCGTTCGCAACACGCCAATAAAGCCGCTGCGATGGAAATGTTAAAATCCAAACTGTATGAATTGGAAATGCGCAAACGCAATGAAGAGAAACAGGCGTTGGAAGAAGGCAAGTCCGATGTGGGTTGGGGCAGCCAAATCCGTTCATACGTCTTGGACTCCTCGCGCATCAAAGACTTGCGTACAGGCTACGAAGTCGGCAACACCAAAGCCGTATTGGACGGCGATTTGGACGGCTTCATCGAAGCCAGCCTGAAACAGGGCGTTTGAGTCGCAAGATAAATCAGGTTTGATAGGCCGTCTGAAAACCTTATACAGGTTTTTCAGACGGCCTCATTATTTTTAAATGCCGAACTATTTGAAAGACTGAGTTGTCCCATTATTTTTGGCCTATGAAACAGGAAGACTAATGTTGAGGAAGATTTTATGGATAGGTACGGGTTTGGTCATATTATGGCTGTTGCTGTTCGGCTGGGTGTGGGGTAACAATTTCTATCGTTCGCGCCAAACGGTCGAAAGCATTGCTCCCGCCGATACGGCGGTAATCTTAGGTATAAGCGTTCACGATGAAGGGCGGCAGAATCCCTGCCTGATTTCCCGTGTAGAGGCAGGGGTTGAGCTTTGGAAAGCCGGTAAGGTAAAAAAACTGATTATGTCCGGTGGTATGAACCATGACGGTTACGTCGGAGCACAAAGCATGATGCAGACAGCGGAAAAAATGGGGGTACCGAGAGAAGTTATTGAACTTGAAGACCATTCGGAAACAACTCATCAAAACATCCTTTACACCGCGCCCATGATTGAACGGGACAAATCGGTCGTTATCGTCAGTTCGGCCTACCATATACCGCGTGCACGTTGGATTGCCGGCAAATTATGGCGCAGAAAAAACATTCAGACTTTTGCCGGAAAAATGTGTTTTGAAAATCAATTTCCCCGCCATATTGAGGAATTGGTACGCGAAACGGGAGCCATCGTGAAAAACGGATTATTAGGATATTATTGGTAGGTATGCAAAATTGATTTTTAAATAAGACGATGATGTTAAAGGGTTTGAAGCAGCCCATAAACTCTTGTCTAAGTAATGTATAATTACAGAATTTACAGAGATTTCCCGTTCCATCCCGCCAGCTATTCACAGACAGGACCCCCGCATGATCAACCCTATCGCTGCACTTTCACCCCTAGACGGCCGCTACGCCCAATCCGTTGAAGCATTGCGTCCGATTTTCTCCGAATACGGCCTGATGAGGGCGCGCGTCAAAGTCGAATTGAGCTGGCTCAAAGCCCTCGCCGCCGAACCGAAAATCACCGAAATTCCCGCCTTCAGCGATTTCACGCTTGCCGAAATCGACAAAGTCATCGAAAACTTTTCATTGGAAGACGCAGCCGCCGTCAAAGCCATCGAAGCGACCACCAATCATGATGTCAAAGCCATTGAATACTGGCTCAAAGAACGCTTCGCCGGCGTACCCGAAGTCGCCGCCGCCAGCGAGTTCATCCACTTCGCCTGTACCAGCGAAGACATCAACAACCTGTCCCACGCCCTGATGCTGCAAGAAGCGCGTGAAACCGTCATCCTGCCCAAACTTGCCGAAATCATCGAAAAACTCACCGATATGGCGCACGACCTTGCCGCCGTCCCCATGATGAGCCGCACCCACGGCCAGCCCGCCACGCCGACCACCTTGGGTAAAGAAACCGCCAACATCGTGTACCGCCTGCAACGCCAGTTCAAAAACCTTCAGGCGCAAGAATTCCTCGGCAAAATCAACGGCGCGGTCGGCAACTACAACGCCCACATGGTCGCCTATCCCGACGTCGATTGGGAAACCCACTGCCGCAACTTCGTCGAAATCAGCCTCGGCCTGACCTTCAACCCCTACACCATCCAAATCGAACCGCACGACTACATGGCTGAATTCTTCCAAACCCTCAGCCGCATCAACACCATCCTGATCGACTTCAACCGCGACGTTTGGGGTTATATTTCATTGGGTTACTTCAAACAAAAAGTCAAAGCGGGCGAAGTCGGCTCTTCCACCATGCCGCATAAAGTCAACCCCATCGACTTTGAAAACTCCGAAGGCAACCTCGGCATGGCAAACGCCGTATTGGGCTTCTTATCCGAAAAACTGCCCGTCTCCCGCTGGCAGCGCGATCTGACCGACAGCACCGTCCTGCGCAATATGGGCGTAGGCGTAGGCTATGCCGTATTAGGTTTCGCCGCCCACCTGCGCGGCCTGAACAAGCTCGAACCCAACCCCGCCGCACTGGTCGCCGATTTGGATGCCACTTGGGAGCTGCTCGCCGAGCCGATTCAAACCGTTATGCGCCGCCACGGCGTCGCCAATCCTTACGAAAAACTGAAAGACCTGACGCGCGGCAAAGGCGGCATCACGCCCGAAGTGCTGAAAGTCTTCATCGAATCGCTGGAAATCCCCGCCGAAGCCAAATCCCAACTGCTCGCCCTAACCCCCGCGCTGTACATCGGCAAGGCGGAAGAGTTGGCGAAACGGATTTGATACAGCCTTGATGATTTGAGATTGAGTTGCAATCAAAAGGCCGTCTGAAAACTGCTCTTCATGGTTTTCAGACGGCCTTTTTTTGTTTTCAAACCTGCTTATCAAGCCAAATCAAGCTGTTTTTCCAGATTCTCCACCAACTGGTCGTCCAACCCCAAAGCCTGCGACAGACGGGTTAAGAACACGATTTCTTTGCGCGACAAATCGGCGCACACCAATCTTGCCGCCAGATAGGTCTCCGCCGCCAAAGCCTCATCGTTGCCGACGGCTGCGGCGAGTTCCTCGACCGTTGCCGGTTTCTCATATTCGGCGGCAAGCCAAGCGGCAGTTTCCGCATCTGTGCCGCTTTCGCGGGCAATGACCTGCTTTTCCGCCTCGTCAATCAGCCCATCCGATGCCGCGGCCGCAATCATGGTGCGCAGAATCACGTGGCTGTGTGTCTCGGCAAGTTGTCCGGCAGGTTCGAACGCCTGCTGCGGCAATTCGGGTTGGTTGCGGTTTTGCTGCCAGCTTTGGTAGCCCTTGTAGGCAATATAACCCAAAGCCGCGACCGAACCGGCTTTGACCAGTTTTTGGGTGTTTTTCTTTTTCATCAGCATGGAAGCCAGCCCCGCTGCCAACGCGCCGCCGGTGAAAGAATTGAGCGGGCTGTTGGATACGGATTGACTGCCTTTTTGAACCGTTCCCAAAATTTGGTTGAGCAGGTTGTTGAAATTCATCGTGATTGTCCTTTTGAGAATATGGTTTGAAAAATATGGGGCGTTTTCAGGAAAAAATAAAGCGCCGATAGGTTAAATGGTGCAAGACACAAGTTTTCAGACGGCCTCCCGACTCTTTCGGTACAATTTCCCTTTTCATTCCGTCTTCGCCGAACTTTATGACCGATACCGCCCAAATCATCACCAGCTATGGCCGCCGCTACATTGTGCGCACGCCAGACGGCAAAACCTACGAAGCCAGCACGCGCAAAAAGCGGGTGGACTTCGCCTGCGGCGACCGCGTGCATATCCAAACTGTCAACGCCGAACAGGCCGTCATCGAAGACTACCTGCCGCGCGAAAGCCTGCTTTACCGCCAAGACGCATGGAAAACCAAGCTTATCGCCGCCAATGTCAGCCAGCTTCTTATCGTTACCGCCGCCGTTCCCTCGCCCAGCGAAGCCCTGCTGCAACGCGCCCTCCTAGCCGCCGAAGCCGCAGGTATCCAAGCCGTCATTATCCTGAACAAAGCCGACCTGCCCGAAACCGCCCTCTGGCGCGAAAAACTCAAATTCTACGAAACGCTCGGTTATCCCGTCATCGAAACCCGCGCGCTGGAAAACGCCGACATCCTGCGTCCCGTCCTACAAGGGCATACCAACATCCTGCTCGGACAAAGCGGCATGGGCAAATCCACCCTGACCAATGCCCTCCTGGGCAACCAAACCGCCCGCACCGGCGACATCTCCACCGCGCTCGATTCCGGCAAACACACCACCACCCACGCCCAGCTTTACGATTTAAATGAAGAAACCCAATTAATCGACTCCCCAGGTTTGCAAGAATTCGGCCTACACCACCTCCAAGCCGCTGACCTGCTGCAATACTTCCCCGACCTGAACCATCTTGTCGGGCAATGCCGCTTCCACAACTGCACCCACCGCGCCGAACCCGGCTGCGCCGTTAAAGCCGCTGCGGACAATCAAAAAGTCCTTGCCGAGCGGGTAGCCTTTTTACAGCGCATTACGGATGAATTACGGCGTTGAACAGCCGGCATTTTAAACCGCCGGTTGTTTGAGAAGATTGATTACCGTGTCGTCGTTGAGGCCGTCTGAAACAAGTTTCAGACGGCCTCAAGCATCTAAAAATGCTACAATACCGCTTTGATTTTTTGCCCGCATCATCATGAAAAAAGCCCCCAAATCTTTTGAAGAAGCCCTCGCCCGCCTCGAAACCCTGACCCAATCCATGCAAAGCAGCGAAATGCCGCTAGAAGATGCTTTGGCCGCCTATCAGGAAGGCAACGAACTGGTCAGATACTGCCAAACCAAGCTGGCGGAAATCGAACAAAAACTGCAAGTATTGGACGCGGGAGAACTGAAGGAGCTGAACCTTGAACCCGGCGAATGAATTGAAAGCATGGCAGCAAAAAGCCCAAGCGCAGACCGAATTGCTGCTGGAGCGTTTCCTGCCGTCTGAAAACCAAGTGCCGCACACGCTGCACGAAGCCATGCGTTACGTTACCCTCGGCGGCGGCAAACGGCTGCGTCCGCTCTTGGTGCTCGCCGCGTCCGAATTGGGCGATGCCGACCAAAACGCCGTTGAACAAGCCATGGCGGCGATTGAAATGGTGCACGTCTATTCCTTGGTCCACGACGACATGCCCGCAATGGACAACGACAGCCTGCGGCGCGGCAAACCGACCTGCCATGTGAAATACGACGAAGCCACCGCCCTCTTGGTCGGCGACGCGCTGCAAACCCAAGCCTTCGACGTATTGAGCCGTCCGACCGGACTGCCCGCCGAACGCCAAATTGCCATGTTGTCCACGCTCGCCAAAGCATCCGGCAGCCTCGGCATGGCGGGCGGACAAGCCATCGACCTTGCCAACGTCGGCAAAGCCATGAATCAGGCGCAGTTGGAACAGATGCACAGCCTCAAAACCGGCGCCCTCATCCGCGCCGCCGCCGTATTGGGCGCGCTTGCCTGCCCCGATTTGGATTCAGACGACGTCCGCACCTTGGACGACTACGCCACCAAACTCGGCTTGGCGTTCCAAGTCATCGACGACGTGTTGGACTGCGAAGCCGACACCGCCACCTTGGGCAAAACCGCCGGCAAAGACAGCGACAACGACAAACCCACCTACGTCAAACTGATGGGCCTGCAAGCCGCCCGCGCCTACGCCGAAACCCTGACCGCCGAAGCCGCCGTCCTGCTCGAACCCTTCGGCGAAAAAGCCCTGCGACTGAATCAGTTGGCACGGTTCGTTACAGCCAGGAAGAATTAGCGGGCTGAATAGGGCAGTGGATCTGAAAAAACATTAAGGCCGTCTGAAAACTCCGTTTCAGACGGCCTTACGCTGTAAATCTTAACCTACTAACAGACTAACGGTGTCTGTGTACCTGGCTGCCGATCACGCCGCCCAATGCGGCTCCGCCCAAGGTAGAACCGGTGTCGCCACCGATAAGATTACCAGCCACCCCGCCGATAACTGCGCCGGTAGCGGTGTTGCGTTGGGTCTGGGTCATGCCGGCGCATGCACTCAACGAAGCTGCGACAGCCAGCAAAGCAAAGGTTTTGGTAAACATAGATTTCATGGTTTTATCTCCATAAGGGGTTAAACTGCAAGCGAAGTATGGCACAGAGTTTGTTTAACGGCCTATTCTGTTTGGTAAAGAGAATTAAAGCAGGGAAAAGTTTTACCGTATCGTCGCTTATGCCATAATTCCCCTTATTAATTTAATGCTGTCAACGGAAAGCCTGCGTTCGTTATGAGTATCTACACTGTGGCCCATATCGTTCATCTTTATTGTGCGATTGCCTTTGTGGGCGGAGTATTTTTTGAAATGCTGGTATTGTCGGTCATGCACACCAAACGCGTGTCGCGCGAGGCGCGGCGCGAAGTGGAGCGGGCAATGTCGTACCGCGCGGTACGCGTGATGCCGCCGGTGGTGGCCGTCTTGTTTCTGTCTGGGCTGGTCATGGTGTTCGACCGCTATACTGATATTCTGCGCCAGCCGCTTGCTTCGTCGTTCGGCACCTTGCTGGCTTTGAAAATACTGCTGGCTTTCAGCGTATTGGTACATTTTGCCATCGCCGTCGTCAAAATGCACCGCCGTACCCTGACCGTCGGCTGGTCGAAATACATCCACGCCGTCGTGTTCACCCATATGTTGTTTATCGTGCTTTTGGCCAAAGGCATGTTTTATTTCTCTTGGTAACGGCGGTTTTCAGACGGCCTTGACGCCGCGTGTTAGAATGCCGTCTGAAAACCATTGAAAGGAACCGCACACATGGCCGCACATCCATCGGTCGGCACGCCGCTTTTTTACGGCGTATTTTTTATTGCCGTATGTATCATGATTGCCGTCGATATGTTGTCGCTGAAAAAAAGCGGCGCGCATAAAATCAGCGTTAAAGAAGCGCTGGCCTGGAGCTGCATCTGGATTGCCGTATCCTGCGGTTTCGCAGGCTGGCTGTATTTCGAACTGGCCGGCAATCCTGCCTACGGTGCCGTTGTTGCCAAAGAGAAGGTGTTAGAATTTTTCACCGGCTATATCCTCGAAAAATCATTGGCTGTGGACAATATTTTCGTTTTCCTGATGATTTTCGGTTATTTCAAAGTTCCGCAGCAATACCAGCACCGCGTATTGCTCTACGGCGTGTTCGGCGCCATCGCTCTGCGCGCACTAATGATTTTCGTCGGCGCAGTACTGGTGCAGCAGTTTGAATGGATACTCTATCTTTTCGGCGCATTCCTGCTGTATACCGGCATCCATATGATTAAGGCCGGCGGTGATGACAAAGATGAAGACCTGTCGAAAAACAAACTGTTGGGCTGGTTGCAAAAACACATTCCGGTCAGCCGCGTCCTCAACGGTGAAAAATTCTTCACGCTGGAAAACGGCAAACGCATCGCCACGCCGCTGCTATTGGTGTTGGTGATGATTGAATTGAGCGACGTGATTTTCGCGGTAGACAGCATCCCCGCCGTATTTGCCGTGACCACCGACCCATTCATCGTCCTGACGTCCAACATTTTCGCCATTCTCGGTCTGCGCGCCATGTATTTTCTGCTGGCCGATGTCGCCGACCGCTTTGTCTTCCTGAAATACGGTTTGGCCTTCGTTTTAAGTTTTATCGGCGTAAAAATGCTGGCGATGCACTGGATACACATCCCGATTTCCATTTCCCTGTCGGTCGTATTCGGCGCACTCGGTGCCTCCGTATTGATTTCGCTGATTTACAGCAAAAAGTTGGAAAAACGCGGGCATTAATCAGCAGATATAAAACGTAAAACAGGCCGTCTGAAACATTTTCAGACGGCCTGTTTGCATATCGGCGGTCAAAGCAAACAACCGGATTACTTATTGGCCGCATCCTTCATTTTGTCGGCGGCTTTCTGAGTAGCGTCCGCAGCTTTGTCCAGAGAGTCTTTCATTGCCTCTTTGGCCGCAGATTTGGCTTTGTCGGCTGTCTCTTTCGCATCCGCCATAGCTTTGTGGGCAGATTCCTTGGCATCAGCCATTGCTTTGTCGGCAGAGGCTTTCGCATCGGCCGTTGCCTTATCCGCCGTTTCCTTCGCATCGGAAACCGCTTTGTCCGCCGCATCTTTAGCCGCAGAAGTCGCAGAATCAACGGCGGAAGCCGCATCGGTCTGGGCAGCGCTCACATCGGAAGCCACCGCGTGCGCCGCTTCCTGGGTTTCTTGTTTCGTCTCTTGAGAACAGGCGGCCAAGGTGGCAGTCATCAAAGCAGCAAGCAGGATTTTTTTCATCATAAGGTTTGTCCTTTCATCGTAACTTTTATGCCGGAACCTGTCCGACGGAAAAATCATAGCACGTCATCCCGGCGTTACCGACTAATTTTACGTTTTCCGGAAAGTTTTTCCAAAAAACGATTGACACTCTAAAAACAAAATCGTAGAATGCGCAGCTTATCGGGTCGTTAGCTCAGCTGGTAGAGCAGCGGACTTTTAATCCGTTGGTCGAGCGTTCGAATCGCTCACGACCCACCAGTCATAAAAAAACCGCTCTGTTAGCAGAGCGGTTTTTTTATGAGAAATTTTTAGCACATTCTACATTCTATTTTCATTTTCAAAATAATAATTATTTTAGTATAGCAACTTTAAAAAATATTTTTAATTTGATTATTTTTAAAATAAAATACATTTATATACGTTTATTTGTAATAATGACCATTAGTCAGCATGACAAAAATTTATAATGACAATCTTCGTATGATCTATTAATATAAGGTAAATTTTTTATAAAACTAATTTTGGAGTCAAAGGACGAATCATGAAATTGACAAATGGAATGTTAGGCATTCTTGTAGCAGTATGCACCTCACCTGTTGTTGCTCATACTGACAACTACCAAGATTTTTACCGTACTAGTGGATGTCGTTTAATGCTTTGTTTGCAAAATCCCAATGGCCCAATGTCTGTTCAAGAATGTCAACAGGATGTCCAAGCATTTTTTACAGAGTTGGCGTTAGCTTATTATGGTCATGACGTTAGCATTCCAATTTGTACGCCAAGCTTGACTAATGGCAGTTTCTTTACCATAGGTACAGTTTCAGAATTTGTTAAGGTGGAGAGAAGAGATACTATTAGTTATGAATGGAGGCCTACCGGTATGTTTGCGGTTTCGACATACATTGGAAATAAACCATGGCGTCAATGGGGCTTTTCTGGTAGGGGGGAGAAGTTGACAGAAACTGGTTTGTTGAGCCAGATGGGGGAGAAGAAAGGAAGATTTCTAAGGGTTACTCCATTCTCAACAAAAGACATACCTAAATGGGGTCCATATGCCCAAGCACTTACTAATAAAGTCTCATACCAAGATGTTCCAAATGAAAAATTATTGAATAAAATAAAAAATCAAACAGGTAAATTTTCATCTCAAAATGAGTGGTTTGGTAATAGAAATGGGGGAGATAGAGAAACTAGGGATTACATTGATGCATGGATGAAATCTACAGGGTATTCATATCGAAATAAAGGCAAACAATGATAGATTGCGGCAATTTGCACGTCCCTCCAGCAGTGATGCAACATGTGGTACATGTTGAATCAAGTTTTAATCCTTATGCGATAGGTGTTGTAAAAGGAAGATTGACTAGACAGCCTAGAAATCTTCAAGAGGCTTTACAAACGGTAAAGATGTTGGAGGCAGGAGGATATAATTTCTCTGTGGGAATTGCCCAAGTTAATCGGTATAACCTAAAAAAATACGGTTTGGGTAGTTATGAGAAAGCATTTGACGCATGTTCTAATCTTTTGGCAGGATCAAAAATTCTGAAGGAATGTTATATTTCTGCAAAAAACGATTGGGGAAAGGCTTTTAGTTGTTATTATTCTGGAAACTTTATTACGGGATATAGACATGGATATGTACAAAAAATCTTTGATTCTATAAGGAAATATGGTAATTACGCTAATACCGTTGTTTCTAACCCTAATATTCAGATTATCGATTTAGATAAAAGTAAAAAGGTCTTTATACCAAATGGTGGTGCAGTACAAGCGACACGATATATTCAACCCAAAAATATGATAAATCCCAGCAGGATAGGCTATGCGGTCAAGCCTGCTAATGGTAGTAATCGTGCAGTAGCTCAAATTAGGGCGGATACTCACGAATCAGAAAATCGTAATTCTTCACAGGATAGTACATTTGTATTTTGATATCATAAATTAGCTTTAACCTATTCACTCCAATGTGAATTATTTTAATCACTGTCTGTTTTATAAAAGGAATTGTAATGAAACAAAACATTTTTAAATCCACCAAAGAACAATATCGCAATACTATGGCGGTTTTGGCCATGATGACTTTGTCGGGGAGCGCATTTGCTGATGGTGCTACTAAAAAAGGCGGTATTGGCGATGTAAAAGATGCCTGTGGCCAGGTAAGTGGATTTTTTAGTAATATACAAAGCATTTTGCAGGTCGCTTCTGTGGCTGTTGTAACTATTGCAGTTATTATGGCTGGCTATCAAATTGCATTTGCTCATAAGCGTGTTGCAGATGTGGCTCCTATATTGGTTGGTGCATTGGTAATTGGTGCTGCTGGTCAAATTGCAAGCTGGTTAATTACGTATAGTTCAAGCTGTTAAAAGTCGTTAACCTTATGAAAAAAAATACCTTGTTTAGAGGTTGTACGCGCCCCCCCATGTTTATGGGGGTGCCGTATGTGCCGTTTTTCATAGGAGCAGGAATTCCGTTGCTGTTCGCTATGTATTTTAATTTATTTTATTTATTGGCAATTCCAGTTATCATTATGATTTTAAGGCAAATTGCTAAACAGGATGAAATGGTTTTTCGGTTATGGGGGTTGAAACTTTTGTTTTTGTTTCAAACGAAAAACCGTTCAGTAAGAAAAGGTCTGTCTGTAACTAATCCAAATATTTATCGTAAAACACCAAGCAAAACCTATAATGGTTGATACGGTATGCTCAATTTTTTAATATATTTGGATGTTTCCAAGTTAATGGTTCTCTATATTAGAATATTAATATTTAGTTGCATTAGTGATAATTAAGTCAAAAGGAATTATTCCCAAGAATAATAAAAATATAAAATATGGGGTGTTTTATTCAGAATTTTAAGTGAATTTAAATCTATGTTTAGTCCAGATACTAGTAGTAGCCAGTTTATAACTCTATCAAGTCATGTTTCTCCGTTCGTCGTGAAAACAACAGGTGGCGATTATCTTATTTCATGGAGGCTTGGAGGTTTGCCTTTTGTTGGTAGAGATGAGTGGGAAATTGAACATAAACATAATACTTTTAACCGTTTGCTTCAAACATTAAGGGCGCCTGATTATGTAAATGTTGCTTTTTGGGTTCACGATGTACGTCGGCGTGGGAAAGTTCAGTTAGATGCAGAATTTACCGAACGGTTTAATCAAGAAGTTCAAGACCAATATTTTCATAGTCTGACAACTCAAAAAATTATGAATAATGAGTTGTATTTTACTATGCTATACCGCCCTATAGTGGCCAATAAGGGTTTCGCTGACCGCCCTTCGGAAGTTTCAATTTTAGAACATATGCAAAATCAGGCGATTGAGAAAATTACCGAGCTTGCTGCTAACGTTGAGGCGGTCCTGCGTGATTATGCACCATATAGATTAGGTATGTACGAAGGCAAGAATGGCGTAGTATTTTCGGAGACACTGGAATTATACGCATATTTGTTGAACCGTATCGAGGAGCCTGTACCTGTATTAAATGCCCCCGTATATGATTATTTGGCTGTTAGTAAGCAAACATTTTCTCCAAAGAATGGAGATTTTGTCGTAACTACCCCTGATCAGAAAAATTATTTTGGGGCAATTTTAAATATTAAAGAATACCCAGACAGTACGTGGCCTGGTATTTTAAATGGGTTGAAATATCTTGATTTTGAATATGTCATTACCCACAGTTTTAGTCCGAAAGGAAGGCATGATGCTCTAAAAACACTGGAGCGTACGCGCGGTATGATGATTTCCTCCGGCGATAAGGCCGTATCTCAGATATCGGAACTGGATAGGGCAATGGACGAAGTGTCGTCGGGCAATTTTGTGTTGGGGGAATACCATTTCACTATAGCGCTTTATGCTGAGAGTCAGGAGAAGTTGCATCAGCATATTGCGACAGCTCGTGCGGAATTGTCGAATGCGGGGTTTGTTTCGGCCAAAGAAGATGTTGCAATCATGGCGTCGTTTTATTCGCAGCTCGCAGGTAATTGGAAATACCGTACACGGTTGGCTAATGTCTCTTCGCTGAATTTTTTGGGTTTATCTCCGCTACACAACTTTTCTACAGGCAAAATGCACAATAACCCGTGGGGCGATGCCGTAACTGTATTGCAAACCACCAATGGGCAGCCGTACTATTTTAATTTCCACGCGACACATCCGAGTGAAAATTCGTTGGGAGAAAAAGCTATTGCCAATACAATGGTGATCGGCAAATCGGGTACGGGTAAGACAGCCTTAATCAACTTTTTGTTGAGTCAGGTACAGAAATTCGATCCCAAACCAACGATCTTTTTTTTCGACAAGGACCGCGGTGCGGAGATTTTCGTCAGAGCCTGCGGAGGCAACTATATGGCTTTGGATAATGGCCAGCCGACCGGTTTCAACCCGTTCCAATGCGAAAATAACGAAGCCAATATCCAATTTCTTGCCGGATTGATAAAACTAATTGCCGGTAAAAAGGAATACACCGCATCGGAAGAAGAAGATATCATGAGGGCGGTGAAAGCCATTTTGGATACGCCGTTGCGACTGCGCACCATGACCAACTTCCAGAAAAGCTTGCCAAACCTAGGTGATGATTCAGTTTTTGCCCGTATCCGCAAATGGACGCAGGAAGGTTCGCTCGGCTGGGTATTCGACAACCCGGTCGATACCATAGATTTGACGAGAGCCAGCATCATCGGTTTTGACTATACCGATGTGATTGACAACGACGAAGTGCGCACACCGGTTATCAACTACCTTATCCACCGGCTGGAAGAACTGATAGACGGCCGCCCGTTAATTTATGTGATGGACGAGTTCTGGAAGATTCTTGACGGCGAAGGCGGATTGAAGGATTTTGCCAAGAATAAACAGAAGACTATTCGTAAACAAAACGGATTGGGTATTTTTGCCACCCAGTCGCCGGAAGATGCGCTCAAGAGCGATATTTCTGCGGCCCTGATTGAACAGACGGCGACGATGATATTGTTGCCGAATCCGAATGCCGACAAGAAAGACTATATCGACGGGTTGAAACTGACCGAAGCGGAATTTAACGTGATCGTCAATCTGGACGAACGCTCCCGCTGCTTCTTGGTCAAGCAGGGTCATTCGTCTGCGGTGTGCCAGCTCAACCTGCGCGGGATGGACGACGTGCTGTCGGTCATCTCCGCCAGTACCGACAACATCGAAATCATGCACCGCATCATCGGGGAAACGGCGCAGGCCGAAGGTATCGAAGCAGACAGCCTGCATCCCGAGCAGTGGCTGGAACGCTTCTACCGCGAGCGCAAAGGATCGCGCAATAGCGGTGCTGCGGTTAAGCCATGATTATACGGATAAGGAACAGACTATATGAACCACAAACGGACAATAACCGCCCTTGCCGCTGCGCTGATGCTGTCGGCGGCATTGCCGGCGGGGGCGCAAAGCGTTCCGGTTATCGACGACAATTCCGGTGCCATCAAAACCAACACCAACAATATCAGCAACTACCTTAAAGATATCCGCCAGTTTCTCGGTGCCGACCAGCGCGACAAGACGGTAAAGGGCAGCGGATTGGAAACGGATGTGGCCGATTTCAAAAAAATCGAATCCCAGGCGAAGCAGCTGACTTCAGGGCAGTGGAGCAACGGCGATGAAGAGAAATTCCGAAAAGCCATCGAAACCTACTACGGCAAAGATGCCGCCACCAGCAGCATGTGCAACAAGGAGGGCGGCAAGTCGATGGTCAAAGGGACCAAGAGCGATGAAGAGAACATGCAGAAGGCCTGCAACAACGCGCGCAACCTGATCGCACTGAACCTGTACGAAATTCACCGGCTGGCCGAAGTATTGGAAGAACGCAACGAAGCGTTGCAGAAACTGGTCAAAAAATGGGATTACGGCACATCGGGCGAGTTGCAGAAGAAGCAATACCAGCTTGCGCTGATGCAGACGCTGATCCAAAACGACCTGAGCCGCCTTCAGGCCTCGTTGGCGGCCTACCAGACTAAAATCAACCTGTATAGGCAGATACAGGCCGAGTCTGAACGCAACATCCTGTATGGCAAGCAGACGGATAGCGCGTCTGCGAAACTTACTAGGTTGGCGCAGGGAGCAGGTGGCATAGCAGCAGCGGCGACGACTATCGTGGCATTGGAGAAATCCAACTCGCTGGTAGAGAAGCTGGTGGGCGGGGTAGGCAAAGGCATAGACAGCGCGAAGAAAGAAATTCGACGCGCATTGCAATAAAACGGATACGGACCGGTTGAAAACCGGAGGGCAAACAGGCAGAATATGGGCAA
>NZ_JBJGEB010000010.1:0-76201 GCF_045062685.1 Neisseria oralis
TGGAGCGGGAAACGAGTCTCGAACTCGCGACCTCAACCTTGGCAAGGTTGCGCTCTACCAACTGAGCTATTCCCGCATCGGAAGAAACATCTGAATAAAATATTTGGAGCGGGAAACGAGTCTCGAACTCGCGACCTCAACCTTGGCAAGGTTGCGCTCTACCAACTGAGCTATTCCCGCAATTCATTGCGTAAACTGAACCGGATGGAGCGGGAAACGAGTCTCGAACTCGCGACCTCAACCTTGGCAAGGTTGCGCTCTACCAACTGAGCTATTCCCGCCCGGATTCAGGTTTTCTGCCGTATCCGACAGAAAAGAGACGCTATTATTATGGATTTGCCTTCGCTTCGTCAAGTGCTTTGCATTATTTTTTTGCGAACGGTTATTTGAATTCTTTCCATGCCATTTTCAGGTAATAGAACATGGACCAGATGGTCAGTACGGACGCGATTAACATCAATATGTTACCAATCAGTATCAGATTGAAGCCGTAAAAATCTTTCATTCCGGCCAGCAGCAGCAGGATGGCGAGCATCTGGGCGGTGGTTTTGAATTTGCCTATGGTGGCGACGGCCACGCTGTTGCGCTTGCCCATTTGCGCCATCCATTCGCGTAAGGCGGAAATGGTGATCTCGCGGCCGATGATGATGATGGCAAAGATGACGTTGGTGCGCTCGATATCCACCAGCAGGAGTAGGGCGACGGCAACCATCAGTTTGTCTGCAACCGGATCAAGGAATGCGCCGAAGTCGGAAGTTTGTTTCCACAGTCTTGCCAAGAAGCCGTCAAACCAGTCGGTAACGGCGGCGGCGGCAAAAATGAATGCCGCCGTCCAGTTGACGGTTTGTGGATGTATCCATGCGTCGGGCAGGTAGAAGAGTGCGGTGAATGCGGGAATGAGCAAAACGCGCATCCATGTAAGGAATATCGGGATGTTCCAAGGCATTTGGGTTACCTTTTTATGGTCGTAGGCGGTTCGGGCGGCCGGATGTGTTCCGCCGCTGGAAAATCAGCGGCCATTATATAGCCAAACACATTGAAATCCCATATGGAAGCCTTTGTATCGTGTATTCAAATAAAAATAGGACATTTTCACCGCCGTCATTTCAGAAATATTTAAAGATTGCCGCAATTTCAAACTTCCTGACTTCCGTCTGCGCGTAAATGGCGGTGCGGGCATTTTCTATTTGAATTTGCGATAGAATCCGTCGGAGGCCGTCTGAATGTTTACAGTTTCGGACACGTTATTGCCGGTGTTGTTGCGCGTAGGCTTTTTTTGAAAACAGCCGGTATTTCGGCAGCAGGGAAGGTTGGTTCGGGTTTGCCAGAAAGTCTTTCAAGGCCGTCTGAAACTTCGGCAGGTCGGCGCAATAGCGGCTGCCGGGCAGGTTTTTGGCGGCGAAGTAATGGGCGATCAAATCGGCCTGTTGTTCCATATTCAAATCGTTGAACGAGGTAATTTGTTCCGGCGGCGGATAGGCGTAGGCTCGGCGTTTGCGGTAGCCGCCGGAGAGTGCCAGTGCAAGCCCGCCCAGCCATGTGCGGAAGCCTTGCTGGTATTGCCAGACGTGGGTCAGTTCGTGTATCAGCCATATCCGGTAGCTGCGGTCGGCCAGTGCGAAGTCGGCGGGGCAGCTCTGTTTGGGGAAGTAGATGCAGCCGTTGGGTGATACGGCGACTTTCATATTGGGCATCAGGGGCAGGCCGCGGCGGATTCTGACACGGGTGTAGTCGATGCCGTCTGAAAAAACGGTTTTTGCCATTTCGATTTCGTTGGCGGTCAGGGGGCGCAGGCGGCTGCTTGCTTTGCGTCCGCGCCAGTGGTAGACCGTGTGCCAGCGCCACAAAAGCAATACGGCGAAATATCCGGCCACAGCCAGTATGCAACCCAATACGGGAACGCCCACCAGCAACGGTTTGCCTGCGTCTGCCAGCCATGCGGCGGTTTCCGACCAGAATTGTCCGCCGCCCAATTTGGGAAAGACGGGTTTGTCTGCGGCTTCGATACCTAAAATCAGGCAGCCGATTTTGTAGCCGGTATAGTAAAGCGGCATGTAGGTGAAGGGGTTGGTGTAGAGCGTGCTGAACACGGCGACGGGCAGGTTGGTGCGTAGGAAGTAGGCGACAATCAGTGCGCTGAGCATCTGCGTGGGGCCGGGCATCAGGCCGCAGAACATGCCTACCGCCACCGATACGGCGGCTTGCCGGCGGTTGAGTGTCCAGAAGTAGGGTTTGTCGAATAACGGGGCGAAGGGTTTGGTCCAGCGCGAGGCAAAGATTTTCGCCCTGTCGGGCAGTCTGCCGCGCAATCCGTTCCGTTTGAATAGGCTCATGGTCGGGGAAACTTTATCGAAGGCCGTCTGAAAACGGGTTATTTAATCTGGTAGTCTAAAACATAATGTGCGCCGGAGTCCTGCGCCAAGATTCCGGCCAGCACGGGCAGGTTGGTTTGCAACTGTCCGGCCAGCAGGTAGGGCGGGTTGATGACGAACATGCCGCTGCCGTGCATACCGAAGCCGTCCGCGCGCGGCGTGCAAACGTGAAGTTGGGCGTGCAGGTGGTTTTCCGGCGCGAGTTTTTGCAGTTGTTCGGGCAGTTCCCGGCTTTCTTCGCGGCTGAGACAGGGATACCAAACCATATAGCAACCGGAATCAAACCGCTTCAACGCGTCTTTCAGGGTATGGACGACGCGCCGGTAATCTTGTTTTTCTTCATAGGGCGGGTCAATCAGCACCACGGCGCGGCGGGGCGGCGGCGGCAGTAGGGAAATCAGGCCTTGGTAGCCGTCGGCCTGCGTTATCTGTCCGCGCCGTCCCAGACTCGCTTCGCGCATATTGTTTTGCAGATGCCGGAAATCGGCGGGGTGCAGCTCGAACAGGCGCAGCCTGTCATCGCTGCGCGTCATGGCCTGTGCCAGCCACGGCGAACCGCAATACAGGTTGTCCTGCGGCAGGATGTTTTTCAGACGGCCTGCGAACTCGGACAATTCTTGCGGCAGCTTCTCCGCCTGTTGCAGCCTTCCGATGCCTTGTCTGTATTCGCCGACTTTCTGGGCCTCGCCGCCGGTCAAATCGTACAATCCCGCACCGCTGTGGGTGTCGACATACCAATAGGGTTTGTCTTTGCGGTTGAAATACTCAAGCGTTAAAAACAAGATGAAGTGTTTGAGTATATCGGCGTGATTGCCGGCATGGAAGGCGTGGCGGTAACTGAGCATGGGAGGCCGTCTGAAAAAGGGAAAGTTGGATTATATCGAGAAATAAATGCCGGACCAAATCCGTGGGCGCGCTGTTTCAGACGGCCTTAAATTAATAGGGAATGATGATGCCGCAGACTTTGGCGGTGTGTTTTATCGTGTTTGCCGTTTGTGCCGTTCAAATAATCGGAAAGGCCGTCTGAAACTGTTTTTCAGACGGCCTTTCATTACTTCAAACTGTTACAGCGGCCATTTCAGCGCGGGATTGCTTTCGATTACCGCTTTGAACTGGTTTTGAATCCGCACGATGGCTTCGTCGGAATCCGCCTCGAAACGCAACACCAAAATCGGCGTGGTATTGGAGGCGCGCATCAGGCCGAAACCGTCGGGGAATTCCACGCGCAGGCCGTCGATGGTGATGATTTCGGTCGCGCCTTCGAATTTGGCTTTGGCGGCGAGTTCTTCGATAACCTGATGGCCGTTGCTGCCTTCGGGCAGGTCGATGTTGAGTTCGGGCGTGGAGATGCTTTGCGGCAGGTTGTCCAACACTTCGGTCGGGTTGTCGAAGGCAGACAGGATTTCCAAGAGGCGCGCGCCGGCGTACATGCCGTCGTCGAAGCCGAACCAGCGTTCTTTGAAGAAGATGTGTCCGCTCATTTCGCCGGCAACCAGCGCGCCGGTTTTTTTCATGGTGGACTTGATGAAGCTGTGGCCGGTTTTTTCCATGATGGGTTCGCCGCCGTGTTCTTTAATCCACGGTGCGAGCAGGCGGGTGGATTTGACGTCGAAGATGACTTTCGCGCCCGGATTGCGGCTCAATACGTCTTGGGAGAACAGCATGAGCTGGCGGTCGGGGTAAATGATGTTGCCGTCTTTGGTGACGACGCCCAAACGGTCGGCATCGCCGTCAAAAGCCAAGCCGATTTCTGCATCGCTGTTTTTCAGCGCGGCAATCAAATCTTGCAGGTTTTTCGGTTTGGACGGGTCGGGATGGTGGTGCGGGAAAGTGCCGTCCACCTCGCTGAACAGTTCGGTTACTTCGTTGCCCAGCGCGCGGTAGAGCGCACCTGCAAACGCGCCGCCCACGCCGTTGCCGGTGTCGATGACGATTTTCATCGGGCGTTTGAGTTTGACGTGTCCGACGATGTAGTTGCGGTATTCTGCGGAAATATCTTTTTCGGTAACGCTGCCTTTGGTTGCCGGCTGGGTGAAGCGGTCGGCCTCGATGGCGGCCAAGAGTTCCTGAATGACCGGACCGGCCAGCGTGTCGCCGCCGAGCATCATTTTGAAGCCGTTGTAATCGGGCGGGTTGTGGCTGCCGGTAATCATCACGCCGCTGCCGCCGCATTCGTTGATGGCGGCGTAGTAGAGCATCGGGGTGGCAACCATGCCGACGTTGAGCACGTCGATACCGCTGTCGGTAAAGCCGCGCTGGATATGCTCCATCAGCTCGGGGCCGCTGACGCGGCCGTCGCGGCCGAGGGCGATTTTGCCGATGTTCTGCGCGGCGGCTTTGGCGGCGATGGCTTTGCCGATAAGGTAGGCAGCTTCGTTGGTCAGGGTTTTGCCGACTATGCCGCGGATGTCGTAGGCTTTGAAGATTTCACGGGAGATTGTTGCCATGATGGACTCCTTTGCTGGGTAAAATGGCTTCGATGGTGCCGGACTTGGGAACGGAAAGGCAGAAGAGACGGCACTAGGCTGAAAAATAACGTGCTTTTATTCTAACACAGCAAAAGGCCGTCTGAACGTTGCGTTTTCAGACGGCCTTTGCCGGTTACATCAAATAACACTCAGTTTGCGGTAAAAGTATCGCACCGGCCGATGTCGCCGCTTTCCAAACCGCGCTTGAGCCATGCCATGCGGTCGGCGGACGAGCCGTGGGTGAAGCTGTCGGGCACGACGTAACCCTGCGCGTTTTGCTGGAGGCGGTCGTCGCCGACGGATTCGGCCGCGGTCATCGCCTGTTGGATGTCTTCGGTTTTCAGCATTTTTTTGTTGGCGGCGTAATGCCCCCAGACGCCTGCGAAGCAGTCGGCTTGCAATTCGAGTTTGACCGAAAGGGCGTTGGCCTGCGTTTGACCTGCGTTTTGGCGGATTTTATTGACTTCGGGCAGAATGCCGAGCAGGTTTTGGACATGGTGGCCGACTTCGTGCGCAATTACATAGGCAAAAGCCGCTTCGCCCGATGCCCCCAGCTTTTTGCGCATATCGTCGTAAAACGACAGATCCAAGTAAACGCTGCGGTCGCCCGGGCAGTAAAACGGCCCCATTGCCGCCTGTCCCGCGCCGCAGGAAGTGTGCGTGCCGCCTGTGTAAAAGACCATTCTGGCCGGCGTGTAGGTTTTGCCGAGTTTTTCCGAGAAGTAGCTGCGCCATGTGGCTTCGGTATCCGCCAGCACGACTTTGGACATTTTGGCGAGTTCTTTTTCTTCCTCTTGGGTGAGGCTGCTTTGTCGGACGGTTCCGGTGCCGAGGCCGGCCGTGCCGACCAAGCCCGACAAATCAACGCCGTAGTATGCGCCGACCAGGAGAACGATGATACCGATGATGCCGGGCGTTTTCCCGCCGCCTCCGTTTCCGCTGCCCCTGCGGTCTTCAACATTGGTACTTTCAGGGCGTCCGCGCCAATCCATAGCGTGTTCCTTATAGTGGTTTCGATGATGTGGGTATGTGCCGTGCCATTATACGGCAGCGGCGGCCGTTTTGATAAACGAGGCCGTCTGAAAGGTTTATTTGCCGTCGTTGTCGGAGTTTCCGCCGTTGTCCGCACCGGCTTTCGGGTTGTTGATTTCGTCCAGTTCGCTTTGGGACACGGTGCGCGGCAGGGCGGCGGTTTCTTGATAGATTGCGGCTTTATTCGGCTTGGCGGACAAGTCTTCGAGCAGTTTTTTGTATTCGGGGGACTGCTTCATCAGGATGGCGGCGGCGGTGCGCAGTTTGGCGATGTCATCCGGTGGCAGGTAGAAGCTGGTCGGAATGTTCAGCACGTCGTTGCGCAACTCGGATTTCGGCAGGTCGTCCAAACTCAGGCTGACAAACGACAGGGCGATTTTTTTGCTGTCGTCTGCGTTGCGGTTGTCTTCGTTCCACTTGTCGGCAAAGGCGCGCAGGCGGCGCAGGGATTCTTGGGAATATCTGTCGATGGGAATGTCGACAATCGAGCTGAGGACGTTTCTGAAACCGGGGACGGCAGCTTTGGTGTCGATGTCGCTGTTGATGCGGTTGCGGGCGTTGACGCTGATGATGACGACGCGGCGGATATTGTGGTCCGTCATCCGGCGCATCAGCATACTGCTGGAATAGACGTCGGCCATATCCAGCAGGCTGCGCATACCGAGGTTGTCGGTCAGGCCGCCGTCGAGCAGGTGGATGTAGGGGCGGGTTTTGCTGTCGTACCGGCGGTAGCGGGTAACGTATTCCTGCCGAGTTTTATTTTGTTGGGCATTCCGGCCGGACACGGCGGCTTGGGCGGTATCTTTGGGCGGACTGTAGTTGCAGTTGCCGCCGTTGTTGTTGAGCGTAACCGGCGCGAATACCATCGGTACGGCGCTGGAAGCGGCGACGGCGCGGGCAATGCGCAAATCGCCCAGATTGGTACACATCAGGTCGAAATATTCCTGCGTGAAATTGATGCGTTCCCCCAAGCCCATGTCGGTGGCGGAAATGATGGCAAACGGCCCTTTGCGGCGTTTTTCCAAGTCGGCGAAAGTGGCTTTGCCGAAAAGATGGGTTTCAAACTGCTCTTGCAGCAGGTCGCCGCGGCCGAATTCCGGCGAAGTCAGGCGGGGCAGGTTGGCAAACGAGAAAACCTGTTTGGTCATGAGCTTTTGGAAATTCAACCGCAGGAAGCGGCGGTCGAACGAGGGAATGGTGTCCTGCCCGTGCAGCGCGAAATAGGCGGCCAGCACCGAGCCGCCCGATACGCCGATGACCACGTCTACATTCTGCATCAGGGTTTTTTCCCTGCCGCCGATGTTTACCTTTTGCCGGTTGAGCTGTTCCAAGACGCCGTAGCCCAAGGCGGCCGCCCGTGTGCCGCCGCCGGAAAACATCAATACGATATAAGTGTCGTCGCCGTCGGCATTATTTTGACTTTGGCGGTCGGTTTCAAAGCGGTAGCCGCTGTTCAAATCGATTTTGTTGATGGTGGCTATGGGTTGGTAACGCACCAGCGAACAGGCAGAAAGCAGCGCGGCGGTTGCGGCGAGTAATGCCGGTTTGGCATAAGGACGGAGGATTTTTTTAATCATTTCAAAAGGTTTGTCATTTACGCTTATAGATGTGGAATTATCGGGCAAAACCGCGTTTCGGGCAAATAAAAAGCCTTGTCATGACAAGGCTTCGCGGTTTGGATTTTACGGCTAATTTTCCGTCTTATCGCCGATTTTGCCTTCTTTACCTTGAAGCAGGTTTTCGATATTGCTTTTATGGCGGTAGAGCACCAGCGCGGCGATGACGGCGGTGGCGGCAACCCATGAGCCGTGCGGCATGAAAAAATACGCGATAAGCGGGCTGACCACGGTTGCCGTGAGCGCCGCCAGCGACGACACTTTGAAACCGAAAGCCATCACCAGCCAGACTGCCGCGCAGATTAGCGCGGTCGGCCACGACAACGCCAAAAGCACACCCAGCGCGGTGGCCACGCCTTTGCCGCCTTTAAAGCCGAAGAACACCGGCCACATATGTCCCGCCAAAACCGCTACGGCCGCAATCGCGATGATGCCGTCTGAAAGGCCGAGATTGTTTTGCAGCAACCTTGCCGCCGCGACGGCAAATACGCCTTTGAGCGCGTCGCCGAGCAGGGTGAGCGCGGCCGCTTTCTTTTTGCCGCTTCGCAGCACGTTGGTGGCGCCGGGGTTGCCCGAACCGTAGGTGCGCGGGTCGGCCATGCCGTAACATTTCGACACGATGACGGCGAACGACAAAGAGCCGATCAGGTAAGAAGCGATGACTGCCGACAGATTGAACATTTCTTATGCTTTGCTTACAATGAAGCGGGTATTCTAACGTGAAAACGGTGCAAAGCAAATGGATAAAGTCTTTTTACGCGGCATGAAGGCCGAGACTTTAATCGGCGTATACGGCTGGGAGCGCGAACACGTGCAGACGCTGCTGCTCGACTTGGACATCGGCGTGTCCGAAAAGGCCGCGTTGTCGGACGACATCGGCGAAACCGTACATTACGGCGACGTGTGCGAGGCCGTGCGCGCCAGCCTGCGCGAGCAGGATTTCCTTCTGCTGGAAGTGCTGGCCGAACACGTTGCCGACCTGATATTGCGCGATTTCGGCGCGCTGTGGGTGCGGGTGCGGATTGTGAAGCCCGGCATACTGCCGGACGTGAAGGAAGTGGGCGTGGAAATCGAACGCGGCGCGTCGCGTTGAATTTTCAGACGGCCTCACGACGATAATTTAGACAGGAACCAAAAACAAGATGGATTTGAAAGAAACCAAAGTCGGCAGCGAACCGATTTATGAAGGCAGCTTCGTCAGCATCAGCCGCGATACCGTCAGACTGGCCAACGGCAACGAAAGCAAACGCATCGTCATCCGCCATCCCGGAGCGGCCAGCGTATTGGCGGAAACGGAAAACGGCGAAATCGTGCTGGTGCGCCAATGGCGTTACGCGGTGGGCGAGGCCGTATTGGAACTGCCTGCGGGCAAGCTGGACGTGGCCGGCGAAGATCCCGCCGAATGCGCGCTGCGCGAACTGGCCGAGGAAACGCCGTACACCGCCGACAGCGTAAAACTGCTGCATACCTTCTATACCGCAGTCGGTTTCTGCGACGAAAAAATGTACCTCTACCAAGCCCAAGGCGTGCGTTTGGGCAGCACCTTGAGCAATGACGCAGACGAAATCACCGAAACCGTGCTGATGAACCGCGAAGCGGTCAAAGCCGCGCTGGAAAACGACGAAATCCATGACGCGAAAACGCTGGTCGGGCTGCAATACTGGCTGATGCACACTAAATAATACAGGTCGGATTGATATGAAAAGGCCGTCTGAAACTGAGTTTTCAGACGGCCTTTTCAGTCGGATTTCGGAGCATGTCGTGATGGGGTGCCGATACGGCGGCGGACATCCGCAGCCGCCTATACCCCTTCCGGCTGCGGGACTTTGTGCTGCACGGCATATACGGCGGCTTGTACGCGGCTGCTGAGGTTGAGCTTGCGCAAGATGTTCTGCACATGCACTTTGATGGTGGATTCGGCCAGTTCGAGATGGCGGGCGATGACTTTGTTGCTGTGTCCGGCGGCGAGGTAGCCGAGGATTTCCATTTCGCGCGGGGTGAGGGTGGACAACAGATGGTCGGCGCGCGGTGAGGCGGGGGAAATCAGGGATTGGACGAGGCGGGTGGTCATTTCGGGCGAGAACACGTTGTCGCCGTCGACGGCTTTGCGGATGCTGTCGAGCAGGAAGTCGGCATTGATGTTTTTCAGCAGGAAGCCGCGCGCGCCGATGCGCATACATTCGGTCAAATCGTCGTTGTCTTCGGATACGGTCAGCATCACGACGGTTTGCTGCGGATTGCTGCTGAGTATCTGCGCCAGCGTTTCGCGGCCGTTCATAACGGGCATGTCGAGGTCGAGCAGGACGATGTCGGGACGCATCTGCTCGACCAGTTTGATGCCGGTAAAGCCGTCGGCGGCTTCGCCGATGACGTCGAAGTCGCTTTGGCGCGACAGCAGGGCTTTGATGCCGCTGCGGAATAATGTGTGGTCGTCGATTAAGATGATTTTGATGCTCATGAAGCTGTCCTTCTGTGTTGGGGCAGCACTAATGTAACCGTAGTGCCTTGATGCGGTTGTGATTCTACACTCAATACGGCGTTGATGCGCCGTGCGCGTTCTTGCATGATGCCCAAGCCGACATGCGCTTCGGACATGTTTTTCAGACGGCCTGTGTCGAAACCGACGCCGTCGTCGCGTATCCGCAGGGTGAAGTCGTGGCGGTTGTCCAGCTCTACGACGACATGGTGCGCCTGCGCGTGTTTGCGGATGTTCGACAGGCTTTCCTGTAAGATGAAGATGACTTGGAGCTGCTCGTCGTTGTTGAGCGACGGGCCGTCGTCGCGCCATGCGGTGTCGACCTCTATCTGCGTTTGCTGTTCGAAGCGGGCGAGCAGGGAGGTAACGGCTTCGGGAAAGTCTTTGTTGCTGATTTTGGTGCGGAAGTTGAGCAGCAGTTCGCGCACGTCGTCGTAACATTCCTGCACGCCGTCGGTCAGGAAGCGGATGTTTTCCTCCATCTGCTCTTTTTCGCCGGCTTTGTAGGCGCTGTCGAGCATCTGCACTTGCAGGTTGAGGAAGGTCAGGGTTTGTGCGATGCTGTCGTGCAGGCCCTGCGCAATCAGGTTGCGCTCCTGCAATACGGCAAGCTGGCTGCGCTCTTGGGCGAAACGGCTGTTGGCGATGGATACGCCGAGCTGGCCGCACAGGGTGCGCAGCAGGCTGTCGTCGTTTTCGCCCAATTCGATGCCGTCTGAAAAATACAGGGTCAGGATGCCCAGTTCCTCGCTTTTATACAGGATGGGGAACACCGATACGCGGGCGAAGCCGGGATGTCCGGTTACAAACGGCAGGTTGCCGTAATCGCGGGCGTCGTAAAAGCACGCAGATTGGCCGGAGGGATTTTCAGACGGCCTGCCGCCTTCTCCGCCTTTGTCTTTATGCCCGCAGAGGCAGGCTTCCAGTTCGCTGCACTGCTCGGCGGTCTGCACGTCTGCGGGCAGGCCGGTACTGGCGACCAAATCGGTGCGTTTGCGCTCGAAATCCAGCAGGCGGATGCTGCCCGCGGAGGCGGAAACGGCGGGGACGACGCGGCTGAGAAATTCTTCCGCCGCTTTGGTCGGCGTGTGGGTCTGGTGCAGGTCGCGCGTGGTCTGGTAGAGCATTTCCAAGTCCCGGTTCTGGCGGGCGAGGTCCTGCGTCTGACGGGCGACCAGCCCTTCGAGGTCGGTGTAGAGCGTTTTCAGGTGCGCGCTCATTTGGTTGAAACCTTTGCTGACTTGGGCAAATTCCTGAATATAGCCGGTCGGGATGGCAACGCCGAACCCGCCGCGCCCGATGGTCTGCACGCCGTCGAGCAGGGCTTCCAGCGGGCGGATAATCCATGAGTAGTGAAACTTAATCATCACGCCCGCCGCAATCAGAATCATCAGAATCAGCGCCATCTGAAACCGCCGCAGCCAGCGGGTGTTTTCCTCGTTGGCGTTTTCCAGCGCCTGTACGAAGAGGTCGATGTTGCCGGCGAAGCGGTAGAGGTCGATATTGGTGGGCAGGGTGTGTTTTTGCAGTTTGGGGAGGATGTTGGACTGCCAGTCGATAACGAGCATGGACTGTATCAGGTCGTATGCCTGCGGCCTTTGGGCGGGCAGCAGCGGATTGATGGCGTCGGTGCGGCTGACCTTTTGCAGCGACTGCTCGAATTCCTTGATTTGGTTGTTTATCTGCCGTTCGGTGGCATGGTTGCCGACCATATAGGCCAGCCGGTAGGTCTGCATACGCAGGCTGCCCGCATCGTTGATGGCCGTACTCGCGCCTTCCAGCCGCCACGACAACAGCAGGGTGAACACCACCGACAGCAAAGCCGAACCGACCCAAAGCAGGGTCAGCAGTTTCAGCCGTGCGGACAGGCTGAGGCCGTCTGAAAAGAAGGATAGTGGTTTCATGTCGTTGTCGGTAAAACGGATGCGTAAGCGTATCATCCTTTAGGAGGGTTTACAATCCGCCTTAAAGAATAGGCACTTAGTTAACGAAAACATGCAGAGTTAGTGTAAAATTCCGTTATGGTCGGGCCGGATAAAATTTAAAACGGGCTTTGCCGCCGTCGGTACGCAGATGTTCCAACTCCGTTGGAAACAACGTTTTTCAGACGGCCTTTCTTTATGGTTTGAGAAAAATATCTATCAAGAGCAAACACAATGATTACCATCTTATATTTCGGTGTGTTGAAACAGCAGCTGGGGGTTGCGCAGGAGCAGGTGGCATGGGGGGGCGGCACGGGTCGGGAACTGCTGCATCTTTTGCAGCGGCGCGGCGGCGCGTGGGCCGAAGCCTTGGAAGAAGACAGGATTTTCCGGCTGGCGGTCGATAAGCAAATCGTCGGTTGGGACGTGCGGATTCCCGACGGGGCGGAAGTCGGCCTGCTGCCGCCGGTAACGGGGGGCTGACATGCAAACGCTTATCAGGATACAGACGGCTGATTTCGATTTGCAGGAGGAATACCGCGGGCTGCTCGCCCGAAGCGGCAATACCGGCGCGGTGGCGGCGTTTGTCGGGCTGGTGCGCGACCGCGACACCGATGTGCCGCTGTCTTCGCTGTTTCTGGAACATTATCCCGAAGTAACGGAAAACGAAATCGCCGGAATCGTCCGGACGGCTTCGCAACGCTGGCCGCTTGAGGCCTGCACTGTCGTCCACCGCGTCGGCGAACTGGGGCCCGACGAGCAGATTGTGCTGGTGCTGGCGGCGGCGGCGCACCGCAAAGCCGCATTTGCCGCGGCGGAATTTATTATGGACTATCTGAAAACCGAAGCCCCTTTTTGGAAAAAAGAAACCTTTGCAGACGGCCTCGAAAGATGGGTCGAGGCCAAACAAAGCGATAAAGAAGCAGTGGAGAAATGGAGCGGCACGCAATGAGGATTTACGCACTGATTATGGCCGGTGGAATGGCCAAACGCATGGGCGGGGCGGACAAAGGGCTGGTGCTGTGGCACGGCAAACCGCTCATCGACCACGTCATCGACCGCATCAAGCCGCAGGTCGGCCACATCGCCGTCAGCGCCAACCGCAACCTTGAAGAATATACCAAACGCACGCCGCATGTGTTTTCCGATTCGCGCCAGTGGCAGGGGCTGGGCCCGCTGGTGGCGCTGTGTACCGCCGCCAACGATTTGCAGCTGGCCACCGCCGACTGGCTGCTGATTGTGCCTTGCGACACGCCGAAACTGCCTGCGGATTTGGTGGAGCAGTTTGTCGCCGTTGCCAAGCGCACGCCGCTGTGCAACGCCTTTTACGCCGAAACCTCCGGTCACCAGCAATACAGCGTGATGTTTATCCGCCCGCAGATTCTGCAAAGCGCCGTGCCCTACCTTTATACGGGGCAGCGCACCCTGCGCGGCTGGTTGCAGCAGCAGCGCGCCCGTTCGGTGGCATTCGGCTCGGAAGAAAATTTCGCCAACTACAACACCCCGCAGGATTTGGAGCAACCGCTATGATTGATTTTGAAACCGCGCTGGCGCAACTGCTCGACGGTTGCGAATGCCGTCTGAAAAGCCGCCGCCTGCCGCTGGCGGCTGCCGCCAACCGTATTCTCGCGCAGCCGCTGTATGCGCAGTATCCCGCGCCGATGTTCGACAACAGTGCGATGGACGGTTACGCCGTGTGCAGCACCGACGGCAGCCTGCGCGAGTTTGCCGTCGTCGGCCGCGTTCAGGCCGGTGATGCCGCCGCCGTGCCGTTAAGGGAAGGCGAAGCCGTGCGCATCTTTACCGGTGCGCCGCTGCCCGGCAACACCACCGCCGTCGTGATGCAGGAGCAGGCCGAAGCGGAGGGAGGCCGTCTGAAAGTCAAGGCGGAAATCAAGGCGGGGCAGAACATGCGGCTTAAAGCCGAAGAAATCCAAGTCGGGCAGGAGCTGCTTGCCGCAGGCTGCAAACTCGATGCCGCCGCATTGGGGCTGGCGGCATCGCAGGGGTTTGCCGAAGTGGAGGTATACGAGCCGCTCAAAGTGCTGGTGTTTTCCACCGGCAACGAGTTGGCCGAACCCGGCCGGCCGCTTTCAGATGGCCTGATTTACGACGCCAACCGCTACCAGCTTTTGGCGTGGTTGCAGTCGCTGGGAATGGAGGTGGCAGACGGCGGCATCATTCCCGACGATTTGGCGCAGACCGAAGCATTGCTCAAAGATGCAGCGCAGCGGTTCGACGCCGTCATCACCAGCGGCGGCGCGTCGGTGGGCGAGGCCGATTATCTGAAGCAGGCCGTTGAAAACGTCGGGGTGCTGACTACCCGCTCCATCGCAATCAAACCCGGCAAACCGTTTGGCTGGGGGCGGGTCGGCACTGCGGCGGTATTCGTGTTGCCGGGCAATCCCGTTGCCGCCTTCGTTACCGCGCATATGCTGCTGGCGCCGGCGTTGGGCAAACTGTCCGGCAGGTCGGGCACGGCGCCATACCTGCCGCAAATCACCGCCAAAGCCGCGTTCGGCACCCGAAAAGCCATCAAACGCCGCGAGTTCCTGCGCGTGGTTTTAAGCCGCGACGGGCAGGGGGAGACCGTTGCCGAACTGCTGCCCAACCAAGGCAGCGCGATGCTGGCGACCTGCGCGAAGGCGGAAGCATTGTGCGAAGTGCCCGCTATGGAAGTCGTCAACGAAGGCGATACCGTCAGGCTGCATCTGCTGCCGCGCTAAGCTGTAAAACAAACCGAAAGGCCGTCTGAAACAAGAATAATCTTCTGTTTCAGACGGCCTTTGATTTTGCCGTTTTTCGACAGCCAAATCGATTAACCCGAATCGGTAAAATAATATGATAAAACTATATTCAAAGCAAATAAACACAGGCATAATGATAAATCCAGCAACCGTTTCGTTTTCAGACGGCCTCATTTCGAAATGAAAAAACTCCTCCTCATCTTCTTTATCGGCGCGGGCACCGCATCCGCCGCGTACGCCGGACAGCCCGTTTACGCCAAAGGCAGGCTGGCCAACGGCCTGACCTACCATATTTTCAAAATCCCGTCGGCGGAAGGGCGGCTGGCCGCGCGGCTGAACGTGGGCGTGGGTGCAGCCGATGAAAACGACGGGGAAGAAGGCATCGCGCACATTACCGAGCACATGGTATTCCAATCCTCGCCGCAGTATCCGCAGGGATTGTCGGATTACCTCGGCCGCAACGGCTGGCAGATGGGCCGGCATTTCAATGCCCAGACCGGCTACGATTACACACGCTATCTGTTTTCGCCGCCGCAAGGGAGCAGGCAGCTCGAAGAGGTGTTGAAAATCTACCGCCAAATCCTGCAACCGCAGCAGTTTTCCGCCGCCGATTGGGAGAAGGAAAGGCAGGTCGTCCTCAGCGAATGGCGCCAGCAGCAAAACCTGCAAAACCGCCTGAGCCGCAGGCAGCACGCTTTAATGTACGAAGGAGCGCGGCAGGGACGCTATCCGCCGATAGGCAGGCTGGAGGCGGTGCAGAGCGCCCGAGCGGATACCGCCGACGCGTTCCACAACAAATGGTACGGCAGCAACAACGCCGTTTTGGTGCTGATGGGCAATCTGAATATCGACGGCACGGCCGCGCTGATAGAACGGACGTTCGGCGACATGCGGCCGATTGCGCTGGGCGTGCGGAGTGCGGACGAATACCAACCGCGGTTGAAAAACGGCTGGCATGTCGGCATGGTGCAGGACGCAGACAATGCCGAAGACAGACTTTCGCTGGTGTTCCGTTTCAAAAAACAAAAAGCCGAAGCCTATGCCGAACAGTCTTATCAGCGGCTGCTGGACAATTTCGCCGCCTATGTCGTCAACAGCCGCATCATCCGCTCTGGACTCGATGTCGGCCTGAAAATGGATACGCTCGGCTGCTGCACCGGTTCGCTGATGCTCGATGCCGACATCGCCCCCGGCCAGCATCGCGAAATGCTGGAAGTATTGCGCAACCTCAGGCAGGACATCCTTGACCATCCCGCCACCGACGAAGAACTGGGCGGCTACCGCAAAGCGTTGCACAACAATCTGCTGCCGCAAAACGCCGGCATTCCCGACGACCTGACGAAGGTCATCCGCCTTTCCGAAGAGACCATCCTGCGGGGGCTGCCGCTGCCCGACGCCGAAATCCGTGCCGCCGACCGCAGCCAGCTTTACCGGATTAACGCCAAGGCCGTCAACCGGCGCATAACCGAATGGCTCGACGCGCCCGACAAAATGATACAGGTACAGGTTTCCCAAGGCAGCACGGTCAACCTGCCGTCTCCCGCCGATTTGAACAAAACGCCTGAGAGGCCGTCTGAAACACAGTCCGGCAGCAGGGCCGCGCCCGAATTTGCCGAACCGGAGCGTGGAAAAATCCTGACGGAGCGAACCGGCAGGCAGTTGGACATCCGCTATCTCAAACTGGGCAACGGCGATACCGCGGTGTTGATGCGTTTGCCCGAAGCAGGCCGCCGCGTCCATTTCCGCGCCGTATCGGACAGCGGCTCGCTGGCAGAGCCGTCCGAAGCATGGCTGGCGAAACTGGCGGCGGAAACCGTGTCCCAGTCCGCCCCGCAGGGCATGAGCGCGGGAGGGTTCAGGCAGTGGCGGCAGCAAGAGCGCATCAGCTATACCTACCGTTTGGAAGACTACCGCCAGATTACCGACGCACAGGCCAATGCCGATAGCCTGAAAACCCTGCTGCAACTGTACCGCAGCTACCAGACCGCTCCCGATTTGTCCCAATGGCAGCAATACGCCAAGCGGGACGAAGCACGGTTTAAAGTGCGGCAGCATTCCAAATCGGGCAGGCCGCAGCAGGTTTTGGAGGAAATGAAATACGGCCGCAGCCTGATCCCGTCTGAAAACAATGCCTATGCCGGCCTGACCCAAGCACGTATAAAACAGGAATGGCAGAAACTGACCGCCGCGCCCGTGCAGTACTACATTGTCGGCAACCTGCCGCCGGAAGAAGCCGCGCCACTGGTAGCAAAATATCTGGCCGGAATCCCGCGCTCCGCCGCAGCCGCAAGCGACTATCCGCTGCGGGCGGGAAGCGAAAGCAGACACGAAGCCGCAGGAGAAACCGAAGGAGCGGAAATCCACGCGCAATCGTGGCGGCAGGCCGATACGCTGACACCTGAAAAAACCGAACAAATCAGGCTGCTGAACAACCTCTTCAATGCCCGCCTGAAAGACGAATTGCGCGGCAGGCAGCAAAGCGCATACGCCGTCAAATTCAAAGCCGAGACCTATCCCGGGCTGCGGCGGATAGAAAGCAGTCTGACTTTCAACACCGCCGCAGACCAAGCACAGGCAGGCTGGCAGGCCGCTAAAAAAGTGTTGCGCGAGCTGCCCGACGGCATAGGTTATGCCGAAGCGCGTAATCTGAGGAAACTCTTCATCGAACAGGAAAACGCCCGCCGCCGTTCCGCCGAGGCATGGATAGAACGCCTTTCCGCCGACCGTCAGGCAGAGGGCGTCCTCCCCTATCCGAACGATGCCGGTCGGATTGCCGATTCCATTACCCGCAACAACCTGAGGGAAACGGCGAAAATGATGTGGTCCGAAGACAATGAAAAAGTATTGACGGTCGTGCCGAAACATTGACCGATTGAATCAAAAGGCCGTCTGAAACATTTTCAGATGGCCTTTTCTTATAAAAAAACAAACTGTTTAAGAATTACAAAACAGCCAATGCCGCATCGTAATCCGGCTCGTTGGTGATTTCGGCGACCAATTCCGAATGCAGCACTTTGTCGTTTTCGTCCAAAACCAAAACCGCGCGCGCAGTCAGGCCGCGCAGGGGGCTGTCGGTCAGGGCGACGCCGTAGTCGGCGGCGAAGCTGCTGCGGAAAGACGATAAAGTAACGACCTTGTCCAAACCTTCCGCACCGCAGAAACGGGCCTGGGCAAACGGCAGGTCGGCAGAAATGCACAACACGACCGCATTATCCAATGAGGACGCGCGTTTGTTGAAAGTGCGGACGGATTGGGCGCATACGCCGGTATCCACACTTGGAAAGATATTCAAGACTTTGCGTTTGCCTGCGAAGTCCGCAAGGGTTTTGTCGGACAAATCCGCAGCGGCAAGGGTAAACGCAGGCGCGGTTTGTCCGGCTGCGGGCAGATTGCCGGAAGTGTGGACGGGGTTATTTTGGAAGGTTACTTGGGCCATGAGGAAATCCTTTCTTTGTGTTGGCGGGTGTAGAAACAGGGTCGAGGATAGAGCGTTTTGACAGCTTTGCCAAGCAGGCCGTCTGAAAGTGCTTCGGGCGGCAAATGCAGGTTGGGTTGGAAACCCGACAGGCTTTTCAAGTTTAAGAACGATGTTGGGTCTTGAGCCAATCTGAGTTTACTTTTTTCAGGCAGTCAGAAAGGGGAAAGTGGATAACCAAGAAACGCGTGCGTGCGTTCTGCGCCCACCCTTGAATATAAGCTGCGTTTGCTAAACGGGAATGACGGGTTTGCAGGTTTCAGACGGCCTTTCAGGAATTACAGCTACATCACAACCCCGTCATTCCCGTGAAAACGGGAGTCCGGACCTTCAACGCTTCAGCAAATCTGCGGATAAACCGAAGCAACTTCGCCTTGCTATTTCCGTACAGGCAGGAATCCGGACTTTTGGGTTTCGGGAATCTCTGAAAAATTGCAGCAGCCCATAGATTTTCTGGATTCCCGCCTGCGCGGGAATGACGGTGTTTAAGGACGCTATGGCAGATGTAGATTGGGTCGTGACCCAACATTTCAGGTTTTTGTTGGGTTTGCCAACCCAACCTACGCTTGCTGATACAGACTACGCTTGTTATTAAGTAGAGGTTTCTTTGCGAGCTTCCCAAGTTGCTAAAAGATAGCTTGCTAACGCTCCTGATAAATTTACAGCTAACTCAGCATGACGTGGAGCAGGTTTTACCCCCATTTTGCCTTTCCCATGTGCATCACTTAAACGATTTCGAAGCGTACCTAGTCCTTCAATTATTGCTGTACAACCACCGAGAATTTGCTTAAAAACCTCTGCCGTATGTTGTGATGGGGCTAGATTTAGAATATCGGCAGTTTTTTTATATAATTTGGGTAAATCTACTGTATCGTCATATTTAACTCCCATATCATCAAGAATATGCTTACAAACTGTCTCTATAAGTGTTCGTGCTGATGTAATTGCGCCTTCTGGGTCGCTTGATCTCCTATCTAGGGACTTTAACCATGCTGCTTGTACATGTGCCGCATTTATTTTCTTTACACCTTTGCTAACAAATTCATCTGAAGGAACAGGGCCTCCTCGCTCTAATATGTCTAACAATGGATGAAATTCGTTCCATATATAATTTCGACGTTCAGCATAACTAGGAAATTCGTATTTAATAAATTGCCAAAATTGCTCAAGACTTCTACATGTTTTGATGAATTTTGGAATATATGTGTCAAAAGCAGCATTTGAAAGAATAAACTGTCTTAGGCGTGTAAATTCTGCGTTATTTTCTTTACCCCCAGTAGCTTGAGAAATTAAAAGATTTTGTAAGGTTTCTGCCTGAATAAACAACTCTTTCATTTTATTAAATTTATCCTTTTAATGTAGATGGCATAGGTCAAATTAAAAGTATTTGTTTTGCAAATAGCAAGCGTAGATTGTGTCGAAAATTCCCACAAATTTTTAATTTTTCAAGTTTAGGAACAATGTTAGATATTGATCTAAACGCAACGGTATTTTGTACGCCTATCCGTTGCAATCAGCATCATAAAGCTTTTGGGTACTACATGAAAAGTTTTTTAAGTGGGCGTAGGTTGGGTTGGAAACCTAACAGATTTTTAAATACGCCTTATAGTTTAAAAGGTCGTCTGAAAGCCGTGAAAACCGTTTCAGACGGCCTTTTCTTCATCAGTCTCTACTTTGCTATCACTCTTTCTTTCAAAGTCTTCAACACACTTTTCACCATCTTAATCCGCGTCTCCACATCCTCCATCTGAGCCGTAAACTTCAACTTATCCGCTCCTGCCAGTCGGTATTTTTTATCTGTCTGAATCAGCAGGATGATTTCTGTCGGGTCGATTTGGTGGTGTTTGCCGAAGGTAACGGTAACGGCTTCGCCGGTCGCGTCGATGGCGTCTATGCCCAATTTTTTTGCGGCGAGCCGCAGGTGGTGGCTTTCGATGAGGGTTTTGACGGGTTGTTCGGGCAGACCGAAGCGGTCGACGAGTTCTTCGTGTATGGCGTTGATTTGCTGCACGGTTTCGCAGACGGCGAGGCGTTTGTAGAGGACGAGCCGTTCGTGGATGTCGGGGCAGTAGCTTTCGGGCAGCAGGGCGGGGCTGTGCAGTTTGATTTCGGTGGTAATGCCCAGCGGCGCGTCGAGGTCGGGCTGGCGGCCTTTTTTGAGGTCGCGCACGGCTTGTTTGAGCATTTCGGTGTAGAGCGTGAAGCCGACCTGTATCATTTCGCCGGACTGCCCTTCGCCGAGGATTTCGCCTGCGCCGCGGATTTCCAAATCCTGCATGGCGAGGGTGAAACCTGCGCCGAGTTCGTCTGCCGCCGCGATGGCGTCGAGGCGTTTTTCTGCGTCTTTGGTGATGTATTCGGGCGTGAGCAGGTAGGCGTAGGCTTGGTGGTGGCTGCGGCCGACACGTCCGCGAAGTTGGTGCAGTTGCGCCAGTCCGAATTTGTCGGCGCGGTTGATGATGATGGTGTTGGCGTTGGGGATGTCGATGCCGGTTTCGATGATGGTGGAACAGAGCAATACGTTGAATCTTTGCTGCAAAAAGTCGCGCATCACTTGTTCCAACTCGCGCTCGCGCAGTTGTCCGTGCGCTACGCCGATGCGGGCTTCGGGCAACAGGGTTTCCAGCCGCTCGCGCATGTTTTCGATGGTATCCACTTCATTGTGCAGGAAAAATACCTGCCCGCCGCGTTTGAGTTCGCGCAACACGGCTTCGCGCACGCTGCCTTCGCTGAACGGTTTGACAAAGGTTTTGACGGCGAGACGGCGGCTGGGTGCGGTGGTAATCAGCGAGAAGTCGCGCAGGCCTTCGAGCGCCATGCTGAGGGTGCGCGGAATCGGCGTGGCGGTCATGGTGAGGATGTCGACATTGGCGCGCAGACGTTTGAGCTGCTCTTTTTGGCGCACGCCGAAGCGGTGTTCTTCATCGATAATCACTAAACCTAAATTTTTGAATTTGATGTCGTCCTGCACCAGTTTGTGCGTGCCGATAACGATATCGACCGTACCGTCCGCCATGCCTTCCAGCGCGGCTTTGGTGGCTTTGCTGTTGTTGAAACGCGAAAGGCTGGCGACTTTTACGGGGAAATCGGCGAAGCGGTCGGCGAAATTTTGCGCGTGCTGCTCCACCAGAAGCGTGGTCGGGGCGAGTACGGCGACCTGTTTGCCACCCATCACCGCCACAAACGCGGCGCGCAGGGCGACTTCGGTTTTGCCGAAACCGACATCGCCGCACACAAGGCGGTCCATCGGCTTCGCCTGCGTCAAATCTTTAATCACAGCGGCGATGGCGGCGGCCTGGTCTTCGGTTTCTTCGTAGCCGAAGCCGTCGGCAAACGCCTGATAGTCCAACTCGTTGATTTCAAACTTGTGTCCCGATTGGGCGGCGCGTTGGGCGTAGAGATTGAGCAACTCGGCGGCGGTGTCGCGCGCTTTTTCGGCGGCTTTGCGTTTCGCCTTGTTCCACGCGCCGCTGCCGAGCTTGTGCAGGGCAACGTTTTCATACGCCTGGCCGGAGTAGCGACTGATTAAATGCAGTTGCGAAACAGGCACATAAAGCTGTGCTTCGCCCGCGTATTCGAGCAACATCATTTCGTTGGTTTCGCCGCCCAAGTCCATCGTTACCAAGCCCATATACCGCCCGATGCCGTGTTCTTCGTGCACAACGGGGTCGCCGATGTTGATTTCGGCAAGGTCGCGCAACAGGCCGTCTGAAACGGCGGCGTGTTTCTTGCGGCGATTGTGGACGCGCGAACGGGCGACGTATTGGTAGAGCTCGGATTCGGTGATGACGGCGATGGCACCTTGAGCAGCAACCGCTTTGCCCTCTCCCCAACCCTCCCCCACGAGGGAGGGGGTAGGTTGCTGTTGGATTTGCCCGTGCAGGCTACTTTCGATGGGGTGCAGGCTGCTTTTAGTTTTCAGGTCGTCTGAAACGGCTGCTGCATTCTGTTCCCTCTCCTGCGAGAGAGGGCTAGGGAGAGGGTTTATTACGGCTGCGGGAAATTCGGTTTGGTTGGCAATCGCTTTGCCCTCTCCCCAACCCTCCCCCACAGGGGAGGGGGTAGGTTGCTGTTGGATTTGCCCGTGCAGACTATTTTCGACGGGGTGCAGGCTGCTTTCGGTTTTCAGGTCGTCTGAAATGGCTGCTGCATTCTGTTCCTTCTCCTGTGGGAGAGGGTTAGGGAGAGGGTTTGTTGCGGATGCGGAAAATTCGGTTTGGTCGGCAACCGCTTTGCCCTCTCCCCAACCTTCCCCCACGGGGGAGGGGGCAGGTTGCTGTCGGATTTGCTCGTGCAGACTATTTTCGACGGGGTGCAGGCTACTTTCGGTTTTTAGGTCGTCTGAAATGGCGGCTGCACTTTGTTCCCTCTCCTGCGGGAGAGGGCTAGGGAGAGGGTTTGTTGCGGTTGCGGAAAATTCGGTTTGGTCGGTAACCGCTTTGCCTTCTCCCTCAGAGGCGGGAGTGGGTTGCTGTTGGTTCGGGGGTTGCAGCCCGCCCAGTTTGAACCCGTATGCCAACGGCGCAACCGTAATCATCAGCGGCTCGTGCGCCGATAAAAAGCCCTGCCAGTCGGACACAGGTTTGGCTTTCAAACCGTTTTGCTGCAAGAAGCCGAGCATGGTTTCGCGCCGTCCCAAGCTTTCGGCGCACAGCAAAATCCGTCCTTTAAAGGTCGTCTGAAAATCCTTCAATGCCTGCAACGGCTCGTCGGATTGGCGGTTGACGGCAAGGTCGGGCAGGGTGTGTTCCTTGCCGGAAACATCGGGCAGCACTTGTCCGTAGTTTTTCAGACGACCTGCGAATACATCGGCAGAGAGATACAAATGCTGTGGAAGCAAAGGCGGATAGGTTTCGTCGCCCTGCGCCATGGCGTAACGCGATTTGACGTCGCTCCAAAAGCGGTTTGCCTCGGCGTGAACGTCGCCCAAAGAGACAAACAGCGCATCTTCGCCGATATAGTCAAACAGCGTTTCCAACTCGTTTTCAAAAAACAGCGGCAGATAATATTCCACGCCCGCGCCGAAGTGGCCGTTGCTGACGGCTTTGTACACGGCGGCATCGTTCGGATTGCCATCGATTTCCTCGCGGAAGCGGCTGCGGAAGATTTTTTGCGCCTCGCTGTCGGTGGGGAACTCGTGCGCCGGCAGCAGGCGGATTTCGGAAACGGGGGAGATGGTGCGCTGCGTGTCCGTGTCAAAGGTTTTGATGCTGTCGATTTCATCGTCGAACAAATCGATGCGGTAAGGCATCTCGCTGCCCATCGGGAACAAATCGACAATACCGCCGCGCACGGCAAACTCGCCTGCAGCGACAACATGGGAAACATGGTTGTAGCCCGCATCCACCAAATCGGTTTTCAGACGGCCTATATCCAAAGTCTGCCCCGTTTTCAGCCAAAACGTGCGCCCCGCCAAAAACGGCACGGGCGGCAGCTTCTGCATCGCCGTGGCAACCGGCACGAACAACACGTCCGCCGCGCCGCTCTTAATCTGCCACAACGCCGAGAGCCGCTCCGACACCAAATCCTGATGCGGCGAAAAACGTTCATAAGGCAGCGTTTCCCAGTCCGGCAGGAACACCGCCGTGTCGTGCGGACGGAAAAACCGCCATGCCGTCTGAAGGCGCAACGCCTGTTCCGCATCTTGGGTCAGCACGACTTTGAGCCGCTTATGCGGCAGATAACGCGCCAAAGCCAGCGGCAGCGAGCCTTGCGAAAGATTGAGCCAACGGGATTTTTCACGGGGTTTGGGGATAGGGTAGGTCATGGTGTAGGGACAATGGCTTGCGGCAGCCGGAAAATTTTTCGGGCTGCCGTGATGGGTTGTAAAAGCGGGATTTTAGCAGATTAAAAGCGGGTGTAAGGGATAGGATGGTTTGGTTGGTTTTCAGACGACCTTTGTGTGCCAGAGGGTCGTCTGAAAACGAGCGTAGCGGGTTTTACCAAAAGTTTTCAGACGGCCCCGTTCAAACCGCTACCCCCGCCAGTTTGCCGATAAAGCCGGTAACAGCCAACGCCGCTACGCCCCACAGGCACACGCGCAAGACGGCGGGTATGACGGGGGCACCACCGAGTTTGGCAGAAGCGTAACCCAGCGCGGCCAGCCCGCATAAAGTAGTTGCCGCCAGCGTAGGGATAAGGGCGGCGGGGGAGGTCAGCGCGACCAGCAGCGGCAGTATGGCGCCGGCGCAGAACGAACCGGCGGAGGCAAGCGCGGCCTGCATGGGCTTGGCGGCGGAGGTTTCGGTGATGCCGATTTCGTCGCGGGCATGGGCGGAGAGCGCGTCATGTTCCATCAATGCCTGTGCGACTTCGGCGGCAAGCGCGTCGGACAGACCGCGGCGGCGGTAAATTTCGGTCAGTTCTGCCAGTTCGGCATCGGGATTGGCTTCCAACTCGTAGCGTTCTTTGTGCAAATCGGCTTTTTCCGTGTCCGATTGGCTGGATACGGAAACATATTCCCCCGCCGCCATCGAAACCGCGCCGCCGATAAGGGCGGAAACGCCCGTCAGCAGCAGGGTTTGGAAATCGGGGGCGGCAGCCGCGACGCCGGTCAGCAGCGAGGCGGTGGAAATCAGGCCGTCGTTCGCGCCCAATACGCTCGCGCGCAGCCAGTTGTTGCGGTTGCTGAAATGGCGTTCGCTGTGTTGTGAATACATGGCAGTGTTCCGGTGGCGTTATTGTTCTGCGGCATCTGCGCCGCTGTTTTGCGTTATAGTAGCACCGTATCGGGTTTTTGGAGACGACGATGAAGACGGTAACGGTTAAAAACATGGTGTTGGGCGCGGGGCGGACGAAAATCGCCGTGCCGCTGGTGGCGGAGGATTCAGACGGCCTGATGCGGGCGGCGGCGCAACTGCGCACTCTGGATTTCGATTTGGCCGAGTTTCGCGCGGATTTTCTGAAACGGGCGGACGAGGCGGATTTTGTGCTGGCGCAGTTGGAAAAAGTGCGCGAAGCGCTGCCGGACACGCCGCTCTTGTTTACTTTCCGCCGCGCGGCGGAAGGCGGTTCGTGTCCGTGCGGCGACGATTATTATTTCGCGCTGCTGCGGCGTGTGGCGGAATCGGGGCTGGCGGACATCATCGACATCGAGCTGCTGGCGGGAGACGGGCCGGTCGGCGAAGCAGCGGCCCAGGTCAAGGCGGCGGGTGCGGCGGTTTTGCTGTGTAATCATGATTTCGAGCGCACGCCGCCGAAAGACGTGATTGCAGGCCGTCTGAAAAAAATGGAAGCACTGGGTGCGGACATATGCAAAATCGCCGTCATGCCGCAATCGCCGCAGGACGTGCTGACGCTGCTTGACGCGGCATATTCGGTTTTTCAGACGGCCTCCGTACCGCTTGTTGCCGTTTCTATGGGCAGATTCGGTGCGGTCAGTCGCATCGCGGGGGGAATGTTCGGTTCGGCGATGACTTTTGCCGCAGCGGAAAAAGCGTCCGCCCCCGGCCAGATAAATGTTGGCGAACTGAGGAATATTCTGGATGTTTTAAACGGATAATGGTTTGAATACCGGCAGGACGTTTTCCTGCAAGTGTATCCGTGTGTTCGCTTGGTGTAAATTATTGAAAGCAAGGGAACTAAAATGAGGCGGCCGCCTCATTTGTCTAATAATCGACTAAAACGTATAAATAATACGGAGCTGGGATATGGAAAATCAGGATAACAGGCCGGTTGAAGAACCGGCGGTTGCGCAGGAAACCGAAGATTACGCGTTCGGGCCGGAAACCGAAGCAGAAACAGAAACCGAAGCGGAAGGAGCCACAGAGGCGGAAGAGGCGGCGGAAATGTTTTCCGACATGCCGTCTGAAAAAAAAGCCAAACGCAAAAAAGGCAAGAAGAAAAACAAGGATAAAGGCCGGAGCGCAGAGGCAGTGCAGGAAGAAGTCATCGGCACGGCAAAAGGCGTGGAAACCATGTTCCGCAACGCCGTGCGCTCGGAGATGGAGCTGCTCGCGCTGGCGGCAACCAAGGCGAACATTATGATTTCGCTCAACGGTTTTATCGTGTCTGCGCTGATGATTTCGGGCGCATTTATTTTTTCATCGTCGCCCGAATTTCTGATTCCGGCGAGTACGTTTATGATTACCGCCGCCGCGTCCATCGTGTTCGCGCTGCTGTCCGCTTCACCGGATCGTATCGGCAAAATGCAGGCGGCGCGTGCTTGGCTGAAGGATTTTGTCTGCCGCCGCGCGACGCTGAAAGATTGGAAAACCCGCGTCAGTCGTGCAGAAACGCGCTTTTTCGGCGGCAGCCAGCCCAATATCCTGATTTACGAAGACCGCGTGAAGGTTCAGAAAGAACGGTATTGGGAAATGATGCAGGAGATTATGGGCGACCGCAAACAGGTGTACCACAAAATGAGCGACCATCTTTATTGGCTGGGACTGCTGGCAGACAAGCAGTTTAAATACATCAACTTATCTTACGCCGTGTTCCGCTGGGGTCTTTTGGCTTCGCTGGCGGCGTTTATCGGCGTGAAAACCTTGCCTTCGCTTTTGACTTCGCCCGCCAGCAATACGGCCGAACTGCGCGCCTTGGGGATTAATATGTTCAACGGCGTGTACGAGCCTTCCGCCGTGCAGCAGCTTCCCGACGGCAAACTGCTGATTGCCGAAGACGAACCGAACCACGCGTTCAGCATTATCAGCATCGATAAAACAGGCAGGTTTATAGAAGACGAAGCGTTGGATACGCGCGTGATTACCGGCTTCAAACGCCGCCTGAGCGACTTGGAGGCCTTGGCACGCGACGATGAAGGCTTTATCTACGCGCTCACTTCGCACTCGCGCACCCGTAAAGGCAACCGTTCGCCCGACCGCGAACACCTGATGCGCTTTAAAATCCAAGACGGTAATGTGTTGGGACTGACCAGCTACGACAATCTGACGCAGGTTTTGGAAACCGACCACAAGCTGCACGACCTCATCCGCGAACGCACCAAGGCCGAAGTTTCCTTTGAAGAAATCAATATCGAAGGCATGGCGTTCGATCCCGTGAAGAAACGCCTCGTTTTGGGCTTCCGCGATCCCGAATTCAACAATATGGCCTTAGTGGCGTTTATCAGCAACCCGAAAGACGTATTCGAACGCAACGTCCAACCCGAATTTGACGAAGTGGCCATCCTCGACATCGACGGCGGCGGCATCCGTTCGCTCAATTACGATCCCGTGTTGAAAAATTACGTTATCGCCAACGAAGTGAAGGACGAAAACGGGCAGAAATTCTCGCAACTGTGGACTTGGAGCGGCAACCCGACCGACGAGCCGCAAAAAATCTCCCTGCCCAATCTGCAACACATCACCAACGTCGAAGCCGTCGATTCGATTACCGTCAACGGCAAGCCGCAGATGATTCTGATGGGCGACGAAGGCAACGCTTCGCAGAAAATCACCGCCAAATATATGTTGGTGGACTACAGTCAGCTCGGTAAGGATTAAGTTTGTATGTCGTAAAAGGCCGTCTGAAAACAGAGTGGTATGTTTTCAGACGGCCTTTTTTAATTTATGCAGGCGGGGGCGGTATTCAGCCCGATATTGCCGGTGCAAACCGCAATATCGTGTTGCGCAGGGCAATCAGTTTGCCGTGGAAGAAATGCGACGAACCGGCCAAAACCACGACGGGCAAATCCTGCGGTCCGGCCCATGCCAGGACTTTGTCCAGCGCGACGACTTCGTCTTCTGCGCCGTGTATCACCAGCGTTTTGGCAACATCGGGAACGGCGGACGGTTCGGGTCGGTCGGTATAGTGGTGTACTGCCGCACCCATCAGCAGCAGCCAATCGGGCGTGCGCTCTTGGGCGGCAAACGTAGCGACGTAGCCGCCGAAGGAAAAACCAGCAAGCGCAAATTGCGGCGCGTCGGGATGTTGCGAACGAACGTAGTCGATGACGGCGATGCAGTCCTGCGTTTCGCCGCGTCCGTAGTCGTGCACGCCTCCGCTGTTGCCCACGCCGCGCAGGTTCGGCAGATAACAGTGAAAACCGAGCTGGCATAAGGCTTTGGCAGCGGTTTGAATAACTTTGTTGGTGTTCGTGCCGCCTTGCAGCGGGTTGGGATGGTTGATGACTGCTACACCGCGTGCGGGGCTTTGTTGGGCAGGCAAGTAGATGGTTTCAAGCAAACCGGCGGGGCCGGGAACTTGAATGATGTCTGGTTTGAGCATGATGGTTCCTTGTTGCTTCTTGATGTGCAGGAAAAGGCCGTCTGAAAAGAGGGTGTTTGCCGTTTTCAGACGGCCTTTGTTTGAAAATAGTCTCTAAAGTCTCTGTTTTTGCGTTTTACAGGTAAAAATGTTTGCCGTTGTTGGGATTGTTTGCCTTTAAGTCCACCAGCATCCGTTTGAAATCCAAACCGTATTGTCCGCTTAATTTTTCCGCGCGCTTTTTCAGCTTGTCGAGGTTTTGCTCTTTCGGGCTGCTCTGAAATGCCATTACCGCCATATTGCCGTGGCTTTCGGCGGGCAGTTCCAGCACGCGGCCTTCGAAGACGTTGAGCAGGCGTTCGACGAAATGTTGGTAGCGTTTGTCGCCGCTCCACCAGTTGGTGACGAACACGCCGTCGGGCGAGAGGGCGTGGCGGCAGTCTTGGAAGAAGGGTTCTTCCACCAGCGCGTCGATGATTTGTTCGCCGTCGAAGCCGTCCACCAGCACCGCGTCGGTATTGTGGCGGAACACTTTGATGTATTCCGCGCCGTCCGCTTCGACGATTTCGAAGTTTTCCCCTTCAAACGGTAACTCGAACAGGCTGCGGGCAACGGCGATGACCTGCGGGTTGATGTCCACGGCGGTTTGTTTGGTGTCGGGCAGGTAGCTGTCTATCCAGCGTGCGAACGAGCCGCCGCCCAAGCCGATTTGGGTGATGTGTTTCGGCGTTTCTTCCGCAAACAGAAGCCAGCCCATCATCGCGCGGCTGTACGATAAAACCAGTTCGGCGGGATGGTCGAGGTTCATCGAGCTTTGGATGGTGTCGCTGCCCAAATGCAGCGAGCGGATGTTACCTTCTTCGGAAATGCCGACTTCGGGCAGATCGGACTTGGCGGGGCGCAGGCGGCGGTAGGGGTGTCGTGGCATCGTATCGTCGGTTCGGTTGGCGGGGCGGTTATTTTAACAGAATCCGTTTTGTTTTCAGACGGCCTTTCGGGCGGCAAACCGGATTTATCCTTCTGAAATAATTACCTGTGAACTTAATTGTATTAAAAATCAAAGATTTTTCCGTGCGCCGGAAGCCTTTGCCCGCCGCATACTTGCCAATAAGGAGAATTGTCGGCATAATACCGCCTTCTTATGCCGGTATAGCTCAGTTGGTAGAGCGTCTGACTTGTAATCAGAGGGTCCCGAGTTCGACTCTTGGTGCCGGCACCAGTTAAATGCTTTGCGTTTCGGCGCAAACGGCCGGTATAGCTCAGTTGGTAGAGCGTCTGACTTGTAATCAGAGGGTCCCGAGTTCGACTCTTGGTGCCGGCACCAAAATAAAAACAGCCCAGTCTTAACGGATTGGGCTGTTTTGCTTTAGCGGCGTATTTTTACACACGGAACCGGCAAGGGCCTTATAATATGCGCGTTTAAACCTGAGAGGCCGTCTGAAAGGCGGAAACGGAACACGATGATTACAGTAAATACACTGCGCAAAATGAAGGCGGAGGGAGAAAAAATCGCCATGCTGACCGCCTATGAATCCAGCTTTGCCGCGTTGATGGACAAGGCCGGCGTAGACGTGCTGCTGGTGGGCGATTCGTTGGGAATGACCGTGCAGGGACGCAAATCCACGCTGCCCGTCAGCCTGCGCGATATGTGTTACCACACCGAAAACGTCGCGCGCGGTACGGAAAACGCGATGATTGTCGCCGACCTGCCGTTCGGAGCTTATCAGCAAAGCAAAGAGCAGGCGTTTGCCGCTTCCGCCGAACTGATGGCGGCGGGTGCGCACATGGTCAAACTCGAAGGCGGCGTTTGGATGGCGGAAACCACCGAATTTCTGCAAATGCGCGGCATCCCGGTTTGCGCCCACATCGGCCTGACGCCGCAGTCGGTGTTTGCATTCGGCGGCTACAAGGTGCAGGGGCGCGGCGACAAAGCGGAAGCCCTGTTGCACGATGCCGAGGCACACGATGCGGCGGGGGCGGCAATCGTTTTGATGGAGTGTGTTCCCGCGGCGCTGGCCAAACAGGTAACGGAAGCAGTGAGTTGCCCGACCATCGGCATCGGCGCCGGTGCGGACTGCGACGGTCAGGTGCTGGTCATGCACGATATGCTGGGCGTGTTCCCCGGTAAAACCGCCAAATTCGTGAAAAACTTTATGACCGGACGGAGCAGCATTCAGGAAGCGGTCGGGGCTTATGTCGCCGAAGTCAAAGCCAAAACGTTTCCCGCGGCGGAACATATATTTGAAGAATAAGGCCGTCTGAAAAAGCAAAAGGACAAAACAATGCAAATCATCCATACAGTCAAAGAGTTGCGCGAATGGCGCAAAACGGCCGGCCGCGTGGCGTTCGTGCCGACCATGGGCAACCTGCACGAAGGGCATCTGGCCTTGGTGCGCGAAGCGAAGAAGCGCGCGGATAACGTGGTTGTCAGCATTTTCGTCAACCGCCTTCAATTCGGTCAGGGCGAGGATTTCGACAAATATCCGCGCACCCTCGGACAAGATGCCGCCAAGCTGGAAGGCGAGGGCGTGGCAGTTGTGTTCGCTCCTGATGAAAAAGAGCTGTATCCGAATGTCGAGCAGCGTTACAACGTCGAACCGCCGAACCTGCAAAACGAATTGTGCGGCCGGTTCCGTCCAGGACACTTCCGCGGTGTGGCGACCGTCGTAACCAAACTGTTCAACATCGTGCAACCCGATGCGGCCTGCTTCGGCAAAAAAGACTATCAGCAACTTGCCATCATCAAGGGTTTCGCCGAAGACCTGAATTTCAATGTCGAAATCGTTCCGGTCGATACCGGCCGCGCTTCAGACGGCCTCGCACTTTCCAGCCGTAACCAATATTTAAATGAAAACGAGCGTGCCGAGGCGCCGCGCCTTTTCCGCGAACTGAATAAAATCGCCGAAGCCCTGCGCGGCGGCAATCTGGCCTATGCCGAGCTGGAACAGACGGCGGTACGCAACCTGACGGCGGCGGGTTGGACGGTTGATTATGTCGAAATCCGTCATGCGGAAAGCCTTGCCGTTGCTCATGCAGGCGATAAGGATTTGGTCGTGCTGGCCGCCGCACGCTTGGGCGGCACCCGCCTGATTGACAATGTGGAAGTTTCGCTGCGCTAACACCGCCTAACGGGAAACGATGCCGCAGGCCGTCTGAAACGCCGTTTCTGCAAAGAAACAACAGCGTTTCAGACGGCCTTTATGATAAGTGGGCATAATGGTTAAATTAGGTTATAATCCCGCAACACTTAAATCGAATGACCAAATAATTTTATCCATAATTAAATATAAAGGCAGAATACTGCTTACTTAGAAAGACAAATCAGGATGGGGCTCTTAATTCTCTTATTCATTTCCATATCGGCTGCGGGGTTGATGATGTTCCGCGAAAAACTGACGTTGAGCAGGAAACATTGTGCGGAAACATTTTCAGCGATGAAGGCGGCCTTGCGGCTGCGGCACCAGTCGGTCAGGCATATGATTGATGCGTCGCAGCTTTACATGTTGGGCCTGGACAAACTCAATAACGATTTGGCCGCCACATGCAGCCGCGCCGAGGCCTTATTGGATGCCGCATCTTCTCCGCAGGATGCAACCGTGGCCGATTTGGACAAGGCGGAGTCCGACTTGACCGATATGCTGCAACAGCTTCAGCGTGTTTTCGATACTTATCCCGAATCAAAGACCGACGTTTATCTGACGGCAAAATCGGAAAATATGGATGCGGCGGAAACCGCGACGGTGGCCGTCAGACAGTCTTACAACCAATCTGCAGCGGGCTATAACCGCCTGCGGGCTAAATTTCCTCTGGGTTTGTTCGCCGGATTGCTGGGACATCATGCCGATGCGGGTGTCTTGAAATTTGAAGACAGTAACGCAGCGCAAATGAGCAGATATCTGAAAATGTAAATCAACCCCCGTATATTCGATTGAAAGGCCGTCTGAAAATCTTTTTCAGACGGCCTCTGATTTGGAATAAAGCATAGAACCAAGCATTCTTTGTCTTTCAAAAAAACTTAACGTAAAATGGCCGCTTTGCAAAAAACATAGGGACTGATTATGTTGAAAAAATTCGTACTCGGCGGTATGACCGCGTTGGTTTTGGCGGCCTGCGGCGGAGAGGGCGGCAGCGCGTCTTCTTCTGCTCCCGCTCAATCTGCCAGTGCTTCCGGTTCTTTAATCGAGCGTATCAACAATAAAGGTACGATTACCGTCGGTACCGAAGGCACTTACGCACCGTTTACCTACCACGACAAAGACGGCAAGCTGACCGGTTACGATGTGGAAGTTACCCGCGCCGTAGCGGACAAACTGGGCGTAAAAGTTGAATTTAAAGAAACGCAATGGGATTCGATGATGGCGGGTTTGAAAGCGGGACGTTTCGACGTGGTGGCAAACCAAGTCGGTTTGACCAGCCCCGAACGCCAAGCGACATTCGACAAATCCGAACCTTACAGCTGGAGCGGTGCGGTTTTGGTTGCGCGTAACGACAGCAACATCAAATCCATTGACGACATCAAAGGCGTTAAAACCGCGCAGTCTCTGACCAGCAACTACGGCGAAAAAGCCAAAGCCGCGGGTGCGGAACTCGTACCGGTGGACGGTTTAGCACAATCGCTGACCCTGATTGAACAAAAACGCGCCGATGCGACGTTGAACGATGAGTTGGCGGTTTTGGACTATCTGAAGAAAAACCCGAATGCCGGCGTGAAAATCGTTTGGTCTGCGCCTGCCGATGAAAAAGTCGGTTCCGGCTTGATTGTCAATAAAGGCAATGACGAAGTCGTGGCGAAATTCAGCACGGCAATCAACGAGCTGAAAGCCGACGGCACGCTGAAAAAACTGGGCGAACAATTCTTCGGAAAAGACATCAGTGTTAAATAATTTTCTTGCTTCGCTGCCGTTTATGACGGAAACACGCGCCGATATGATTGTCAGCGCGTTTTTGCCTATGGTCAAAGCCGGTTTTATGGTCTCGCTGCCGCTGGCGGTGGCGTCGTTCCTGATCGGGATGGTGATTGCCATCGCCGTGGCTTTGGTGCGGATTATGCCTTCGGGCGGCATCGTGCGGAAAACCCTGCTGAAACTGGTGGAAACTTATATTTCCATCATCAGGGGGACGCCTCTGTTGGTGCAGCTTGTGATTGTGTTTTACGGGCTGCCGTCCGTCGGTATTTTCATCGATCCGATTCCCGCGGCCATCATCGGCTTCTCGCTCAATGTCGGCGCATACGCTTCCGAAACCATACGCGCGGCGATTTTGTCCGTGCCTAAAGGGCAGTGGGAGGCGGGTTTCTCCATCGGCATGACCTATATGCAGACTTTCCGCCGCATCGTCGCGCCGCAGGCATTCCGCGTCGCCGTGCCGCCTTTGAGCAACGAGTTTATCGGCTTGTTCAAAAACACCTCGCTTGCGGCGGTGGTGACGGTAACGGAATTGTTCCGCGTCGCGCAGGAAACGGCAAACCGTACCTACGACTTCCTGCCCGTCTATATCGAAGCCGCTTTGGTTTACTGGTGTTTCTGCAAAGTGCTGTTCCTGATTCAGGCGCGCCTGGAAAAACGCTTCGACCGCTATGTCGCCAAATAAGGGGAAGCCATGATTAAAATCCGCAATATCCGCAAAACCTTCGGCGAAAACACCATTTTGCGCGGCATCGATTTGGATGTGGGCAAAGGGCAGGTGGTCGTCATCCTCGGACCTTCCGGCTCGGGTAAAACGACGTTTCTGCGCTGCTTAAATGCGCTGGAAATGCCTGAAGACGGACAAATCGAGTTCGACAACGAGCGACCACTGAAAATTGATTTTTCCAAAAAACCATCGAAACATGACATCTTGGCTCTGCGCCGCAAATCCGGCATGGTGTTCCAGCAATACAACCTCTTCCCGCACAAAACCGCGTTGGAAAACGTGATGGAAGGTCCGGTTGCCGTACAAGGCAAGCCTGCCGCCCAAGCGCGCGAAGAAGCTTTGAAATTGCTGGAAAAAGTCGGCTTGGGCGATAAGGTTGACCTTTATCCCTACCAGCTTTCCGGCGGTCAGCAACAGCGCGTCGGCATCGCCCGCGCACTGGCGATTCAGCCCGAGCTGATGTTGTTTGACGAACCCACTTCCGCGCTGGATCCTGAATTGGTGCAAGACGTATTGAACGCCATGAAAGAATTAGCGCAGGAAGGCTGGACAATGGTCGTCGTGACCCACGAAATCAAGTTTGCGCTGGAAGTCGCTACTACCGTCGTCGTCATGGACGGCGGCGTCATCGTAGAGCAGGGCAGTCCGAAAGAGTTGTTCGACCACCCCAAACACGAACGGACGCGGAAATTTCTGCAACAAATCCGCAATGATTGCGGAGATTATCAGATTTAAATTTTGTTATTTTTGTTTTGAAACAAACCAAAGGCCGTCTGAAAATTATTTCAGACGGCCTTTTTAGATGAAATGCAATCAATACGGTTAACCCAGATGCAGTTTATCAATGTATTCCACTTCTTCGCGGCTGCCCATTACTACGGCGACGCGCTGATGCAGGCCGATAGGTTGGATATCGAGCATGGTTTCTAGTGCATTGCTGGATGCTCCGCCGGCCTGTTTCAAAATCAGGCTCATGGGATTGGCTTCGTACATCAGGCGTAGTTTGCCGGGTTTGGCAGGATCGCGTTTGTCTTGCGGATATATAAATACGCCGCCGCGCATTAGGATGCGGTGGATTTCCGCCACCATACTGGCTACCCAGCGCATATTGTAGTTTTTACCGCGCACGCCGGTGTTGCCTTCCAGAAGTTCGGCAATGTATCGCTGCATCGGCGGGAACCAGTGGCGTTGGTTGGACATATTGATGGCGAATTCTTGGGTTGATGCGGGGACCTGCGGGTTTTCTTGGGTCAATACAAATTCACCGTGTTCGTTCAGGGTAAATATAAATACGCCGTGTTTCAGGGTAAAAACGAGCTGGGTTTGCGGACCGTACAGGACATAGCCGCTACCCACTTGGCTATTGCCTTTTTGTAGGAAGGATTCGGTATTCAGACGGCCTGCCGGTTTGTTTAGGATGGAAAAGATGGTGCCGACGGAAATATTGACATCAATGTTGGACGAACCGTCGAGCGGGTCGAATAATACCAAATAGCCGCCGTTTTCATCGGTTGAGACGAAAGTATCTTCTTCTTCGCTGGCCAATCCTGCAACATTCGGGTTCTGTTTCAGGGTTTCAATCAGAATCTCGTTTGCAATTACGTCCAGTTTCTTTTGGTCTTCGCCCTGTATGTTGCCTGTTCCCGCCATACCCAGCACGCCGGACAATGCGCCCAAACGGATTTTTCCGTTAATCTGAACGCAAGCGGCGATGATGGATTCCAAGACGCTGCCAAGTTCGGCAGGCAGGGCGTTTTGCTGCAGATGTTGCGGAAGGAAGTTTGCCAATGTGTTCATTTTGAATTGATTTCCTTGTTTGTCATGATATAAAGGCCGTCTGAAACTATCATAAGATTTTTCAGACGGCCTGTCATCATTTTGTTGTCGGAGCCTGCATGGCGGTACGGCGGGTTTCTTTCAGGCAGGCGAGCGTCGCTGTTGAGATTTTGTCGGCCAGTTCGGGGTTGATATTGCCAGCCAAAATATCGGGTAAATCTTCGGCGGATACGGAATCTGCCAGCTTATCTGCGGTACAGGCGCAGACTTGCCGTATTTTATCTTTCGGCAAGCCGTTTTGCTGAGGGGCGTTTTCAACGCATTTTTCAGCAGCGGTTTCGATAAAGGTGGAACGGATGTGCTGTTTGAAAGAACCGGCTGTTTGCGCCTGTTCTTTGTCGCCGCAACTGCAGAGCAGGAAAATGGTGGTGGATAGGGTAAGTGAAAGGATGGTTTTGTTCATTGGACGGTTCAATCTTTATAGCCGGATAATCCGAGCTTGTGCAGCAATGCTTTACAACCCGCGTCGACCAGCCTGAATGTTTCGTCGAAGTCTCCGGTATACCAAGGGTCGGGTACGGCATGGTAACCGCTTTCGGGAATCAGGTCGGTGAGTTTGAAAATTTTTTCGGGATGTCTACCGAACAGGCGTTCCAGTTCGTTCAGGTTGTTGTCGTCCATTGCGATAATGAAATCGTAAAAGCTACCGTCAGTCTTACGGACTTTGCTGCTGGTGAAGCCGGAATGGTTGATACCGTGCTGTGCCAGAACTTTGCGTGTACCCCGATGCATGTCTTCGCCGTCGTGCCAGCCGGAAGTACCCGCACTGTCGGCGCTGATGCGGTCGGTAACGCTTGCTTGCAGGGCTTGGTGGCGGAGTACGTATTCAGCCATTGGAGAGCGGCAGATGTTGCCGAGGCAGACGAAGAGTATTTTATAGTTTTTCATGGCTCTTTGGAAAATAAAGGGTTGTGCCCGTCTAATTTCAGTGCCTGTGAATAGGTCGGCAGCTCGCTGTTTTCGGGAAGGGCATCGTGCAGGTAATAAATATGTTCGATTTGGCATTCAACCATTAAATCGAGAAAATTTTGTTGGACGATGGCGATTTTGTCGGTTGAAGCCAGCTCCCAAGTGAAAATCTGGGGCACGACTTCAAAGGCACTGTCGGTAGCGTTGAAACCAAACAGAATCTGCCCGCCCGCCCGTGCACCAACCACGACACCGACACGAGGACTTTGCATCCGTATCGAACGTATGGCGTTGGTGGAGAAAACGTCCATCGCCATACGTTGGCGGGTATGGCTGCCGTCGGCCAAAGCTTTAAGCGGGGTGTTCGGCGATAAGGGGTTGGTAAACAGGGTGGCACCCGTTAGGGCGAGAGCTTCTTGCCAGACTTGCATCAAAGGCAAGCCTGCCTGTTGCAGGTTAAGTCCGAGTGAGGGTTGGACGTCTTTGCTGCCGTAGCCCAGCGCATAGACAACGTGTACGGACTGACCGTTCGGCAGGGACAAGGGATGGTGGGAGAATTGTTGTAGGAATCGTTCGGCGGAGTCGGTATTTTGTTTGGCCTGCCACCAATCTCCCGGTGTGATGCCGCTTAATTCGTCCGATTGAACCAAATACGGCAACCAACGGGTATTTTGGGTAAGGTTGCGCAGGTAGGGGTAGTTTTGCAGGCAGGCAAACAATGCCTCGGTCGGTAACCCCAGCGGCAGGCTTTTGTCCTGTTTGCAGCCTGCCACGATAACGATTGGCAGGGCGAACCATTGTATTTCACCGTCTTTTTCCGCCCGTAAAACCGTATCGACACTATCCATCAGGCTTTGGTAGGTTCCGACGTCGGGTGCCATCGTCATGGCGAGCGACAGGTTGATATAGTGGTTTTGCGACAACATGCCGCGGATTTCGGTTTGCAGTTGTTCGGATGAAAGTTTGCGGGATGCCGCCGATGAGTTGTGTGCCAATTGGTAGGCGTTGAGCAGCAAGAAATTTTTAATCGGGCTGGTCGGGTAGGGCCGTGTGTCGGGTAAGACGAATGGTCGGGTCATTTCAGGCTCTTGTTCTGCTTGAAGGTGTGAACCCGAATTATAACAATGTAGAGGCCGTCTGAAAAACGGGTAAAGATTTTTCAGACGGCCTCTCGGATAAAATAAAAGCACCGGATTCCGGTGCTTTTGGGATTTGGCGCGGCGGACGGGGCTCGAACCCGCGACCCCCGGCGTGACAGGCCGGTACTCTAACCAACTGAGCTACCACCGCGCATCCGCTGTGTTAACAACAGCGGAAAAGAAACTTGGTGGGTGATGACGGAGTCGAACCGCCGACATTCTGCTTGTAAGGCAGACGCTCTACCAACTGAGCTAATCACCCGAAAGAAGCGACATTAAACCAAAAAAGTGGAACCGGTGCAAGCGCCCGTTTGTCGATGATTTGTTATGGTATTGAAATTTAATCGAATAAATTTCAGACGGCCTGAGGTTTTCTTTTGACGGGGTTACTATTGTTCCGGAAATAGAAAATGCCCCAATTTTTCCGCTTTAGTATGCAGGTAACGTTCGTTCTCGCTGTTTTCGCCGACTTGCAGCGGAATGCGTTCAACTATGCTGATTCCCGCCTGTTGCAACGTACTGATTTTTTCGGGATTGTTGGTCAGCAGTTTGATTTCGTGCACGCCAAGATGGTCGTAAATGTGTTTGGCCAGTGAAAAATCGCGTGCATCCACCGGCAGGCCGAGTTTGAGATTGGCTTCTACCGTGTCTAATCCTTGGTCTTGCAGGCGGTAGGCGCGGATTTTGTTGATCAGGCCAATGCCGCGTCCTTCCTGGCGCAGATAAACGATAATGCCGCGTCCTTCTTTTTGCACGGCCTGCATGGCAGCTTTCAGTTGAGGGCCGCAGTCGCATTTTTGCGAGAACAGGGCGTCGCCGGTCAAACATTCGGAATGGATGCGCGACAATACGGGCAGGCCGTCTGAAAAGTCCCCCATGCTCAAGGCGATGTGTTCTTGTCCGTCGGCCTCTTCAAATCCGTGCATGGTAAATACGCCCCATTCGGTCGGTAAGCGGCAGGACGCGATGTATTTAATCTTTTTATTCATAGCTGGTCCTCGTTTTTTTCTTCTATTTTCAGCAGGATTTCCATCGGTTCTGCCAGTGCCAGTGCCAGCGCGATCCAATCGGTCAGTGCGGCTTCGTCGGCACGGTCTGTTTCGGGGTATTCGACATGGAGCACACCGAGAATCGTGCCGTTTTCAGTACAGACGGGAGCGGAAATCTGGCTTTTGCCAGCGTGGTTGCGTCCGCCTTCCAGTTCTCCGGACGAAAGCCAACGGGGAATGTCGTTGGCGATGTTCATCCAGCCGCTTTGCGCCGTGCGGGAGGCAAGATAGGTTCGGCTGTTGTCGTCGGTTATGTCCAGTTTCTGTTCCGGCATTCTGCCTTGGTGTGTCAGCCTGATAAGTTGGGAAACAGGGTTTTCAGACGGCATCTTGGCATAAACGGTTGCGCTTAGGATGTCGGGATTGCGGCCGAACACGGAATCGAGCGCCATAAAAATTTGTTTCAGCAAAGCTTCGTTTTCGGAAGTCTGTTCGATATGGTCGGCAAGAACCAGTTCGCCGTTGCCAAACCATAAAATCGAACGGTCGATGGATGCGTTGCCGTTGTTTATGACTGCCTGTGCGGCAAGATAGGCGATATGTACGCTTTCGACAGGCAGGCGCAGGCCTTGTGTGCGGAGGTAGTCTTTAATCAGTAAGGCTGACATGTTTTTCTCTGGCAGTGTTTTAGTATTGAGGCCGTCTGAAAGCCACAGATTGGATTTCAGACGGCCGGTTTCGCTTGATGGACGCAATATGGCGCATTATACCGTTTTTTCAAGGCGCTCCGTGCTTTGCAGCTTTATAGGTTTATGTGTATAATCCGTTGCCTTGGATGCGGACGTGGCGAAATTGGTAGACGCACCAGATTTAGGTTCTGGCGCCGAAAGGTGTGAGAGTTCGAGTCTCTCCGTCCGCACCACACAATAACCCTGAAAGGGGTTATTTTTTTGTCTGTTTCCATGTCGGGAATGAATACGCGTATTTGTATGAGGCGTATTCCGGAAAACGGACTATAATACCTATATGCGGGTTTCTAAAATAAAATAATATTAATTGTCATATAGTTATAAATAATTATTACGCACATGAATATCAGACGTTTACTCCTAAAATTCTTTCCCCGTTATGCGGTCGGCCGTTTGGTCGTTTATTGCAAACTGATGCGCGTTGACAAACCGATTGGTACGTTGCTGCTTTTGTGGCCGACCTACTGGGCGATGTGGGTGGCTGCGGACGGTTATCCGGGGAGTACGGTTTTGCTGGCTTTTACGGCAGGTGTGTTTTTTATGCGCAGCGCGGGCTGTGTGGTAAATGATTTTGCCGACCGGAACTTCGACGGTGCGGTGGAGCGCACGAAAAACCGGCCGTTTGCGCGGGGGATGGTTACAGAATCGGAAGCGGTTTTGCTGGCGGTGATTTTGTGCTTGTGTGCGGCTTTGTGCCTGTTGCCGTTGAATTTGTTTACTTGGTTTATGAGCCTGCCCGCACTGTTTCTGGCAGTCACGTATCCGTTTACCAAACGTTTTTTCCCGTTGCCCCAGCTTTATTTGGGTGTGGCGTTTTCTTTCGGTATACCGATGGCGTTTGCTGCTGTTACCCATTCTGTGCCGCCAGTGGCGTGGCTGCTGTTTGTCGCGAATATTCTGTGGACGCTGGCTTATGATACGGTTTATGCGATGGCTGATAAGGAAGACGATTTGAAAATCGGTATCAAAACTTCGGCCGTTACTTTCGGCGATCGTGATATTGAGGCTGTGATGCTGTGCCATTTCTGGTTTACGGCGTTGATGGTGGTGCTGGGCTATAAAATTCAGGCATCGTGGCCTTATTGGGCGGCACTGCCGTTCGTCGTGTGGTGGCAGATCGGGCAGTGCCGTGCGATTAAAACCCGCAACCGCCAGGTATGTTTCAGTACTTTTTTGGAAAACAACCGTATCGGGCTGGTTTGGTTTTTAGGTTTGGCCGGTCATTATGTCTGGATGTCAATTTAGCGGGAGAAGAATATGGCTGAGGCCGTCTGAAATCACGCTGTATCGGCATTTGGCGGGGGAGTATGCGGTGGGAAGCCGTGTAAATCGCGCCGCAGAGATTGAGATTTGCACCGACTGTCGGTACAATTCCAGCTTGTTTTGCTACCTCTTGAAGAGAATCTTATGAGCCTGATTGGCGAAATTCTACCTGTATCCCATATCGTTTTGGATTTGGATGTTAGCAGCAAAAAACGTATTTTCGAGCAGGTCGGTTTGTTGCTTGAAAATGAAACCGGATTGGCGCGTGCCGATGTGTTCGACTGCCTGTTTGCCCGCGAAAAGTTGGGTACGACGGGGCTGGGGCAGGGCGTAGCGATTCCGCACGGGCGCCATGCTTCCGTGAAAAAAGCGGTGGGTGCGTTTATCCGTACCAAAGAGCCGGTAGCCTTCGATGCGCCCGACGGCAAACCTGTTTCACTGGTTTTCGTGCTGCTTGTACCTGAAAATGCGACGGGGGAACATTTGGAGGTGCTGTCTAAACTGGCAGGGAAGTTCTCGCAGAAAACCGTCCGCGAAGCCCTGATGGCTGCGGTTTCGGCGGAGGAAGCCCGCAATCTTCTGACGGCGGAATAATCATGCCCAGTGTTTCCGTCCGCTGCCTTTACCAAGACAACCAGTATAAGCTCCAACTGGCTTGGGCGGCGGGTACGGCGGGTGCCGATAATAGAATCGGCGTTGAGGCCGACAAGCCCGTTTTGGCGCTGGTCGGCCATTTGAATTTTATCCATCCCAATCAAGTGCAGGTGGTCGGTGTGGCCGAGGCCGAATACCTGAAGCGCTTGGAATCGGGCGAGCTGGCCTACGATTTCAACGAACTGTTCAATATCCCGATGTCTCTGGTCATCGTGGCCAACGGTTTGGCGGTTTCGCCCAAACTGCGCGATTTTTGCCATACCAACAATATCCCTTTGCTGACTTCCAAGTTGGAAAGCCCGTATCTGATGGACGTGCTGCGCATTTACCTGCAACGCACGCTGGCGGTATCGGTAATCAAACACGGTGTCTTTTTGGATGTATTTGAAATCGGCGTGCTGATTACGGGCGATTCGGGTTTGGGTAAAAGCGAGTTGGCTTTGGAACTGATCTCACGCGGACACAGCCTGATTGCGGATGACGCGGTGGAATTGTTCCGTACCGGTCCGGAAATGCTGGAAGGCCGCTGTCCGCCGATGCTGCGAGACTTTTTGGAAGTTCGCGGGCTGGGTGTACTGAATATCCGTCATATTTTCGGCGAAACCTCCATCCGCCCTAAAAAACTTCTCAACCTGATTATCAATCTGGTGTCTGCCGACGACGAGTATATGAAGCAACTTGACCGTTTGAGCATACGCACGGAAACAGAGTCTATCCTCAATGTAAATATCCGTTCCGTAACACTGCCTGTGGCGGCTGGACGAAACCTTGCCGTACTGGTGGAGGCAGCGGTGCGCAACTATATCCTTCAGTTGCGCGGCAAAGACAGCACAAGGGAATTTTTGGAACGGCATCAAACCCTACTTAAAGAAAACGAATCCAAGCATGAAAATAGTATTGATTAGCGGGCTTTCCGGTTCGGGTAAATCAGTTGCACTCAAGCAGTTGGAAGATTTGGGCTATTACTGCGTCGATAACCTGCCGATGGAAATGCTGCCCGCTTTGGTGATGCACCATATCGGGCGCGGGGATGAAACCCGTTTGGGCGTCAGCGTCGACATACGTTCGCGTATCGATATTGTCCAAACGCGGGAACAAATCCGGTTTTTACGCGAAGAAGGGCATGAAATCGAAGTATTGTTTCTCGAGGCCGAAGAGAGCGTATTGATCCGCCGATATTCCGAAACCCGCCGCGGCCATCCGCTGGCGGGGCAGAATATGACGCTGCTCGAAGGTCTGCAAAAAGAGCGCAAATGGCTTTGGCCGCTGCGTGATTTGGCCTACTGCATCGACACTTCCGGCATGAACGCGCAACAGCTCCGCTACGCCGTGCAGCAATGGTTGCAAACCGAGCGCAAAGGGCTGTTGGTGATACTGGAATCGTTCGGCTTTAAATACGGCACGCCCAACAATGCCGATTTCGTCTTCGATATGCGCAGTCTGCCCAATCCCTACTACGATCCCGAACTGCGTCCTTACAACGGCATGGACAAACCGATTCAGGATTACCTCGACGGTCAGAACTGGGCGCAGGAAATGGTGGACGATATTGACCGCTTCATGCAGCGTTGGCTACCGCGTATGGAGGAAGAAAGCCGCAGCTATATTACCATCGCCATCGGCTGCACGGGAGGGCAGCACCGTTCCGTCTATGTCGTCGAGAGGCTGGCGCAGCGGCTGAAAGGAAAATACGAATTGCTGGTACGACACCGTCAGGCGCAGAACTTGGCGGAACGTTAACTTAAACCCGAAAATCCGCGGCCGTTTGATTTTTCAGACGGCCTAAACACAGACCAGGCCGTCTGAAAAGATAAAAACCTTTTTCAGACGGCCTCATTACACAAAAAGAGTATCCGAATATGGCAATCCAATGGTTTCCCGGCCACATGAACAAAGCAAAAAAAGCCATCGCCGAGCGCGCCAAAAGCGTCGACATGGTGATTGAAATGCTGGACGCACGAATGCCCGCCTCCAGCGAAAATCCCCTGCTTGCCCAGCTTTCCAAAGGTAAACCCAAACTCAAAATCCTCAACAAACAAGACCTTGCCGACCCCGAACGCACCAAAATCTGGCTCGAATACTACAACAGCCGCCCCGACACCCGCGCCATCGCCCTCGATTCCTCCGAAACCGGCGCACACGGCAAAATCACCCAAGCCTGCCGTGCCATGATTCCCCACCGCCAAGGCATAGACAAACCCCTGCGCGTCCTCATCTGCGGCATCCCCAACGTCGGCAAATCCACCCTCATTAACGGTATGATAGGCAAAAAATCCGCCAAAACCGGCAACGAACCCGGCATCACCAAAGCCGAACAACGCCTCTTCCTCGCCGACGACTTCTGGCTCTACGACACCCCCGGAATGCTGTGGCCGAAAATCATCGTCGAAGAAGGCGGCTACAACCTCGCCGCCGGCGGCGCAGTCGGACGCAACGCGTTGGACGAAGAAGAAGTCGCCCTCGAACTCTTAGACTACCTCCGCCGCCACTACCTCCCCATGCTGCAAGTACGCTACCAAGCCGACAAAGACCCCAGCAGTCACTGGGACGACAACTCATGGCTCGAATGGATAGCCAAAAAACGCGGCGCAGTCCTCAGCGGCGGACGGGTCAACTACCAAAAAGCCGCCGAAAACATCCTCACCGACTTCCGCGAAGGCAAAATCGGCAGAATCACCCTCGAAACGCCGAACCAATGGGAAACATGGCTCAAAAAAGCCCGCCAGAAAGAAGCCGAACTCAAAGCCGTGCGCGAAGCCAGAAAGGCAGAACGCAAAGGGCAGAAGCTGTCTGAAAACTAATGCTATTGATATGATATAGTTTCGAACTTAGACAGCCTTACTTTTTTAATAGCAGGCCGTCTGAAAAACAATTCGACAATAGCGAAGGAGCCCCATGCAACCCAAAACATTAGCCGCAGCCTTCTGCCTGCTGCTTGCAGCCTGTTCAAACATTCAAACAACCGCCAAGGAAACCGAAGCAATGAGCCATACGACACAGCAGAAATCTCCCGAATACACCGCCTCCGAGGTATTGGAAAAGATGCTGGAATTTATCCGTTCTGCCAATACGCCTGAAGACTTTAAAGCAAAACATGTGGAAAAGATTTTCGGAATCAGGATGGAAAATCAGGATAAGAAATATCCCGGTGAATTTTTCTTTGGTACTTCCCCTGTAAAAGGAGCGGCAGATTGGGGATGGAATATCAATAGCTTTGACACTCCAGATAAAAACATGCAGGGAGAAAAAATTATAAAAAATCATGTCAATTTCGGTTTTTTCGACTTCAATGAAAGCAGGGATTTTTCATCTATCTGTCAAACCGATTTGGAGCAGTTTCATCAGAGTTTGGTGAATTTAGGTATGCGTTATGGCTATGAAACGGAATGGGGGGGGGTTCCATATCGTACTTATATGGGAAAAAATATTTTTATTAGGATTTTTTACCGTTATGAAAAGAGTAAAAATTCCAACCATAAATGTATTTCAGGAATCCATGTTACCTATAGGAGGGAGTATTAATGAATACTATTAATCCGAAATTACAAAGGATGATTGACGAATTTGCATCTGCTTATTTGAGCCATATCGGGAATCCTGCTGTGCTTAAGCATAACTTGGAAGCCGCTATCAAAGATTCTCCCGAGTTAACATTGAAGCTGAATCGTGCAGCGGAGCAAGGCTATATTCAAAAATTCGGTATATTGGATACCAAAGAAAATCCCAATGCCGCAGCAGGTTATGTTTCAGGAGAGGGAAATACGCCGCCGACTATGTTGATACGTCCTGAAATATTGGTAGAAAAAGAAGATAAGATTAGCCTGATGTTCCAGCTTGCCCATGAAACCCAGCACAGTTTCTACCATCACGAACAAGGCGGTTTGCAGACCGAGCAGCAAGTCCGGCGCGGTATTGCGCAGCTTGCTGCAAGCACTCTGTCAGTCAAAGACTATACGCCGCCTTTGCGGAGGCAACTGGATTCCGATCGAAACGATGAGGCATTGGCCATGTTGGCAGGCTGGAATGCGGTGGCAAGCCATGTGCGTCAGAATAATCCTAAAGCGGGATTTTCTGAAATTTCCAAAGCGATGGGCGAACAAGAAGGCTATGCAGCCTATTTCGGCAAACCTGCAAGAGATGAGAAAAGCGTTATTCCTGACAAAAATCTCGAATTTAATCCCGATATGTCGCTTTCCCTGAATTCCGACAAAAACCGCGAAGTGCTTGCCCAAAGCTATTTCGACAGAAATCCACAAATCGACTACCGCAACAACAATGCCCGTACCTATATCGGCTTTATCGTGCAGCAGCATTACAACCATGATGCTTCGTCCAAGCTCGTTATCGATATGAAGGGGCTGGGATTGGAAGAGCAGATTATCGAAAGCGGCAAAGGCTTGGATTTGGGGCGGTTTAACCATGCGCCTTATTATGAACCGTCTAATTTGAATAAGCCTCTGTATTTTGATGAAATCGGCACACAAACAAAACAGAATATGCGGCAAATGCACATCAGTGAAGATGCCCAACCTTCCCGTGCCGCTGCCCTCATCGCCAAATACCAAGCCGCAACAGCAGCGTTAGACGCAGGTGACAGTAGTGCGGCAAAAAGCATCATGGGTGAAAATCCCGTTATACAGAAAATCATGGAAAGATTCGATGCCGAACTGGAACGACGCCAGTCGCTGCGGGAGTTTGAAAACAGCCGCTACACGTTAGAAAATATGCCCGAACGTGCGCGGGATTTACATGCCCAGATTACCGACAAGCTGACTGCATACGTTAAAGAAAACAATCTGCCCTATACCAAAGAGGGGCTGCAAAACAGCATTACCGCCCTAACCGCCGAAGCATTCGATCAGAAAATGACCCAAGTCGACCATATCGGTATTCATAACGACAAGCTGGCAGTACATCAGGATGGGCGGTTTATCCACGATTTCGCCGAAGTAGATGCTTTTCAATCCCGACTGACGCCCGAACGGGACAGCTTTCAGAATATCGTTCAAGCAGAGCAGAAACATGAACAGGAAGCACAGCAACGGGAAACGGAAAGGCAGATGGAGCAGTCACGCGGCATGGGGATGAGCCGTTAAGGCCGTCTGAAAGCACGGTGTCGGATCAAGTCAATTGGTTTTTATAGGGAGTAGGCATGAATATTGAGAAAAATCCGGAACAGCTTGATACGCTGCTCGAAGCAGCCATGATGCTGTTGGAAAAACAAAAAGAAAAGAACGAAGAATATGCGGGACAGACGAGAAGGGAGTTTATCTCCCTGCTTGCAGGTATGAAACAAGAATTAACTGAATTTTCGAGAGAAAATATCAAAACTGAATTGGATTCCGTATTAAAAGGGTATGTGAGCGATATGGAGGAAGTTCGTCAGAAAATGATTGAACAATCCAAGGAGTTTAACAGTTATCTTTATTATGTTAATAAGAAGAACAAACAGTTGGTATTCAGAAGTTGGTTGGCTGTGTCGGTCAGTTTGGTTCTATTGCTGACGGGCGGCATTTGGATGGGTTACTATTATTCTCAGATTATTAGTCAAAATAAGGCGGAAGCAGAAGTCACGCAGCTTATTGGACAATCCGACATAGTCCGTTGCGGCGACAATCTATGCGTAAAAACCGGTAAAGTACAAAAAGATGGTTATCGGGCCGTTTTAAAACGGTGAGACTGTTCGGAGTCTTATTCGATAGAATAATTAAAAAATTTTGTGAAAACCTTATGAACGAAAAACTCCCTCCCGACGCACTGATCGAAGCTGCGCTTTTGACCCAAACCGAACCCTTAAACGAAAAATCCATACGCGAATTGTGTGTGCCGCCGCTGTCGCAGGACAAATTAATCGACGTGCTAGCGCAGTTGAAAACGCGTTGGCAGGGCAGGGCGTTGCAACTGGTGCATACGCACGAGGGCTGGCGGTTTCAGATTGCGCAGGCGGCCTTCGAGCGGCTGGGCAGCCTTCAGGAACAGCGTGCGCCGCGCTATTCCCGCGCCGTGATGGAAACGCTGGCGATTATCGCCTACCAGCAGCCGGTTACGCGCGGCGACATTGAGGGCATACGCGGTGTGGCGGTGTCGCAGAATGTGATGCAGACCTTGCAGGACAGGGGTTGGATTGAAGTGATCGGACACCGCGATTCGGTCGGCCGGCCTGCGTTGTGGGCGACGACGGCAACGTTTTTGAGCGATTTGCGGTTGGACAGTTTGGAAGAGCTGCCGCCGTTAACGGAGCTGGGTGAGTTGGTGTTGCCTGATTTGGTTGAAACGCCGCCGACGGATACGGATGAGGAAGAAAACGATATGCTGAGGCCGTCTGAAAACGGGGAGTTGCTGTTGAACTGAGCGGCTGTCGCTAGTCGGATGGGAAAGGCCGTCTGAAAACAGGTCTGGAGGAATCTTCAATTTCCTTCCAACCTGTTTTCAGACGGCCTTCGGTTTCTCCGGCGGTAAAACGGTTGTTTTACCATGCTGCTTTATAGACTTGCTTTTTTAGTGAAAAACCTGCAAAGGGCAGGGGGAACCGGCGGTGCCGTCAACCGGTGTGCTGCATAGGCCGACGGCGGTAGCGGTACTTTTTACCATTGTAGGATTGGGTTAATCGGGATTAGTTCCAATCTGCGGCTCATGCCCAAAAATCGTGCGGCGCGTCCAAGACGGGCTTGACGATGCCGGTGCGGATGGCGAAATCGCCGAAGCCTTCGTTATCGAGGCGGTTTTGCGCCCAGTTGCCGACCCAGCCGTCGACGATTTCGAGGATTTCGGGTTCGGTAATGTTTTCTTTAAAGAGGCGCGGGATGCGGGTACCCTCGCGGTTGCCGCCTGCGTAGAGGTTGTAGCGGCCGACGGCTTTGCCGACCAAGCCGATTTCAGCGAGCATGGCGCGGCCGCAGCCGTTGGGGCAGCCGGTGACGCGCAGGACAATGTATTCGTCTTCCAAACCGTATTTGGCGAACATTTCGTCGATTTTGTCGGAGAACGACGGCAGGAAGCGTTCGGCTTCCGCCATCGCCAGCGGACAGGTCGGCAGGGCGACGCACGCCATCGAGTTTTCGCGCTGGATGGTGATGGATTTGCTGATTAAGCCGTGTTCTTTGGCGATTTTGTCTATGGTGTCTTTCAGCTCGGGCGGGACGTTGGCGACGACGAGGTTTTGATTGGCGGTCAGGCGGAAGTCGCCGGGGTGGATTTTGGCGATTTCGCGCACGCCGGTTTTCAACGGCCTGCCGGGGTAGTCGAGCAGGCGGCCGTTTTCGATAAACAGGGTCAGGTGCCAGTTGCCTTCAAGTCCTTTAACCCAGCCGATGTGGTCGCCGCGATGGGTGAAGGCGTAGGGGCGGATGGGTTGGAACTTGATGCCCATGCGCTTTTCGACTTCTTCTTTGAATACTTCGACGCCGACGCGCTGGAGGGTATAGCGGGTGCGCGCGGCTTTGCGGTCACTGCGGTTGCCCCAGTCGCGCTGGGTGCTGACGACGGCTTCGGCGGCGTTGAGGGTGTATTCGAGGGGGACGAAACCGAATTCGTAAGAGGTGTTGGGATAGGTTTTAGTGTTACCGTGTTCGCTTGACAGCCCGCCGCCGACAAGGACGTTGAAGCCGACAAGTCTGCCGTTTTCTTCGATGGCGACAAAGCCTAAATCGTTGGAATGGATGTCCACATCGTTGTCGGGCGGGATGACGACGGCGGTTTTGAATTTGCGCGGCAGATAGGTTTTGCCCAAAATCGGTTCGACATCGTCGGCGATTTCTTTGTTGCGCGGTTCGGTCGGTTCGGTGGTGAACACTTTTTCGCCGTCCAGCCAGACATCGGCATATGCCATAGTGCGCGGCAGGAGGTGCATACTGATGCGTTTCGCCCATTCGTAGGCTTCTTGGTGCAGCGGGCTTTGAACGGGATTGCTGGTGCAGAGAACGTTGCGGTTGACGTCGCTGGCGGTGGCGATGGAATCGAGGCCGAGTTTGTGTAGGGACTGGTGCGCCAGTTTCAAATCGGTTTTTAAAATGCCGTGGTATTGGAAGGTTTGGCGGTTGGTCAGGCGGATAGAGCCGTAAATGGTGTGGTCGCCGGCAAATTCGTCTATGCCCAGCCACTGCGCCGGTGTGATGATGCCGCCGGGCAGACGGCAGCGCAACATCATGTTTTTTAAGGGTTCGAGTTTTTGGTCGGTACGCTCGGCGCGGATGTCACGGTTGTCCTGCTCGTACATGCCGTGGAAACGGATGAGCTGGAAATTGTCAGCGGTAAAGCCGCCGGTAAAGTCGTCGGTCAAATCGTCTTTGATGGTACCGTGCAGATAGTCGCTGCGGTCTTTCAGGGCCTCGTTGCCGGAAAGCGGGGTGTCGGGCAGCTTGGCGCGCGGGTCGGCGGTGGTCGTCATAGGGTGCTCCTGAGTTTATTTTTATTGCGTGCCTCCGATGTCGTGCGGGGCGCGGCCATAGGAAACTTGCAGTTTTTCCTATATTTCTGATGACGCTACTTTACTGAGGCCGTCTGAAAAAGGGAAAGAATGGTTTGTTGTATTTAAAGATGATTTCGTTATATTGAGCGGCCGGAATCGGTTTAAGGAAGGATGTTTGAGATATGTCAAGCTTATAACGCCTGTTGATACTATACTGTTTACCAGAAGCAGGAGCCTTTTATATCGGTAGATTTAACCGATATAAAATATTATCAATGTAGCATAAAAACCGGAGTGTGATTATGAAAATACATCTGTTCCTCTCTTTGCTGATGGCGGCGTCGGCCGCGACAGTATCCGCGGCAAATCCTCAACCTAATTGGTCTTACACAGGAGCAAACGATTCGGCCCACTGGGGCGGATTGAGCAAGGATTTTGCAGTCTGCAAAACGGGAAAACAGCAGTCCCCCGTGGATTTCTCCTCTGTAAAAGCGGTAAAAGGCAAGCAGGTTGTGTACCGCTACGACACATCCGATTATAAAGTGGAAAATAACGGCCATACCCTTCAAGCAACACCGCAGGGTAAAACGCAGACTGTTATGATTAACGGCAAGCCTTATGTATTCAAGCAGTTCCATTTCCATATCCCGAGCGAACATACGTTTAAAGGCAAGCATTTGCCGATGGAGGCGCATTTTGTCCATCAGGCTGAAGACGGGACTTTGGCCGTAGTTGCCACGGTGTTCAAACCGGGAAAAAACAACCCTGCCTTGACTACGTTGGTGGCGAAAAAATTGAAAACGGGCGAATCCGTGCAGTTGAAAGGCTTGGATATTCAAACTTTGCTGCCCGAAGACACCAAATCTTTCCATCTGAAAGGCTCGTTGACCACGCCGCCTTGCAGCGAAAACGTTACTTGGGTGGTGTTTGAAACGCCGGTTCAGGCGGGAGAGGCACAGATTAAGGCGATGCGGGCAATTATCGGCAGCGCCAACAACCGCCCTGTGCAGCCTTTGAACGGCCGCGAAGTGAACGAGATTCAGTAGTCCGCCATAAAAACTTAAAGGCCGTCTGAAAACGGTAGACGCAGCTGTAGGTCGGGAATAAAATACCTGACCTACGGACTAAAAAAGCACCTCACAACTGAGGTGCTTTTTATTTTCAGACGGCCTTTGACCGAATGTCAGACTTTTTTATTGTTCAACGCGGCTTTAACAAACGCGGTAAACAAAGGATGGCCTTTGCGCGGGTTGGAGGTGAACTCTGGGTGGAACTGGCAGGCGAAGAACCAAGGATGGTACGGCAGTTCGATGGTTTCAACCAAACGTTCGCGTCCGGCAGATACGCCGCCGATGACCAAGCCTGCCTGTTCCAGCGCGGGAACGTAGTTGTTGTTGACTTCGTAGCGGTGGCGGTGGCGCTCGCGGATGTGTTCGCTGCCGTAGATTTTGGCTGCGAGGCTGCCTGCTTTCAATTCAACCTCTTGCGCACCCAAACGCATGGTGCCGCCCAAATCGGCGGATTCGTCGCGGGTTTCGACGCTGCCGTCGGCGGTTTGCCATTCGTCAATCAGGGCAACGACGGGCGCGGCGCATTTGAGGTCGAACTCGGTGGAGTTTGCGCCTTTCAAGCCTGCCACGTCGCGGGCGTATTCGATCAGCGCAATCTGCATACCGAGGCAGATGCCCAAGTATGGCACGTTGTTTTCACGGGCGTAACGCACGGCGGCGATTTTGCCTTCCACGCCACGCGAACCGAAACCGCCGGGAACAAGGATGGCGTCCATGTCTTTGAGCATGGAAACGTCGCCGTTGTTTTTCTCGATGTTTTCGCTGTCAACGAAGGTGATTTGCACATCGGTTTCGGTGTGGATACCCGCGTGTTTCAAGGCCTCGATCAGCGATTTGTAGGATTCGGTCAAATCGACGTATTTGCCGACCATGGCGATTTTGACGGTGTGTTTCGGATTTTTGATGGCATGGACGATTTTTTTCCACGCGGTCAAATCCGCCTGTTGCACGTTAAGCTGCAACTGCTCGGTAATGATGTTGTCGATGCCTTGGTCGTGCAACATTTCGGGACATTCGTAGATGCTGTCCACGTCGTAGCTGCCCACAATCGCGCGCTCTTCCACGTTGCAGAACAAGGCGATTTTGCGGCGTTCATCCGCGGGCATGGTTCTGTCCATGCGGCAAATCAGGATGTCGGGCTGCAAACCGATGCTCAACATTTCTTTAACGGTATGCTGAGTCGGCTTGGTTTTGATTTCGCCGGCGGCGGCAATGTAGGGAACGTAGCTCAAGTGGGCGAACAAGGTGTTGTTGCGTCCCAACTGGCTGCGCATCTGACGGATGGCTTCCAAAAACGGCAGTGATTCGATATCGCCGACCGTACCGCCGATTTCGACGATGGCCACATCGTAACCCGCCGCGCCTTCGTGGATGCGGCGTTTGATTTCGTCGGTAATGTGCGGGATGACTTGAACCGTACCGCCGAGGTAGTCGCCGCGGCGTTCTTTGGCGATAACGTTTTCGTACACCTGCCCCGTGCTGAAGCTGTTGCGGCGGGTCATGGTGGCGTTGATGAAACGTTCGTAGTGTCCCAAGTCGAGGTCAGTTTCCGCGCCGTCGTCGGTCACGAACACTTCGCCGTGCTGAAACGGGCTCATCGTACCGGGGTCGACGTTGATATAAGGGTCGAGCTTGAGCATGGTCACGTTCAAACCGCGCGATTCTAGGATGGTGGCAATAGAAGCGGCGGCGATACCTTTTCCGAGTGAAGATACGACGCCGCCGGTTACGAAAATAAATTTAGTCATGATGCAGTACCCATGTTGGAATACGGGATTTTACCTTGAAGCAGTAGGGCTGGCAATGAGGCCGACGGACGCTATTGAGGCCGTCTGAAAACCGGATTTTCAGACGGCCTCTTGCCGTAGGACGGAATCGGATTATTTGCCCAGCGCCTGTTCGCGCAGTTCGCGGCGCAGGATTTTGCCGACGTTGGATTTGGGCAGTTCGTCGCGGAACTCGATGTCTTTGGGCACTTTGTAGCCGGTCAGTTCGGTGCGGCAGAAGGCGATGAGTTCTTCCTTGGTCAGCGACGGGTCTTTTTTTACCACGAACACTTTTAACGCTTCGCCTGTTTTTTCGTTGGGCACGCCGATGCAGGCAACTTCCATGACTTTGTCGTTGTGGGCGATGACTTCTTCGATTTCGTTCGGGTAAACGTTGAAGCCGGAAACGACAATCAGGTCTTTTTTGCGGTCGACCAGCTTGAACCAGCCTTTTTCGTCCATGACGGCGATGTCGCCGGTTTCCAAAAAGCCGCGCGCGTCAATGGCTTTGGCGGTTTCTTCGGGACGGTTCCAATAACCCTGCATGATCTGCGGGCCTTTGACCCATAGTTCACCAGGCTGTCCTTGCGCCACAGTGCTGCCGTCGGCATCGCGCAGTTCGATTTCGGTCGAGGGTATCGGCAGGCCGATGCCGCCGCTGTATGTTTCAATATTCAGCGGGTTGCAGCACACCCCCGGACTGGCTTCGGTCAGGCCGTAGGCTTCGACGATGGGGGTGCCGGTAATGTCTTTCCATTTTTCGGCGACGGCTTTCTGCGTTGCCATGCCGCCGCCGAGCGTCAGCCGCAGGTCGGAGAAATCGACGGTGGCGAAATCGGGCTGGTTGACCATGCCGTTAAACAAGGTGTTGACGCCGACAAAGACGCTGATACGCTCTTTTTTGAGTTCTCCGATGAAACCTTTCATGTCGCGCGGGTTGGTAATCAGGATGATTTTGGAACCGGCGTTGGTAAAAATCATCAGGTTCACCGTCAGGGCGAAGATGTGGTAGAACGGCAGCGCGGCGATGACGGTTTCTTTTCCTTCGCGCAGTTGGTTCCTAATCCATTCTTTCGCTTGAAGCATATTGGCGCAGATGTTGCCGTGGCTGAGTACGGCGCCCTTGGCAACGCCGGTCGTGCCGCCGGTGTATTGCAGGAAGGCGGTGTCTTCGCGGGTGATGTCTACCTTGGTAAAAGGCAGCGCCGCTCCCTGTTTCATGGCCGTCTGAAACGGAACGGCATTCGGGATGCGGTATTCGGGTACGGCTTTTTTGATTTTCCGCAGCACGAAATTCATCAGCGTGCCTTTGATGGTGCCGAACATGTCGCCGACGCTGGCGACGATGACGTGTTTGATTTGCGTGCGCGGCAGCACCAATTCCAGCGTGTTGGCAAAATTTTCCAAAACGACGATGGTGGTTGCGCCGCTGTCTTTAAGCTGGTGTTCCAGTTCACGCGGGGTATAGAGCGGGTTGGTATTGACGACGACCATGCCTGCCTGCAAGGTGCCGAACAGGGCGACCGGATATTGCAGCAGGTTGGGCATCATGATGGCGACGCGCTCGCCGCGCGGTAGTTTCAGTACGTTTTGCAGGTAGGAGGCGAAGTCGGTAATCAGCTTGGCGGTTTCGGCATAGGTCAGCGTTTTGCCCATATTGCAAAAGGCGGGTTTGCCGCCGAATTTTTGCGCGCTTTGGTTGAATACGTCGGTGATGGATTTGTAGCTAGTGATGTCGATTTCGGCGTTGACGCCTTGTTCGTAGCTGTTCAGCCAGAGTTTTTCCATAATGGGGCTTTCTTTGGTTTTCGTTGCAGGCCGTCTGGAAGGGTTTTCAGACGGCCTCGTGGTAACAGGTGAATCTGCGGAAACGGCCGGTACCGGCCAGGCCGTCTGAAAAAGGGTCAGCCGTTAACAATCAGCGGTTTGTCGGTGGCCATAATCACGCCGCCGCCCAAGCAGACATCACCGTCGTAGAGGACGGCGGATTGACCCGGCGTTACCGCCCATTGCGGTTCGTCAAAGACAAGTTCGGCGGTGTCGTCGTCAAGATAGCGCAGTCCGCAGGGCGCGTCGGCCATACGGTAGCGGGTTTTGCAGGTGTAGCGTCCTTCTTTCGGGCGTTCGGGTAGTGTGAAGCTCAAATCGTTCATGACGAGGCTGCGGGTGTAGAGCAGCGGGTGGTCGTGGCCTTGTACGACGATGAGTTCGTTTTTCGCCAAGTTTTTACCCGCGACGAACCAAGGCTCGCCAGCGCCGCCTATTCCTAGGCCTTTGCGCTGTCCGAGCGTGTAGAACATCAGTCCGACGTGTTCGCCGACGGTTTTTCCTTCGGGCGTCACCATTTTGCCGTTGTTGGTCGGCAGGTATTTTTGCAAGAACTCGCGGAACGGGCGTTCGCCGATGAAGCAGATGCCGGTACTGTCTTTTTTGGCGGCAGTCGGCAAATTGAATTCGGCGGCAAGGCGGCGGACTTCGGGTTTTTCCAAACCGCCCAGCGGGAAAATCGCGCGTTCGAGCTGGAAGGGTTGGAGGCGGTAGAGGAAATAGCTTTGGTCTTTGTTTCGGTCGAGGCCTTTGAGCAGGTAGTGCACGCCGTTTCGGACTTCTTTGCGTGCATAGTGGCCGGTGGCGATGGTGTCCGCGCCTTGCTCTAGGGCGTAGTCCAAAAAGCATTTAAACTTGATTTCGGCGTTGCACAATACGTCGGGATTCGGCGTCCTGCCCGCGCCGTATTCTTTGAGGAAATAGGCGAATACTTTGTCTTTGTATTGTGCGGCGAAATTGACGATGTCGATGTCGATGCTGAGGATGTCGGCCACGGCGATGGCGTCGAAAGAGTCTTGTTTGATGCTGCAATATTCATCGTTGTCGTCGTCTTCCCAGTTTTGCATGAATACGCCGTGCACTCGGTGTCCCTGCTGTTTGAGCAGGGCGGCCGTTACGGAGGAGTCGACGCCGCCGGAGAGTCCGACGATGATGTTTTGCGGTGTGTTTTCAATATTCATGCGTGGAGATGTGGGGTGAAAACGGATTTAAACGCTGATTTTAACATAAATTTAAATATACTGAGGCCGTCTGAAAACCGACAGACGGGTTTCAGACGGCCTCGAAAGACCGGAATCCGGGAGGGATTTTCACATCAGGCGGGATTTAGTGTGCGTGCGCACCGCCGCCGTGGTTGTGGTTGTGTGCGTCGTCGGCCGCTTTGGGCACGTTTTTAACCGGTACGTCGACGGTAATGGGTTTGGCTTTTTTGAATTTCAGCGTAACCGGTACGGTTTCGCCTTCTTTCAGAGGCTGTTTCAGGCCCATGAACATGACGTGGTAGCTGCCCGGTTTCAACTCGGTAACGGCTTTTTTCGGCAGAGGGATGCCGCCTTTGACTTCGCGCATACGCATCACGCCGTTGTCGTTGACATGGGTGTGGACTTCTACGCGCTCCGCTACGGGACTGTTGCCGCCGACCAGAAAATCTTGGGCGTTGGTGTCATTGTTGATTTTCATGAACGCGCCGCTCATTTTCATGCCTTCGACGGAAGCGCGCGCCCAAGGTTCTTCGACTTGGATGCCTGCCGCCATAGCGGTTTGGTACAGACCTGCCAAAACCAGTGTTGCCAGTAGTTTCTTCATGTTTTTTCCTTTGCAAGGGTTGGGGAAGATAGTGGTCATATTATACGTTAAGGCCGTCTGAATATTTGACTTAAATTAAATTTTTACAGATTAATAACTAGATATAAATAACTAATATAATAATTTTACATAGCTAAAAATATTTAGATGTAGGTGTGCCACAGTGCGGACAGCCAAGTTACCGCCAACAAAACCAAAGCCGCAAGCTGCGCTGCCGAACCTGCGTCTTTGGCACGTTTGGCCAGTTCGTGCTTTTCGGTGGATGTATGGTCGACGGCAGCTTCGACGGCGGTGTTGAACAATTCGGTAATCAGCGAAATGAAGGATGCGGTAATCAGCAGCAGCCTGACGGAAAAATCAAAGTCGAAGATGCAGGCGAGTATAACCAACGTCAGGTTGAGCCAGCATACTTGGCGGAACGCGCTCTCATGCCGGTAGGCGGCCTTGAGTCCGTCTTTGGAATAGCCGTAGGCATTGATGATGCGTTTGATGCCGGTTTTGCCTTTTTTCTCGGATGCGTAGGATTCGTTGCGCATGGGTTTGTCTTTGTTTTAGGTTTTCAGACGGCCTGATCGTTGGGTTACATCAATACGATGTCGTATTGTTCCTGCGTGTAGGCGGTTTCGACTGCCAGCGAAATCGGTTTGCCGATAAAGTCTATCAGCATCGCCAGCGATTGTGATTCTTCGTCGAGGAAAAGGTCGATGACGTTGGGCGCGGCCAAGATGCGGAAGGACTGGGCATCGTAGCGGCGGGCCTCGCGGACGACTTCGCGCTGGATTTCGTAGCAGATGGTCTGCGGCGTTTTCAGACGACCCCTGCCTTGGCAGGACGGGCAGGGTTCGCAGAGGATTTGGCTGAGGTTTTCGCGCGAACGTTTGCGGGTCAGCTCGACCAAACCCAAGCTGGTGAAGCCGTTGAGGGTAACGCGGGTGCGGTCGAAGGCGAGGGCTTTGGCAAGCTCTTGCAATACGGCTTCGCGGTGCGCTTCCTGCGCCATGTCGATGAAGTCGATGATGATGATGCCGCCAAGATTGCGCAGCCTTAATTCGCGGGCGATGGTGTGGCAGGCTTCGAGGTTGGTACGGAAAATGGTTTCGTCGAAGTTGCGCGCGCCGACGAAGCCGCCGGTGTTCACGTCTATCGTGGTCATGGCTTCGGTGGACTCGATAATCAGGTAGCTGCCGAAGTTGAGGTTGACGCGCGGTTGCAGGGCGCGGCTGATTTCCTGCTCGACGTTGTGGGTTTCAAACAGCGGGCGTTCGCCTTTAAACAACTCTATCCTGCCCAATGCGCCATGGACGTATTGCTCGGCGAAGCGGGTCATGCGGCGGTGGTTTTCGGTTGAATCGACTAGGATTTTTTGCGTGTCGAGACTGAACATATCGCGCAACACGCGCAGGCTCAAAGGCAAATCCTGATACAGCAGGGTTTCCGGCGGTTGGATTTTTGCTTGTTCTTGAATGTGTTCCCACACTTTGGTCAGGTAGTGGATGTCGGACAAAAGCTGCTCGTCGGTGGCGTTTTCGGCGTTGGTGCGGATGATATAGCCGTGGCACGCGTCTTCGGGCAATAGATTAGTCAGGCGTTCGCGCAGGCTGTTGCGTTCGGCATCGTCTTCGATGCGTTGGGAAATGCCGATGTGGTCTTCCTGTGGAAGGTGGACGAGGAAACGCCCCGCTAACGAAATTTGAGTGGAAAGGCGCGCGCCTTTGGTGTTAATCGGGTCTTTGATGACCTGCACCAAAACCGACTGCCCTTCAAACAACATATGCTCGATGCGCTGGGTTTCTTCGGGGTTGCGGCGTTGTTCGAGGACATCGACGATGTGCAGAAACGCCGCGCGTTCCAAACCGATGTCGATGAACGCGCTCTGTATGCCGGGCAACACGCGGCGCACCACGCCCAGATAAATATTGCCGACCAGACTATGGCCGCTGTTGCGCTCTATATGCAGCTCGCAGATATTGTTTTCTTCCAACACTGCCACGCGCGTTTCCTGCGGCGTAATGTTGACGAGCACGGTTTCGGGCGGACGGACGGCGTCCTTCGGGATGGGGATTCCTGAAAGCATGATGGTTCCTGATTTTTGAATACAAAAAAACTTTTGCAATCAATCTTTTCGGGAAACCGATTGCAAAAGCGCTTTTGCTGCCGATATTGCGCCAATCATACTGGAAAAGCCGTATTTACGCCATCGTCAGGAACAATCTGCCGATAAGGCCGTCTGAAAGAAAGGTTTGTCCGATACTCCGGCAGGCGGCCTTGTAAAATCCCGCGTGTGCCCATATAGTGCGGAGAATGAAAACAGAGAAGTACCCATGCAACCCGTAACCATGTATACAGGCCCGTCCTGCCCCTATTGCACGATGGCCAAAAAGCTGCTTGCCTCATTGGGCGTAAGCGAAATAAATGAAATCCGCGTCGATCGGAATCCCGAAGATTTTGCACAAATGCAACGCCGTACCGGCCAGCGCAGCATCCCGCAGATTTTCATCGGCGACACCCACGTCGGCGGCTTCACCGATTTGTACAGCCTGCATCAGCAAGGCAGGCTGGAAGCGTTGTTAAACCCGTAACCCTTAATATAGGAAAACAAAATGAGCGAAGAACTGCAACCCGTATTCAGCATCGAACGTCTGTATGTCAAAGATTTGTCGCTGGAAGTCCCCCACGCGCCGCAAATCTTTTTGGAACAGGGCGAGCCGGAAGTCGATATGCGCGTATCGACCGCCAGCGAAAAGCTGGAAGACGGCTACTATTCCGTTGACGTAACCGTTACCGTAACCGCCAAGCTGGGTGCCGAGCGTACTATGTTCCTGAACGAAGTAACCCAAAGCGGTATCTTCCATCTGGAAAACATCCCCGAAGACGACATCAAGCTGCTTTTGGGCGTGGCCTGCCCGAACATCCTGTTCCCTTACGCGCGCGAAGCCATTTCCACCAGCGTAACCCGCGCCGGCTTCCCGCCGGTACTGCTGGCTCCGATTAACTTCGAAGCCATGTACCAGCAACAGCAGGAAGGCAATGCCTAAACGGTCCGTATGGTTCGAGAGGCCGTCTGAAAAAGTTTCAGACGGCCTTTTCATATAAAATAAGGGCTGCAAACAGGACAAAGCCATGATGACGCCCGAAACCCAGAAACAGCTCAAAATCACCGACGTTTCCGCCAAGAAGCTCGACAAACTCAACCTCCACACCGCATGGGATTTGGTTTTGCATCTGCCGCTGCGTTACGAGGACGAGACGCACATCATGCCGATTAAGGATGCGCCGATCGGCGTGCCGTGTCAGGTTGAGGGCGAAGTCATTCATCAGGAAGTGACTTTTAAGCCGCGCAAGCAGCTGATTGTCCAAATCGCCGACGATTCCGGCAGCGTCCTTTTTCTGCGCTTCATCCACTTTTACGCCAGCAACCAGAAACAGATGGCGGTCGGCAAACGCATCCGCGCCGTGGGAGAAATCAAACACGGGTTTCACGGCGACGAGATGATTCATCCCAAAATCCGTGATGCCGAGAGCAGCGGTTTGGCGGAAAGCCTCACGCCCGTCTATCCGACCGTAAACGGTTTGAACCAGCCTACTTTGCGCCGCATCATTCAGACGGCGTTGGACGTTACGCCGCTGCACGACACGCTGCCCGATGCCTTATTGGGTCGTCTGAAACTGCCGCACCTCGCCGAAAGCCTGCGCCTTTTGCACTCGCCGCCGCCGAGTTTCACCATCCACCAGCTTTCCGACGGCGCGCTGCCCGCATGGCAGCGGCTCAAATTCGACGAACTTTTGGCGCAACAGCTTTCCATGCGCTTGGCGCGGCAGAAGCGCGTCAGCGGCACGGCGGCGGCATTGGGCGGAGACGGTACGTTGACCCAAGCACTGCGCCACGCCCTGCCGTTTGCCCTGACCGATGCACAAGAAAGGGTCGTGTCCGAAATCCGCCGCGACATGGCGCAAACCCACCCCATGCACCGCCTGCTGCAAGGCGATGTCGGCAGCGGCAAAACCATCGTCGCCGCCTTGTCCGCGCTGACCGCCATCGAATCCGGCGCGCAGGCGGTCGTGATGGCGCCGACCGAAATCCTTGCTGAACAGCATTTCATCAAGTTCAAACAATGGCTCGAACCTTTAGGACTCGAAGTCGTCTGGCTCTCTGGCAGCCAGCGCAAAAAAGCCAAAGACGAAGCCAAAGCCAAACTCGCTGACGGTACCGTCAAAATCGCCGTCGGCACGCACGCCCTGTTTTCAGACGACGTCGAGTTCCAAAATCTGGGCTTGGTGATTGTGGACGAACAACACCGCTTCGGTGTCGCCCAACGCCTCGCCCTCAAAAACAAAGGGCGCGACGTCCACCAGCTGATGATGTCCGCCACGCCCATCCCGCGCACGCTCGCCATGAGTTTTTTCGCCGACTTGGACGTGTCCGTCATCGACGAATTGCCGCCCGGGCGCACCCCGATTAAAACCCGCCTCGTCAACAACGTCCGCCGCGCCGAAGTCGAAGGTTTCGTCCTCAACATCTGCCGCAAAGGGCAGCAGGCATACTGGGTCTGCCCGCTGATTGAAGAAAGCGAAACCCTGCAACTGCAAACCGCCACCGAAACCCTCGAGCAGCTTCAGGCAGCCTTGCCCGAACTCAACATCGGCTTGGTACACGGGCGAATGAAGGCCGCCGAAAAAGCCGAAGTCATGGCGGAGTTTGCCGCAGGCCGTCTGAACGTCTTGGTCGCCACCACCGTCATCGAAGTCGGCGTAGATGTGCCCAACGCCGCCCTGATGGTGATCGAACACGCCGAGCGCATGGGCTTGGCGCAGCTGCACCAATTACGCGGTCGGGTAGGGCGCGGCGCGGCAGAAAGCGTGTGTGTCCTCCTGTTTGCCGAACCCTTGAGCGAACTCGCCAAAGCGCGGCTGAAAGTCATCTACGAACACACCGACGGCTTCGAAATCGCCCGCCAAGACCTCAACATCCGCGGCCCCGGCGAATTTCTCGGTGCGCGCCAAAGCGGCGTCCCCATGCTGCGTTTCGCCAACCTCGAAGAAGACCTGCACCTCTTGGAACAAGCGCGCGAAATCGCCCCGATGCTGATTGAACAAAATCCCGAAATCGTCGAAGCACATCTGGCAAGGTGGCTTGCCAGCAGGGAAGGGTATTTGGGCGTGTGAGGTCGTCTGAAAATAGTAAATTGAAATGAAAATCCGCAAGCGCCGCATTCCCGCGCGGCGGGAGTCGAAGGAACCAGAAAACCGGCCGGTATCGGCAGGGTTGTTTATTGAGGCCGTCTGAAAGGAAAAATCATGAATCCGGAAAATACTTTGTGTCTTGTCGTTGATGTTCAGGAACGTCTGTTGCCCGTTTTGCACGGGGCGGACGAAATGGTCGGGCACTGCCGCGTCCTGTTGCAGGGAATGCGGGCTTTGGGTGTGCCGTTGCTGGCGACGGAGCAGTATCCCAAGGGTTTGGGCAAGACCGTGCCTGCGGTGCAGTTGTTACTGGACGGTGCGCCGGTATTTGAAAAGACCCGTTTTTCCGCCTGCCTGCCGCAGGTTGGCGAAATCCTGAAGCAGAAACGGATTGCGAATGTGGTGTTGGCCGGCGCGGAGACGCATATCTGTATGCTGCAAACGGTATTGGATTTGCGCGCGGCGGGGCTGGAAGTGTATGTGCCGTTCGACTGTACGGCCTCGCGCCATCCCGACAATAAGGAAAACGGTTTGCAGCAGATGCGTGATGCGGGCGCGGTGGTGTCCAATACCGAAAGCCTGCTGTTTATGCTGCTGGGCGATGCGGGGCATCCTGCGTTTAAAGCCGTGTCCAAGCTGATTCGGTAACGGCGGCGGGCAAAGATTTCGGGCTTTTTTATCCGCATTGAAATTTCAGACGGCCTCTCAGGCGTGAAGCATATCGGAGAGGCCGTCTGAAAAATAAATTAAAGCCGCAATGGTGATGCGGCCGGCCGCATTTTAGCGGGCCGCCCAGCTTTGGACGGCGTCGGCAAACATGGCGGCGACGTCGAAATCTTTTTGCTTCATGATTTCTTGGAAGCCGGTCGGACTGGTAACGTTGACTTCGGTCAGGTTGCTGCCGATGACGTCCAGACCCGCGAGCAGGATGCCGCGGCGCTTGAGTTCGGGGGCGAGGGTTTCGGCGATTTCGCGGTCATGTTCGCTCAATTCCTGCGCCACGCCGCGCCCGCCTGCCGCAAGGTTGCCGCGCGTTTCGCCGTTTTGCGGAATACGCGCCAAAGCATAGGGGACGACTTCGCCGCCGATAATCAGGATGCGTTTGTCGCCGTGGACGATTTCGGGGATGTAGCGTTGCGCCATGATGGTGCAGGAATCAAGCTGCATCAGGGTTTCGAGGATGCTGCCGATGTTGGGGTCTTTTTCGGTCAGGCGGAAGATGCCCATGCCGCCCATGCCGTCCAGCGGTTTGATGATGATGTCGCCGTGTTCCGCCAAAAATGCGCGGACATCCGCCGAGCGGGTGGTAACGAGGGTTGGCGCGGTAAAACGGCTGAAATTCAGGATGGTCAGTTTTTCGTTGAAATCGCGCATGGCCTGTCCGCTGTTGAAGACTTTGGCACCTTGTTCCGCCGCCAGCGTCAGCAGTTGGGTGGCGTAGAGGTACTGCATGTCAAACGGCGGGTCGGTGCGCATGATGACGGCGTCGAAGTCTTTTAAGGCCGTCTGAATTTTGTCTGCGGCGGCGAACCATTCGTGGTCGCGGTCGTGTTTGGCACCGATAAATTCAAACGGCGCGGCCTGCGCCGTAACCAGCCCCTGCCGCACCGACAATTCGCCGCTCAGGGCGTGCGAAAGCCGCCAGCCGCGCTTGGCCATTTCGCGCATCATGGCGTAGGTGGTGTCTTTGTAGGTTTTGAAGGTGGACAGGGGATCGGCGATAAACAGGATTTTCATGTCTTTTTCCTTGTGTGCAAACGCTGCAATCATACCCTTTATCGAGGCTGTCTGAAAACGTTTTAAAAGTTTGTGCGGGAGTTCCGTCTCGGATGGTTGCTATACAAGTGGTATTTATATGAGATAAACGGTATAATTCAATATCATTAATAATGAATCGGAGAACGTAAATGATGAAAAAACTGTGCCTGCTTATTGCATCGGTTGGTATGGCCGCACCGGTATTCGCTAATGATTACGGTAACTACACGAAAGAAGAATTGCGGAAATTGTGCGAATTTCAAAAGCAGAGCATACAAAGAAAATATAACGGTACGCCCGCTTGTGATGAATTAAGGCGCCGTGGTGGTTGATACTTTATCCGGTATTGCGCTTATAAATTAAGAGGCCGTCTGAAAACGTTTTCAGACGGCCTTTTGTCTGCGGTTTCAGCCTGCGGCCAGTTGGAGCAGTTCGGCCGCGTGGCTGCGGGTGGTGTCGGTAATGGTTTCGCCGCCGAGCATACGGGCGATTTCTTCGATGCGGCCTGCGCGGTCAAGCACGCTGATTCGGCTGACGGTCTGGCTGCCGTCGCTGTGTTTGTGTACCTGCCAGTGGTTTTCGCCGCACGCGGCGACCTGCGGCAGGTGGGTAACGGCCAGTACCTGATGCTGCCCGCCCAGTGCCCGTAGCGCTTTGCCGACGGTTTCGGCCACGCCGCCGCCGATGCCGGTGTCGACTTCGTCGAATATCAGCGTCGGAACGCGGGTGTGGTGGCTGGTTACGACTTGCAGGGCGAGGCTGATGCGGGCCAGTTCGCCGCCGGATGCGACTTTGTTGAGCGGGCGCAGCGGGCTGCCGCGGTTGGCGGAAACCTGATACTGCACTTGCTCCAAACCGTGTGCGGTCGGGGGCGAGGGCAGCAGCTCGATATGGAACTGCGCGCCTTTCATGGCCAGATGCTGCATATGGCCGGTGGTTTCGTCGCCCAACCGTGCGGCGGCCTCGCGGCGTATGGCGGAGAGTGTTTGTGCGGCTTCGTCGTACTCGGCTTCGCTGCGGGCGAGGGCGGCTTCGAGGGCGGCGATGTCGCCGGCGGCGTGGAGGTTTTGCAGGTTGAGGCCGATTTCTTCCAGTTTGGCGGGCAAATTCTGCGGTTCGACGCGGTATTTTCGTGCCGCGCCCATCAGTTCGCCCATGCGCTGTTCCTGTTTGGCCAGTTCGTCGGGGTCGATGTCGGTCCGCGAGGCGACATCGCGCATGTTGGCGCTGATTTCGCCGAGTTCGGCTTCGATGCTGGCGAGCATGTTGAGGCTTTCGGCAAAGCGCGGTTCGATGGCTTGCAGGCTGCCGAGGAGTTTTTGGCAGCGGTATATCTGCCGCTGTATGCCGTTGTCGCCGTCTATGGTTTCGCCGGTTTCTGCGGCGGCTTGCAGCAGTTCGGCGGCATGGGCGAGGCTGTCGTGGCTTTGGTTGAGGGTTTCCCATTCGCCCTGCTTGAGGCTGAGTTGGTTGAGTTCGTTGAACTGCCATTCCAGCCGTTCGCGCTCGATGGCGGTGTTTTCGGCCTGATTCCGCGCTTTGTGCAGGGCTTTTTTGGCGTTTTCCCGATTTTGGTAGCGTTGTCTGACGGTTTCCGCCTGTTCCAGACTGCCGGCGAAGGCGTCGAGCAGGCGGCGTTGGGCGGATTCTTGATTGAGGGAGTGGTGCGCGTTCTGGCCGTGGATGTCGATAAGTTGTTCGCCTACGGTCTTGAGCTGGGAGAGTGTGGCGGCCTGATTGTTGATGTAGCTGCGGCTTTTGCCTTTGACGTCGATAATGCGGCGGATGCTGAGTTCCTCCGAACCTTCGTCCAGCAGCCCTTGCGCGCGCAGCTCTTCCTGCAGGCCGGTCAGGCCGGAAAGGTCGAACAGGGCGGAGAGGCGGGCTTCTTTCGCGCCGCTGCGGATTTGGCTGTAATCGGCTTTGTCGCCCAAGAGCAGGCCGAGTGCGTCGAGCGTGATGGATTTGCCTGCGCCGGTTTCGCCGGTGAGTACGGTAAAGCCGTTTTGAAAATCCAAATCAAGGGTTTCGACGATTACGAAGTCGCGTAACGACAGGGCCAGCAGCATAAAGGGTTCCTCGGTATACAGGCCGTCTGAAACCGGCCTTTTCAGATGCTTCGGATTATAACTAAGATTTTTCGTAGTTTGAATAAGTTTTTCTATATTAAAATTTAGTTTTTCTTTATTTATTTTTTATCTTGCTGAATATAAACATCTTATTTTTAAACAGAGGCCGTCTGAAAATTTCAGACGGCCTTTGTCGATGTAATGAATCTGGACACGAGGGAAAACGGCTGATTACCTACCGCCGCTTGAACAGACCGCCCGCCAGTCCCATAATTTCTTTCGGAGCGGTATCGGCCATGACCGCCCTGCCCGACGCACCCACGCCTTTGCCGAAGAAGGCTGCCGACATGATGGGAGCGTTCCCCCTGTTTGTTATGTGTTCCGTCTTTTCAGACGGCCTGTGTCCGAGTTTGCAGAGAGAGCAGAGCAAATGAAAATTTTAATCGCACCGGATTCATATAAAGAGAGCTTGTCTGCCCTTCAGGTTGCCAACCATATCGAGAAAGGATTTAGGGAGGTCTTCCCCGACGCCGAATATGTCAAAGTGCCGGTTGCCGACGGCGGCGAAGGTACGGTGGACACGATGGTGGAGGCGACGGGAGGCCGTAAAATCGAGTGTGAGGTCATCGGTGCCTTGGGGCTGCCGCAACGCGCCTTCTGGGGAATTTCGGGCGACGGGGAAATCGCCTTTATCGAAATCGCTTCTGCCAGCGGTTTGGAGCAAGTGCCGCCGGAACAGCGCAATCCCCTGATTACCACGACTTACGGCGTGGGCGAACTGATTTTGGCGGCGCTGGACGAAGGCGTGCGCCATTTCATCATCGGGCTGGGCGGCAGCGCCACCAACGACGGCGGCGCGGGAATGTTGCAGGCGCTGGGCGTCGGGCTGAAAGATGCCGACGGCAGGGAACTAGCTTACGGCGGCGCGGCTTTGGCGCAACTGGCCGAAATTGATGTCGGCGGGTTGGACGGACGGTTGAAGGAATGCCGTTTCGACGTGGCCTGCGACGTCAGCAACCCGCTGGTGGGCAGGCAGGGCGCTTCCCGTATTTTCGGCCCGCAAAAAGGGGCGACGCCGGAAATGGTCGAAGCGCTGGACCAAGCCCTGAGCCGTTACGCCGAGGTGATTGAGCAAAAGCTGGATGTCGAAGTCAAAGACCTGCCGGGCGCGGGTGCGGCCGGCGGATTGGGTGCGGCGTTTTCAGGCGTATTGGGAGGCCGTCTGAAAAGCGGCATCGGCATCATCACCGAGTTTCTGCGTCTGGAAGAAAGCATGAAGGGCGCGGCCTTGGTGATTACCGGAGAAGGCCGTATCGACAGCCAGAGCATCAACGGCAAGGTGCCCGTCGGGGTGGCGGCACTGGCCAAAAAACACAACATTCCGGTCATCGGAATCGCCGGAAGTCTGGGGAAGGATGTCGAAGTGGTCAACGGCTACGGCATCGACGCCGTATTCAGTATCCTGAACAAATGCTGCACTTTTCCGGAAGCTGCGGCGGAAACGGCGGAAAATCTGGAGTTGACCGCGCGCAATATTGCGAAACTGCTCAAAATGAGCCTGTAACGGCCCGAATACGCCCCATCTTGTTCCGTATTTTTCCAAAGAGCCGTTTGGCCGGTTAACGGCCGGCAGCCGCCATGCCGTCCATGACCGAAAACAAGATTTCCGAGCTGGCCAAGTTGGACTTGAACCGCACCGATAAATATGGTTGGTTTAGCGGCTGGAACAAAGCCTGAGGCCGTCTGAAAAATGATTTTCAGACGGCCTCAGGCTGTTTGGTTAAGTCGGGTTTAAGTTGTCAACCGCAACCGCCGCATTTGCCGCAACCGCTGCTGCAATCGTGTTTTTTCGGTTTGAACAAGAATTTCCGCAAGAGGAAAAACAAACAGGCAAGCATGATGATGCCGACGATAATATATTGAGTCATCACAGTATCCTCGAAGTAATTTGGTAAACCGCAAATGCGGCAAGGTAAGCCATTACGAACAGGTAGCCGGTAATGAGGAAGGTATCTTTGGCTGATTTGGTTTCGCGTTTAATCACTGCCAAAGTTGCGGCGCACATGGGGGCGTACACATACCAAGCCAGGAAGGCGAAGGCGGTCGGCAGGCCCCAGTTGTTGTGTACAATCGGAATCAACGCATTTTGTACGGCGTCTTCAGACGATGCGCTGACGGCATAAACCGTACCCAGCGCGGCAACGACGACTTCGCGTGCGGCGATGCCCGGAATCATGGCGATACACATTTCCCAAGTGAAGCCCAGCGGGGCGAACAGCGGCTGGATGGCGTGGCCGATGGTGCCGGCGAGGCTGTAATCGATTGCCGCGCCTGTCGCGCCTGCGGGCGGTTGCGGCCAGCTTACCAAGCCCCATAGGATCACGGTCAGCGCGAAAATAATCGTACCGGCTCGTTTCAGGAAGGCTTTGACCCTGTCCCACAGGCTGGTCATGATGTGTTTGAAGTTGGGCGTGCGGAAGGTCGGCAGCTCCATCAAGAGCGGGAATTGTTGCACGTTGCCTTTCATCCGCGCCAAGCGTTTCATAATGTACGCCGCCAAAGCAGCCGACAGGATGCCTGCGATGTAGAGGACGAACAGCGTCAGCCCTTGCAGGTTGAAAATCCCGCCCACCGTGCGGTTGGGAATGACGGCGGCGATAATCAGCGCGTACACGGGCAGCCGCGCGGAGCAGGTCAGCAGCGGGGCGACGGCGATGGTAACGAGGCGTTCGCGCGGGTCGTGGATGGTGCGCGCCGACATCACGGCGGGAACGGCGCAGGCGAAACTCGACAGGAGCGGGATGAACGAGCGTCCGGACAGGCCGCTTTTCGCCATCACGTTATCCAGCAGGAATGCCGCGCGCGGCAGGTAGCCGGAATCTTCCAAAAGCAGGATGAAGGCAAACAGGATCGTAATCTGCGGCAGGAACACCAACACGCTGCCGGTACCGGCAATCACGCCGTTGACGAGCAAGTCGTTGAGGATGCCCGGCGCCATATTCGCGCCGACCCATTCGCCCAGCGCGGTAAAGCCGCCTTCGATGGCGTCCATAATCGGCGCCGCCCAAGTGTAAACCGCTTGAAACACCATAAACAGGATGACCAGCAGCAGAATCATACCCAGCACAGGATGCAGCACGATGTCGTCCAGTTTCTTATGCCATGCCGGCAGCGTCATTTCCGTGCGGACGACCTGTGCCAAAATCGATTCGACTTCTTGATAAAGTTTGTCGCTCTCCAGCGCATCGAGCGTGCGTTCGGCAGAGGCGGGGCTGGCAGGGAAAGAGCGTTTGCGCGGCAGTTTGGCCACCGCCTCGCGCACCGCGTGTATGCCCGACGCGCTTACCGCCACCGTTTCCAAAACGGGTACGCCCAGCAGTTCGCTCAGTTTGGCCGCATCGATATTCAAGCCCCTTTTGCGGGCAACGTCGCTCATGTTCAGCGACACCACCATAGGCAGTCCCAGCGTTTTCAGTTCCAGAATCATGCGCAGGGTCATACGCAGGTTGGTCGCGTCGGCAACGGCAATGATGGCGTCGGGCGGAATGCCCAGTTTGCCCACTGCCACATCTTTTGCCACCGCTTCGTCGGGGCTGGTCGTGCGTAGGCTGTATGTGCCCGGCAGGTCGATAATGCGGACGGCAGCATCGTCGAGGAAGGCGCCCTCGCGCTTATCGACCGTTACGCCCGGATAATTGGCAACCTTGGCATGGGCGCCGGTCAAACCGTTGAACAGAACGGTTTTGCCGCAGTTTGGCGCACCGATCAAGGCAAAATAGCTTAGTTCCATGAATTGAATTCTCCTTTTTTGTTTGTGTGATGGAGTTGGGGAAGGGCGTTGAAACTACGCTTCCAGACTGCCTAAGGCCGTCTGAAAAGGATAGAGCGGTCAGATTCAATCCGCCTTTGCCACATTTTCAGAGTGCGAAGCCTGCCTGTGGGTACGGCGTAAGTCAGCCGTTAATCACATGGCACATAATTTTTCCCGCCTCTTCCTGCCGCAACGAAAATTGCGACTGGTTGCCCAACCGCACGGCAAACGGGCCGCGTCCGAATCCGCCGACGGCAATCACCTGCAGCGGCATTCCGCCGGAAAAGCCCAAATCGGCAAGGCGGCGCGTAACCAGCGGGTCGAGTTCGCCGAAAGTCGGATTGGGGACGATGGAATCGATGTGCGCGACCGCGCCTTTACTGAGTTTTGACAATGGTATGGCAGACATAGGGTGTTTTACTTTCGTTGTCGATTGAAAAAGAGACAGCCAGTAAAGACGAATTGGACACAGTACAGGGCAAAGGTATGTCCCAACGCCTGTTCCCGCAAAAGAAGTAATTTTGATTGTTTATCGCTTTATTTTATTATGATAATAAATCTTGTTAACATAAAAATCAAATCCAAAGCCACCAAGTTCCTTATTTTCAGACGACCTCTTGCGACAAATCAAAGAAAGCGAATGATTCGTTGTGAAAGTTAGGCAGGGCTATTGATAAGGTTTTCGTTTGGATGTTTTATAGAGCAGTAAAGACCAAAGGAGCGAATGATGAAAATCTACACCGCTGCAGAAATGCGCGAACACGAACAAATGGCAGTCGATAAAGGCACGACTTTCGAGCAACTGATGGAAAACGCGGGACAAGCCGCCGCGGCGGATTTGCTGCGCCGTTTCCCGAAAGCAGGACGCGCGTTGATTGTTTGCGGCAAGGGCAACAACGGCGGCGACGGTTTGGTCATCGCGCGCGTGTTGTCCGAACAGGATTGGCGGGTAGATGTTGTTTTCGTCTTGGGAGATAAACTGTCGCCGCTAGCGCAGTTGAACCGCGAGCGTTTGAATCATTCGGACGGCGTCAGCTTTATCCGACCCGACGAACTGGAAGGCCGTACCACAGGCAGGCTTCGCACTCTGAAAACAGGTTACGGCCTCATTATCGAAGGCATTTTCGGAACAGGCTTCAGCGGCGCATTGCCCGAAACAGCCGCCGCCGTCTGCCGTCTGCTGAATCAAGCCGACGGCTTCAAAATCGCGTTAGACATCCCGACCGGGCTGAACTGCGACACCGGCGAAGCAGACAAAGACACCTTCCGCGCCGACCTGACTTACGCCTTCGCCGCCTACAAACCCGCGCATATGACTGAAGCAGGCAAAGCATATTGCGGCGAAACCGTGTGTTTGGATATTGGGATAGAGTAGCCCTCTTTGGGGTGGTTTAGATAAAATAAAAACGTCGTCTGAAAATACGGCATTAGCGAAACCTGCTATGCCTGTTTTCAGACGACGTTGTTTTTGAGATTGGATACGGCGGGTACGGTTGCGTCCTTCTTTGTCCCCATCCCCGCTGGAAAGCTGGTTTCTCCGGCCAGAGGTTGCCTGCCTGAAAAGAAAAACGGGCTTTCAGGTAGGCATTCCGTCAAGCATTGAGAAATTCGAGCAAATGTTTCCCGCCAACTTTCAAGGCCTCCACAAATACGTTGACTTTCTGTTGTTGCTCTTGGGTATGGCTTACCGTATACAGCCAGCCTTCGGGCGTAATGGTGTAGTTGATGCCCAAGCCGCCAACCGAGGTGGGGGCAAAGGCAAAGTTCACTACTGTGCTGTTGTCGCCTACGGTTGAGGTGGAGAGGAAATCGGTGGTAAAGGTTTGGTAGCCTTCGTCTTTAAAAAATTCAGGAATCTCACTGTTTGCTTTGGTTGCCATCAGTTGCAGGCCGAGCAGGTGGCGGTTGGCGCCTTGGCCGAGTTTGCTGGCTTTGATGCGGGCTTTATGTTCGGCCAATGCGGCATCCAGCGCTTCGCGGGAGGGTTTTTCCTGCAATAAGGTGCCGACGAAGACCAGCGATTCGTTGGAAACGGGGCGCACGCATTCGGTACGGCCGTTTTTGAAGTGGCTCACATCAACGGCTTCGTATGTGTTGCGGACGCTGCCGTAGGTAGTGAGTTGGGCGTATTGCAGGAGGAACTGCATCAACGCATCTTGGCTCACGCCTTTGGGAATGGTTAAGCCGTTGAACGGGATGGTAACGCTGGTTACGTGCATCTGGTCAGCTTGTTTGGCATAGTTTTGCTGCCATTGTTCCCAGTTTTTCAGCAAGTCGGCATCCAACTGCCATTCGTAGCGGTGGACGGCAGGGCGGGTTTTCTTGCCGACGAGTGAGTTCAGTTTGGCAGCGGCAAGGGTCACGATGCCTTTGAGCGCGCCGCCGTCAGCCCAAGTGTGTTCGCAATGCAGATACAGGCGCTTGGTGCTGGTGTTGTAGCAATAGGTGGTGGGTTTGTAGCACCAAACGTTTTGCTTAGGTTGGAACGTGGTTTGTGCCAGATCACTGTCGGCATCAAGGTCTTCGTTGCTGATGCTGATGTGAAACAGGTCTTGTTTGATGTGTTCCAGCAGGCGGGTGTTGTCGTCATGCTGTTGCAGGGCTTGGTACACGCGGGCGGTTTCGTTGCCGCCCAAGTAGCAGGGTACGGCTACCGGATATTTGTTTTGATGGGTATCGGAAAGGATTTCTTCAAATGCCTGTCTGAACGCATCGGGATGGTAGGCTTCAAATTGTTCGTCGAGCGCGGCAATTCGGTAGTAGAAACCGTTGTGCAATACGCCGATGTGACGGCTGCCATTCGGTGAAAAGTGGAATCCGTCGACTTCTTTTTGCGGCACGCGTGCGGCACCTTGCAAGATTTTCCATTGCTCCATGCATACGGGCGTACCTTGCGGGGTTTGCGGCACGGGAATGCGCTGATGGTAATAATCAGCGCACACCGCAGCCAATGCCGATGCCCACTCCGCCAAATCCTTACCTTGAGTTTGGATGTTGAAACCTACGTTGCTGGCTAAAGGCAGCGGATTGCGTACGCGCAGATAGCTTTCGAGCCAAGCGTCGATCAACCAGCTGGTTTCGACTTCTGCTGCAAATTGCTGCAACGCGGCTTGCAATTCTTTGCCTTTGCCCGATTCGAAATTACGGGTGGTTGCTGCGGTTTTTTCAAAAGCTTCATCACTCAGCAGCGGGTGCACCAGTTTCAAATAGCGTTCGCAGGTTTCGGCCAAATCAGGCACGGGGAGGCGGGATGTCTGGGACATCGTGTTCTCCTAATCATTAGGCGCAGGCGGTAATGCCTGTCTGTAAATGTTTAATCGTCTTTTTCAATGAAGGCCAGTTTGATGACATAGCCTAAAAAGGCGAGAACCAAAACCATCAATACAGTTTCGAGAATGTTGTCTTGAACGCTTTGATTCAAATACATAATTTGTTTTTCCACGGTTTACTCCTTGTTTTTTACAGGTTCTTGGGCGGGCGATACGCGGGGTATGTCGCGTTTGAGCTGGCGCCAAAGTGCGGCAAACCATAAGTACATAATGAATACAAACGGGAAGCCGGAGAATGAGCCGACAGCTTTAATACCTTCCATCTTACCGGTAACAATCACGGCGTAGGCGATAAGCGACATTAAGATAGCCCAAATTACTGCGCGGGTTTTGTTTTCACGGCGTCCGTCGTTGCTGGTCATAATGCCCAGAGAAATGGCGGAACTGGTTACAGTAGTCACCACGAAGCCGAGGAACAGAACCACAGTCAGCGGTTTGGTTGCGAAAGACAGGGGCAGCATATTGAGCAGGTAATAGAATGTGCCTTCGTAGTCGCCTTTATTGGCAATTTCCGCCAAGCGTCCGCTACCTTCTACGGTGTCAAGCAGGCTGAAACCGGAGAATACGGAGAACCAAATTACCAAGAAGCCGACCGGTACCATAATCGAAGCCAGCACGAATTCGCGTAAAGTGCGGCCTTTGGAAATTTTGGCGAGAAACACACCCACAAACGGTGTCCAAGTAATCCACCATACCCAGTAAGCCATCGGATACCATACCAGCCAATCGCGGTTATGGAACAAATAAAGCTCGAAGGAATGGTGAACGGTTTGAGTGAGGATATTGCCGATAGACACGACCAAATTGCTGAGGAAGTAGTGGGTCGGGCCGACCAAGAAGACAAATACCAGCATGAGTAAAGACAAAACCACGGTCAAATCGCCCAGCCATTTCATACCTTTCTCAATCGGCAATACGGCACCCAAAGTATAAAGGGAGGCGATAATGATCAGAACGACGGTTTGCCAGCCTATTGTGCTAAAGTCCATTCCGGTGATGATTTTCATACCGGAAGAAATTTGTGTGGAAGCCATGGCAATGGAAGAGGAAACCGACATGGCAATCGACACAATCGCTATGCCTGTAATCAAAATGCCCAATGGTTTTGCCCATTTCTTGTGTTTGAACGCATATTCCAGCGGCGCAGAGGGCGTACATTCCGTTTTATGTTGATACATAAAGTATGCCAGCACCAGCCCGCCGATAGTATAAAGCGACCATGCCGGAATACCCCATACATGCAGCGCAAGGCTCATTGCATTTTCCACTTTCTGGTATTCAGGCAAATTTTCTGCCTGTATACCGATGGGCGAATGATAGTAGTGCCACAGCGCCTCAATCGGGCCGAAGAACACAATACCCACACCGATACCGGCGGTAAACAGCATGTTCATCCAAGAAAAGAATGAATATTCCGGCTGGGCATCCTTTCCGCCCAACCGGATATTGCCGAAGCGGGGGGACAAAGCAACGGTCATACACACGGTAAATGCCAATAGAGGCAGCCACATAATCAGCCAGTCAAACTTCATATAGAAGAACTTACTGACATCGGTAATCGTGTTGGTAAATAAAGTGGGTTTGACAACAGCTATTGTAGCCAAGGCACCTACTAAGGGAGCAGTCCATAAAAAGTAATTGGGACGCTTGGGTTGAGTTTCTTCGTTCGCGGACATACGCTAGCCTTTATAGTTGGTTGATAATTTTTAAATCGAACAAACAAGCAAGACGTTTAGCGTAAGATTAAGTATTTCTTTATTCGATTCTATAATGCTTGTCTGAAAAAACAAAGGTTTTCAGACAAGCATTAGTCATGAGAATCTACTGTATTTGATATGAGTTAATCTTCAACCGGTTTTCCGCAGCTACTTTATTTATTAGGTGTGAAATACTCATGCCGCGCCCGATGGATTCGGCGTATTCAAAATGCAGCCTAGGAATAAGGAGGCCGTCTGAAAACAATTCTATGCTGTTTTCAGACGGCCTTTTGTTTCAACAAACGGGAATGCGTTGACATTAACGTGATGGCAGTGGCGGGCAAACGCTTAAAGCAGTTGCTCGCCCCAGTGCAGTTTTTGGCGCAGGGTTTTGAAATATTCGTAATCGGTCGGATGCAGGATGCGCAGCGGACGCGGGTAGCGGCGGATGCGGATGCGGTCGAGGTTTTGGATGTCGACGAAAGATTGTCCGTCGAAGTGCACGCGGGCGTCGCCGCTTTTGGTAATGAGCACTTCGATTTCGCTGGTATCGGGAATAGCAATCGGGCGGTTGGTCATGGACTGAGGGCAAATCGGCACCAATGTAAAAGCGCGCAATCCCGCTTGGAGAATCGGACCGCCGGCCGCCAGCGCGTAGGCGGTCGAACCGGTGGGCGTGGAGACGATGAGTCCGTCCGAGCGCTGGGTGTAGACAAACTCTTTATCGATAAACACTTCAAATTCAATCATTTGCCCCGCTCCGCCGCGGGAAATGACGGCATCGTTGAGGGCGAGCGACTGCTGGCAGATTTCGCCGTCGCGTTCCAGCGATACTTCAAGCAGGATGCGCTCTTCGGCGCGGTATTGTCCGGCCAGCATGGCGCGCAGGCTTTCGACCATGTTTTCACGCGAAACTTGCGTGAGAAAGCCCAGATGCCCTTGGTTGACGCCGATAACGGGTGTGCCGTGGGGCGCGAGCTTGCGCGCGACGGAAAGGAACGTGCCGTCGCCGCCCAAGACGATGACAACGTCGCACCGCCCGCCCAGTCCGGATTTGGCGGTGATGTGGCATCCGCCGGTATCTTCGGGGAAGACGCTGCCGTCTTCGGTGCAGGCTTCATCGAGAAATACCGTCAGTTTTTCCGCATGTAGGAATCTGATGAGCGTGCGGGCGTTGGTTTGGATGTCGGGCGTGTTCGGGCGGGTAACGATGCCGATGTTTTGGAATTGGCTGTTCATTGTGTACGCGTGGACGGGCTGGTATCGGGAAATTATAGCCGAAGCGGCGGGAAACAGACAGGGCGGGCTGTTTCAGGTCTGGATGTCGCGCTCGAGCCGGTCGAGCCGCGCGCTCAGGCGGGCGACGTCGTCGCGCAGTTTGTCCACTTCCTCCATCCATGCGGCGATGGTGGCTTGGTCGGGCACGGGAGATTCCGGTTCGCGGACAAATTCGCCGATTTGTTCGGCGATGCTTTTGCCGATTTGTTTGACCGTGTCGCCGATGGCGGCGGCGCGGGCGCTGATGTTTTCGGCGGCGGTTTCGCCGAAGATGCGGTTCAGGTCATCGCCGGCATCGTAGCGCAGGCCGCCCAGTATCGGCAGCAGCGACATGCCGAGCATCAGGTCGCCGTCGATTTCAATGTCGCCCACCCCGGGTTTGCCGCCTTGCAGGATTTTCTGCACGGCGCTGTTGCGGAAAGTGATTTCGGTATCCGCCTCCTCTGCGGTAGGCTCCAAAAAACCGCTGCTGCCGATGCAGGCTTTGATGCGCAGGCCGGAAAGATTGATGCACAGGGTCCTGCCGGCGAAATGCGCCAGGCTGCTTTGGTGTTCCGGATTCTGCCGGATGAGGTGGTTGATAACGGGAAGTAAGGCGGACATGGTTTTCTCTTGCCGGCCGCTCAGGCCGTCTGAAAGGTAACGGCTGTGATTTTACAGGCTTAGGATATTGCCGAAAACGGTATTTACAATTTTACCGCCGCTGCGGTCTGCCGAATCGAAATCGGGGGCGGGAAGGCCGAGTTTGGCGGCCTCGGCGGCGTAGAACTCGGCACGGGCG
>NZ_JBJGEB010000011.1:0-55562 GCF_045062685.1 Neisseria oralis
GGGTGGGAGGGTTCGACGATATTGCGGATGCGCCTGCCTTGGGGATGCAGGGCCGTCTGAAACAGGGCGGCCACGGCCGAATCTTGGTGGACGACATTGACGGGATGCCTGCCCCCGCGGATATTGTTTTTTAAAAGCAGCCGGTTGAGCGGGTGGCGGGTTGCGGAATACAGGCCACCCAGCCGCAGGATGTCGATATGAGGGATGCGGCCGGCGAGTAAGATTTTTTCTGCGGCGAGGATTTGCACGGCGGTTTCGGTTTGCGGGTCGGGCGGGGTGTTTTCGTCGCAGACGCGGACGGCGTTGCCGTAGACGCTGGTGCTGCTTGTGTAAACGATATGTTGTACGCCCATGTGTTCGGCCAGCGCCAGCCATTGCTTCAACGTATCGGCGTAGTGTGTCAGCGGCGAGGGCGGCAGCAGGCAAAACCAAGTCGGTTTGTCTGCCCAATGTTGCCAAAAGGCCGTCTGAAAAACGTCGGGGCGGTTGAGGTCGGCGGTGTCGAGTCGAATCGGCAGGTTGATGTCGTCGGAGGTGAGGCTGCGTTTGACGGCACAGACGCGGCTGCCGCGCTCGTAAAGTTTCTGTGCCAGCGGCAGGCCGAGATAACCCAGGCCGAGGATGGCGCAGTCGGGGGGAGTGGTGTTCATGTGGAATCCTTTTTCAGACGGCCTGAAGGTTGCGGACGGGTATTGTCGTGTTGTTTCGCCGAATCGGGTCTTGAGGCCGTCTGAAAAATACCTGCGGCTTAAGAATTGCCGATGTCTGCCGCCGCGCTGATTTTACGGTCGAATTCCTCTATGTATTGCGGCAGCAGATAAGGCCGCAGCAGGCTGAGGGTGCGGCGGATACCGCGTGCTTTGGAATCTTTGGTCAGCTTGGCCCTGCCGCGCAGGGAGCTGTCGAAGTCGAACCAGTATTTCGTTATCATCCACATGTTGACGGCCAAATCATTCATGGCAATCTGGTCGGCGCGGATGATGTTGAGGCCGTTGAGCTGGGAGAGCAGGTTGACCAAGAGCGGCGAGACTTTGGCTTGGGTGAAATTGTTGTGTTCGCCCAATAATTCGGAACTGCGCGCAAGCAGGGTGTTGACGTCGCTGAACAGGAAACGGTATTCCCACATGACGTCGTAAATGCCGGCCATGTAGTTGATGGAGTCTTCCACGCTGGAAGGCAGCGCGGTGTCGTTGAGGTATTCCAGCAAGGCTTCGCTGTAGCGTTTGAAGAGTTGGACGATGATTTCGTCTTTGTTGCGGAAGTGATAATAAAGATTGCCCGGGCTGATGCCCAAATGTGCCGCGATATGGTTGGTGCTGACATTGCGCTCGCCTTCTTCGTTGAAAAGGATGAGGCTGTCGTTGATGATTCGGGTGTATGTATTGATTTTAGATTCTCGTGCCACGTCGTAGCTCCTTGCGCGCATCGGCAGAATGAATAAACAGTGTCGCTGCCGCTGTTTACAGGCCGTACGAAGCAGGCAGCCAATTGGGTTCGGCGTGTAATTCTACCTGAAATCGAGTAAATACTGTATTACAGACATGCTGTGCCAGATGCCAGACGTCGTCTGAAGAAGCATTGTTTTTATTCACTAAAACCAAAGCCTGCCTGTCGTGTACCGCCGCGCCGCCGATTTGGAAGCCTTTCAGACGGCATTGGTCGATCAGCCAGCCGGCGGCAAGTTTGACCGAGCCGTCGGGCTGCGGATAGCGCGGCATATCGGGATGCTGCTGCAACAGGGAAGCGGCTTTTTCCGCGCTGACGACGGGATTTTTAAAGAAACTGCCGACATTACCAAGCACGTTAGGATTAGGCAGTTTACTGTTGCGGATTGCACACACTGCATCGGAAACATCTTTCGCCGTCGGCGCCCTGCCCGCGCTCAGTTCGGCAACGGCGGCTGCCAAATCGCCATAACCCAAATTCGGCTCGAAACGCTCTTTCAGGGCGAATACGACCGAAACAATCACATAACGCCCTTTGCCTTCCTGCTTGAACAGGCTTTCGCGGTAGGCGAAGCGGCAGTCGGCATTGGAAAGCTCGACAAAGGTTTCCGTATCCAAATCGAAGCAGCGCACGCTGTGAATCACGTCTTTCGCCTCAACGCCGTATGCGCCGATGTTCTGCACGGGCGACGCGCCGACCGTACCCGGAATCAGGCTCAGGTTTTCCAGACCGCTCAAACCCAGCGCGACAGTGTGCAGGACAAAATCGTGCCAGATTTCGCCTGCCTGCGCTTCGATGTAAACGAGGCCGTCTGAACGCGCAATCTCGCGTATGCCTTTGTTTTCCATATGTACGACCATTCCGGCGTAATCCTGCATCAAAAGGATGTTGCTGCCGCCGCCGAGCCATAAAACGGTATTGCGGTCGAACTCGGGCAGTCGGACGATGTCGCGCAACTCGTCGGCGTGTTCGAGCGCGATAAAGGCTTGGGCTTGGGCGCGAAGACCGAAAGTGTTGTAGGGGGTGAGGTCGGTTTGGTATTGGATGGGTTGCATGATGATTTGTGATTTTGTGGATTCAGGTCGTCTGAAAACTTACTATTTAACAATTACGATAGGTAATGGGGTTTTGAGGCGCTTTATAATTTTCTTGGGAAGAATAGGTCAGCTTATTCACGATTTCTTTATAAATGTCGGAGTCTTCTGGTAACGGCTTGCCTTCAAACATCCAACGGCCTTGAATAATATCGTCGGCAGAAATCCATCTTTCGATTTCATACACTGCCAATGTCCAACCGCGATAGACTGCAACTGCATATTTTGCTTTTTCGCGCCTGCTTCCAATTTTCCAATATTTCCGTGTGCGTTCATAAATTTCCTTATGCCTATCGGCTTCAGGAATATTTCCGGATCTAATGTCTTTTTTCAGTTTCTCGTATTCGTTATTAATCGTAATTAAAACAATGGGTTCACCAGTTTTTAATTCCTGAGCATCATATTGTCGCTTTAATTCCGACAAGCTCATTAATCCTACTTTTGAAGAATGCGTACCCCCTTGAATATTAGTCAGCGGCTGCTGGCTCGGCTTGACTAGGGAGAGTAGGTCTATTGCCATCGCTTCATATTCAAAAGCTTGTTTGTCTGTTTGGATGTTGTGCCGCAGAATGTAATACACGGGCTGGTGTCCGCTTTTATGTATTTCCCTAATCAAAGCAATTTTATCACTTGGCGTTTCTGTTTCTTGTAATGAACCTAGGGCATGATGGAAAACGCGATTGCCCACGCCTTTACCTACATAGAAAATATTGCCGTCTCTAGGATCAATCAAGCAATAAACATAGTAAGCAAGTTTTTCTATAATGGAAGTTGAAAACATTTTTTTTTCCCTTAAAAGTGAATAAGCCGTAAATGAAATATCAATGGAGGTCGTCTGAAAGAAATTTCAGACGGCCTTATGCGATCTGACCATCTCCCTGCTGCACAATTCCAAGCACCACACCAAGGCGATGGCTGCGATGGTGAGCGAGGCGATCAATGCCGTCCAGAAGCCGTAAATGCCCATATCGAAACGGTAGGCGAGCAGGTAGCCCGGCAGCAGGCCGCAGCCCCAGAAGGCGGCGGCGTGGATGAACATCGGCACCTTTGTGACTTTGTAGCCGCGCAGGGCGTAGGACGCGATGCATTGGGTGAAGTCTGCCGGTTGGAACAAGCCGGCGAACAGCAGGACGGTGGCGGCGATGCTTAAAACCGCCGGATCATCGTTGTACATGCTTGCCAGCGTGGAACGGAATAATACTAAGGAAAGCACGGTAATCACGGCGAGCGCCCAGCCCGACACCAGCGATACGCCCGAAATATAACGCGCCCGCGAAAATTCGCGCCGCCCCAGCGAAAAACCGATGCGCACCGTCCCTGCCGAGCCGACGCTTTGCGGAATCATATAGAGAATCCCCGACAAACTGATGCCGACCTGCTGCGCCGCCACATAATCCTCGCCGAAAGGCGCAATCAAAAACACGATAAACGAAAACGCGCTGGCTTCCAAAAAATAAGACAGCCCGATGGGTGCGCCGATTTTCCAAATCTGTTTGAACACCGCCAAATCCGGTTTGCCGAATTTTGCCGTCAGTCCGAACGGGCGGAAGAATTTTTCCTTGGCGATATAAATCCACAACGCCAGCGCGCTGAACCAGAACACCGCCATCGTCGCCAGTCCGCAGCCTGCGCCGCCCAAAGCGGGCATGCCGAATTTGCCATAAACAAAAATATAGTTCAGCGGTACGTTCAACACAAACGCCGCGAAGCTGACCAGCATAATCAGGCGCGGGCGGTTCAGGCTGGAGGCGTAGGCGTGCAGGGCGCGGTGTACCATTGCCGCCGGCATCGCCAGACTGGTGAACAGCATATACTGCGCCATCGTGCCTTCGACATAATCGCTCAAGGTCAGCCAGTTGCGGAACGGCGTAATCGCCGCCCACATCAATACCATGCCGAAAATCCCCAAAAACAGCCCGAACCAAATCCCCTGCTGCCCCGTTTCGCCCACTTCACCGGTTTTACCCGCGCCGTAAAGCTGGGCAATCAGCGGGTTCAGCGCCGCCATAATGCCCATAAACGTAATATAAACCGTGGCAAACGCACTGCTGCCCAAAGCCACCGCCGCCAAGTCCTCCTTACCCGCACCGCCCGCCATCACGGTATCGACGAAACCGATGCCCACCTGCGCGATCTGCGCCAACAGCATGGGCAGGGCAAGGGCGGTCAGCAGGCGGACTTCTTTCAGGAAGACGGAAAAGGAAAAGCGGTTGAGGTCGAGCAGCATAAAATTGGTATGTCGGGAAGAAAAAAGGCCGTCTGAAAAGAAACGGCTTGGTTGAAAACAGGGTTCCGGCCGGTGCAATGGTTGGGAAACAGAGGAGGCGTTTTAAATCGGATGCGGAGGCCGTCTGAAAATTTATGCTCCGCGCTCAAACGCATCAATCTCGCCGACTTTCGGTGCGTAGCCGCTGCTTGTGTCGTGGCGCAGGTCGAGCCAGATGTCCACCAGCGCCCAAGCGGCAGGGGCGGCGATAACGTTTTGCCCCATACACAGCACCTGCGCGTCGTAGTTTTCCACCGAGCCGCGTACCGTAACCAAATCGTGCGCGGTGGCGGCACGGATGCCGCGTACTTTGTTGGCGGCGATGGCCGTGCCTACGCCCGTACCGCAAATCAGAATCGCGCGGTCGGCCCGTCCGGCGACGACTTCTTGGGCGGCGGCAAACGAAAGCTGCGGATAAGTACCGTCGGGAACAGACAAATCAGTCAGCCTGCTGACGCGCGGGTCGGTTTGCAGGCGGGCTTTGAGGGCGTTTTTGAGTTCGGTGCCGTTAGACGGCGCAGCGATAACGATACGCATGTTTTTCCTTTCTACTGTTTCGGGAGAGGCCGTCTGAAAGAAGATATGCCGTTTTCAGACGGCCTCTCAATCCCTTTTGCCTTACAGCGCTGCCAATGCCTGATTGAACGTTGCGCTCGGGCGCATGGCCTGGGTGGCTTTTGCTGCGTCGGGAGCGTAGTAGCCGCCGATGTCGGCTGCTTTGCCTTGTGCGGCGGAGAGTTCGGCGACGATTTTGGCTTCGTTTTCCGCCAACGATTTGGCCAACGGCGCAAACGCTGCTTTCAACTCTGCGTCTTTATCCTGAGCTGCCAACTCTTGCGCCCAGTAGAGGGTGAGGTAGAAATGGCTGCCGCGGTTGTCGAGTTCGCCTGCTTTGCGTTTGGGCGATTTGTCGTTCAACAGCAGTTTTTCGGTGGCGGCATCCAGCGTGTCGGCGAGGACTTGGGCTTTGGTGTTGCCGGTTTTTTGCGCCAGATGTTCAAACGATACGGCAAGCGCGAGGAATTCGCCCAGTGAGTCCCAGCGCAGGTGGTTTTCTTCGAGGAACTGTTGGACGTGTTTCGGTGCGGAGCCGCCTGCGCCGGTTTCAAACATACCGCCGCCGTTCATGAGGGGAACGATGGACAGCATTTTCGCGCTGGTGCCGAGTTCCAAAATCGGGAACAGGTCGGTCAAATAATCGCGCAGGACGTTGCCGGTAACGGAAATGGTGTCTTCGCCGTTTTTTAGACGACCCAAGCTGAACTTGGCGGCTTCTTCAGGGGCGAGGACGCGGATGTCGAGGCCGTCGGTATCCAGTTCGGCAAGGTAGGCTTTGACTTTGGCAAGCAGGCTCTTGTCGTGCGGACGGTTTTCGTCGAGCCAGAACACGGCGGGCGTGTTGCTTAGGCGGGCGCGGTTGACGGCGAGTTGTACCCAGTCTTTGACGGGCGCGTCTTTGGTTTGGCACATACGCCAGATGTCGCCAGCTTCAACGTCGTGCTGTATCAGGACTTTGCCCGCTGCATCAATGACTTGAACTTGTCCATCGGCTTCGATTTCGAAAGTTTTATTGTGCGAACCGTATTCTTCGGCTGCCTGCGCCATCAGACCGACGTTGGGCACGGTACCCATGGTTGTCGGATCGAACGCGCCGTGTTCGCGGCAAAAGTCGATGGTTGCTTGGTAAACGCCTGCGTAGCTGCTGTCTGGAATCACGGCTTTGGTGTCTTGCGCTTTGCCGTCTTTGTCCCACATACGGCCGGAGTTACGGATCATCGCGGGCATGGAAGCATCGACGATGACATCGCTGGGGACGTGCAGGTTGGTGATGCCTTTGTCAGAATCGACCATCGCCAAATCGGGGTTGGCGGCGTAAACGGCGGCGATTTCGGCTTCGACGGCAGCGCGGGTGTCCGCATCCAGTTTGTCCAGATTGGCAAGCAGGTTGCCGAAGCCGTTGTTGACGTTGACGCCGGCGGCAGCCAGTTTGTCGCCGAATTTTTCAAAAACAGGCGCGAAGAACACTTTGACGGCGTGTCCGAAGATAATCGGGTCGGACACTTTCATCATGGTGGCTTTCATGTGCAGCGAGAACAATACACCTTTTGCTTTCGCGTCTTTTACTTGCTCGGCAAGGAAGGCGAGCAGGGCTTTTTTGCTCATTACGGTCGCGTCGATGATTTCGCCGGCTTTCAGGGCGACGGGCTCGCGCAACTCTTTTTTGTTGCCTTGTTTATCGGTGAACACGATGGATACGGAAGTTGCATCGGGTACGGTAACGGATTGTTCGTTATGGAAAAAGTCGCCGCTTTGCATGGTGGCAACGTGGGTTTTGGAGTCTTTCGTCCATGCGCCCATGCTGTGCGGATGTTTTTTCGCAAAGTTTTTTACTGCTTTAGGCGCACGACGGTCGGAGTTGCCTTCACGCAGGACAGGGTTTACCGCGCTGCCTTTGATGCGGTCGTAGCGTTCGCGTACGGCTTTTTCTTCATCGGTTTGCGGGTCGGCGGGGTAATCTGGGACGGCAAAGCCTTTTGCCTGCAATTCTTTAATCGCGGCGGTCAGTTGCGGTACGGACGCGCTGATGTTCGGCAGTTTGATCACGTTGGCGTCGGGCTGTTTCACCAGTTCGCCCAACTCGGCAAGCGCGTCGGGTACGCGCTGCGCTTCGGTCAGATATTCGGGAAACGCCGCCAGAATGCGGCCGGACAGGGAAATATCGCTGGTTTTGACTTCGATACCGGCATGGCGGGTAAATGCCTGCACAATCGGCAGCAGGGATTGGGTCGCCAGCGCGGGGGCTTCGTCGGTATGGGTGTAGATAATGGTGGATTTTTGAGTCATGGGATTATTCTCTATGTAGGTTAAGTTTTTCTTTTCGGACACGCGGCACGGTGCGGCGTGTTCGGGCTATTATGGCATATTTCGTTAAGGAGTGCGCACGCAAAGATTGTTTGGGCGGAATGTATGTAAGGCCGTCTGAAAAAACGTTTTCAGTTTTCAGACGGCCTCCGGGTTTCAGGTAGCGGAAATATAAAAAACCCATTGCGCAAACAATGGGTTTTTTATTAAAGCTGGCGGAGTAAGAGGGATTCGAACCCTCGATGCAGGTTGACCCCACATGCTTCCTTAGCAGGGAAGTGCCTTCAGCCTCTCAGCCATTACTCCATTAAGGAATGCGCACTATAACTGCCGGTAGGTTTTGTGTCAAGCGTGATTGTTTGGGCGGCTGATTAAGGGTTTGAATTGTATTTGAATTATGTCGGCAGTAAAATGAGCGGTTTTTTGAGGGGGCGATATGGACGATTTGATTGCATTCAACAAACCCTGCGGCGTGATTTGTCAGTTTTCCGAACATGAAAAGCATCCCTGCTTGAAAGACTATGTGGATAGGCCGGGTTTTTATCCGGCCGGCCGGTTGGATACCGACAGCGAGGGTTTGCTGCTGCTGACGGATAACGGCGTGCTTCAGGCGCAGATTGCCGACCCGAAGTTCAAGCGGGAAAAGACTTATTGGGCGCAGGTGGAAGGTTCTCCTGATGAGGAAAAATTGGATTTGTTGCGCAACGGGATGGATTTGGGCGGTTTCGTTACCCGTCCGGCCAAAGTAAGATTGTTGGAAGCGGGGGAGGCGGATATTTTATGGCCGCGCAACCCGCCAGTTCGTATGCGCAAGACCGTACCGGATTTCTGGCTGGAAATCCGAATCACTGAAGGTAAAAACCGCCAAGTGCGGCGCATGACGGCTAAGGCGGGTTATCCGTGCCTGCGGCTGGTACGCGTGGCGGTAGGCCGTCTGAATGTGTTTGATTTGGGCTTGGGTTTGGGCGAATGGCGGTTTGCGCCGTTTAGGCCGTAGCGGATTTGTTCCGACAGTTTTTTGATGCGAGAGGGGCCGTCTGAAAACGGGTTTGCTGTTTTCAGACGGCCTCTGTCTTATGTGGCTTAATGATGGGAATGGCCGATTTGGAAAGTCAGGGTCGTGTAGTTTGCTTGTTTTTGGCAGATTTTTTGGTCGGGATAATCGGTTTTGTGTTCGACGCTGGCTTTCCAGAAACCTTGCCGCAGCGGGATGATGTTGACGGTGCCGTCGGCGGCCGTGGTGTCTGAGAAGGCTTGGGCTTCGGTTTTGTGCGTTTTGCTGCGGTCGCTGGTGTCGAATCCGTCGAAAGTGGCGGTTACGGTGGCGTTCGGCAGCGGTTCGCCGTTGAACAATACTTTCACTTTAAACGGTTCGCCGACATTGACGTTGGCGGGATTGTTCAGCGGTACGATTTCCAGCGCCTGGCCGATTTGGCGGGTAATGACTTTCGTATCGGCGCTTTCGTGGCCGACGTTGACGATGTTTTTGCCGTACATGCGGGTTTGTTCGCAATATGTGGCGTCGGGCATTTTGGTCATGTCGGCCTGTTTCCAGCCGTCTTTGTTTTTGGACCAGAATGTCGGGCGGTATTCGGCAATAACGAGGTAGCTGCCGTCTTTAACCGGTTTGTTGCTTTGGTATTGGTAATTGTAACTGCCTTTGCGGACGAGGTTTTCTTTGCCTTTTTCGGTGATAAGCTGCATCGGTTTGCTGAAAATGTGCAGGCGGTCTTCGGCAATCGGTTCCAATTCGGGAAACTCGCCGTAGCCCAGTTCGGCCTTCAGATATTCGCCGCCGTGCGTATGGGCGGTTTCAACCCAGACGCGGTGGGCGTGGGCGGCGGTGGAGCAAAGGAGGGTGCAGGCAAGCAGCAGGGCTGTTTTGTTCATGGTGTTTTCTCAATGCAGTTGGAAAACTGTTATATTATAACATATTTCATTCAGTGCAAAGCATTTTGAAAACAGGCCGTCTGAAAATGGGTTTTCAGACGGCCTGTTAAATAATGAAGGTCAAGATCGGGCTTCGACAGGGCGCAGTTGCAATACCAGATTTTGCGTTTTGACCTTGAACAGCAGGTCGATGTTCGGATGTTTGCCCGGATTGGCCCGCGCATCGGCGGTATGCTCGGCAAACAGGGACAGGCCGCGTTCGGCGGCGGCGGAGTCGAGGCGGTTGTCGAATTCCTGCGCCAGTACGTTGTAGAGCTTGAGCGAACCCAGTTTGCCTTGTACGGCGGGGATATGGTGCAGCACCTTGCCTTGTGCGTCGAGGATGTCGAGGCCGCTCAGGTGGGAAATATCGGGCATGGCCGAGAGGTTGTCTTGGAAGTTCATGGTTTTCCTTTGCAGGGTCGGGCCGTCTGAAAAAAACGTACCGGTTGGTTTCAAGCCGGTACGGTTCGGGATTGGGGGGTTAGCGTGTGCCGAAGATTTTGTCGCCGGCATCGCCGAGGCCGGGGATGATGTAGCCGTTTTCATTCAGGTGGCTGTCGAGCGCGGCGGTGTAGATGGTAACGTCGGGATGCGCTTCGTTGACGGTTTTCACGCCTTCGGGGGCGGCGACCAGCACCAGCGCTTTGATGTGGCGGCAGCCTTTGGCTTTGAGCAGGTCGATGGTGGCGACCATGGAGCCGCCGGTCGCCAGCATCGGGTCGATAATCAGTGCGGGGCGTTTTTCCATGCTGTCGACGAATTTTTCAAAGTAGGAAACGGGTTTGAGGGTTTCTTCGTTGCGTTGCAGGCCGACCACGCTGATTTTGGCGGTGGGAATCAGGTCGAGCACGCCGTCGAGCATACCTAGGCCCGCACGCAGAATCGGTACGACGGTCAGGGTTTTGCCTTTGATGCGGTCGCCTTCAATCTGCCCGCACCAACCGTCGATGATGTATTTTTCGGTGCCGAAGTCGCGGCTGGCTTCATAGGCCATCAGACGCGCGAGTTCGGTGGTCAGGGTGCGGAATTTGTAGGTGCTGCAATCAGCTTCGCGCATCAGGGTTAGTTTGTGTTTGACCAGCGGATGGTCGATGATGGTTACGTTCATTGCTGTCTCGGTGTGGCGTGGAAAGATGCGGCGATTATACGTTTTTTTGTGTTAAGCGCAAAGGCGCGGAAGATACGCTGAAGGCCGTCTGAAAACGGTTTCGGACGGCCTTCGGTCGGTTAAGCCTGAATCAGGCTTTGAGCAGCTCTTGCAATTCGCCTGCTTCGTACATTTCCATCATGATGTCTGCGCCGCCGACGAATTCGCCGTTGACGTAGAGCTGGGGGATGGTCGGCCAGTCGCTGTATTCCTTGATGCCCTGGCGGACGGCGTCATTTTCCAAGACGTTGACGGTAACGTAGTTTTCGCAGCCGACGGCTTTCAGGATTTGCACGGCGCGGGATGAGAAACCGCATTGGGGAAACTGCTTGGTGCCTTTCATAAACAGTACGATGGGGTGTGTGGTAACGACTTCTTTGATTTGGTCATGAATGGTGGTCATGTTTGTTCCTTAAAAATGAACGGATTGTGCGGTTGCATCAAAATTCCCGCCATTATACGCGCTTTGCCGGAATTTTGAATGGTTCTTTCGGCGGACGGGCATGGAACCGAGGCCGTCTGAAACTTTATCTGCGCCGCATGACGGCGGCGAAGAATCCGTCGGTTTGGTGTTTCGCCGAATCGAGGCGCAGGTATTTGCCGGTGTTTAAATCGATTTTCAAACCGGCGAGCAGGCCGGCGCAGTCGAGCAGTTCGTATTCCGGGTGTTCTTCCAAAAAGCGTTCGACCTGCATTTCGTTTTCTTCGGGCAACACGCTGCAAGTGGCGTAAACCAGCCTGCCTTGCGGTTTGACCAGTTTGGCGGCGGCATCGAGGATGCTGTGTTGCTGTTCCAAAAGTTTGGCGACGGTTTCGGGCGACTGGCGGTATTTGAGGTCGGGATTGCGGCGCAGCGTGCCTAAGCCGGAGCAGGGGGCATCGACCAAAACGCGGTCGGCTTTGCCGCTCAGGCGGGCGATGCGGCTGTCGTGTTCGCTGCTGATGCGTTCGGGGTGAATGTTGGTCAGTCCTGCGCGGGTCATGCGGGGCTTGAGGTTGGCAAGGCGTTTTTCGGCGATGTCGAAGGCGTAGATTCTGCCTTTATTTGCCATTTGCGCGCCGACGGCGAGGGTTTTGCCGCCCGCGCCGGCGCAGAAATCGACGATGATTTCGCCGCGTTTGGCACCCACGAGCAGCGCGAGGAGCTGGCTGCCTTCGTCTTGGACTTCAAGCGTGCCGTCTAAAAACAATTCGTGTTTGTTGAGGGCGATTTTGTTTTTCAAGCGGATGCCCCAAGGGGAATAGGGCGTGGCTTCTGCATCGGGGCTTTCGGCTTGAAGCAGGGGCAGCACTTTGTCGCGTCTGCCTTTGAGCGTGTTGACGCGGATGTCGAGCGGCGCGGCTTGGTTGATGCTGCGGCCGAAGGCGAGGATTTCTTCCTTACTGAAATGTTTTTGCAGTTGCTCCACCAGCCATTGCGGCAATTCGGCGGCGGTATGGAGGTCGTCTGAAAATTCGGTTTTGCGCGCTTTGAGACTGCTGAGGAACTCGGTTTCTTCTTCGTCGAGCAGGTCTTTGATTTGGCTGATGTTGGTGCTTCTGCCGAGGACGAGTGCAGCAAGTGCGGCTTTGCGCGGCTGGGCATGCGGGCGGCGCAGGACGGCACTGATTTTTTGATAATGGCGCAGGGCGGCGAAGGCGGTTTCGGCGATTTCGTGGCGGTCTTGTCTGCCGAGTTTTTTGTGTTCGCGGAAGTAGCCGGACAGAACGGCATCGGCAGGCTGTTTGAAAGTCAGCATTTCAGCCAGAACTTTGGCGGTATGGTCGAGTTGTGCGGCGTTCATAATCAATGGGTTCTCTTGAGTAAATATAGATGGTTTTCAGACGGCCTTCATGATGCGTTCGGCCTCATGCCAAAAGCCGTCGGGGCGCAATTCCAAAACAGCAATCAAACCATTGTCGATGCGGCGGATTTCGGTTTCGTTCAAAGTATCGGTTTCGGCGACCCGCGCCGGAGCGAGGTAGGCCATACGGTCGAGCAGGTGATAACGCGCTTCGGTACGCTCAAACCGATATTCCGCCCAGTTTCGAATATACACGCCGCGCCAGCCATATGGGTTGAGTGGCGGCGCGAAGGCATCGAAGCCGTGTGGAAAAAAGCCGATGCCGCGCATGACGGACACGGAAACGGGACTGTCCGGCAAAGCTTGCGTTGTCAGGGTTTCCCTGCCTTGCGGCGTGCGCAGCAGGTTTAGTTGTTGAACCAGTTTGGCGACTTTGCCTGCCAGCGTATCTTTGGGATTGAGGCCACGCAAGTCCTGCACTTGGCTGCCGCCGTAGTATTTGCACGCCAGCTCAATATGGTAAACCTGTCGGTTGAGGGAAACGACAAAATCCGCCGCCCCCGAGGTTTGGCCGTCTGAAAAAACGGGCAGGTTGCGTGCGTGCAGTTTGGCGTGCGGTGCGTGGGCAAACCAAAATGCCAGCAGCTCTTCGGCGTAAATGCCGAGCCGGTGTCCGAACGGGGCGCGTTGGGTGAGGTGTTCCGTCAGCGGCGCAGGATCGGCATCCAAAGCCAAAAGGTAGCGGAAACCCTGTTCGCCCAGCAATTCGCGCACGCTTAGTTCACAACCGCTATGCCACAAAGGCGGCGCGGTCAGCAGCGAAGCGAGATTGCGGACGGAAGGGGCGGTGAGTTTCCACCATAATGCGTCTAGGGCGTAGTTCATGTTTGCTCGAATGTCGGGTCATGCCGTCTGAAAAGCTTGAAACGTGTTTCAGACGGCCTTTAATCAGTCTTTTTTGTTCAAACGATGGCTGACGGTATTGAAAAAACCGCGCAGGATGTCGATGTCTTCGGTTTGCGTGTTGGCGCGGCCGAACAGGCTTTGCATTCGGCGCATCAGGCGTTCGCTGTTGCGGCGGTTGAAGAAACCGATGTCGTCCATAACGCTTTCCATGTGGGCGACCATGCCTTTGATTTGCTCGTGGGTGGCGGCGTGGTCTTCCTGTTGCAGGTGGGTCATGGGCATATCGGTTTGGCTGAAGATTTCGTAACACACGACCTGCACCGCCTGGGCGAGGTTGAGCGAGAAATAGTCGGGATTGCCGTTGATGGTCATCAGGCGGTTGCAGGCCTGCACTTCTTCGATGCTCAAGCCGAAGGTTTCGTTGCCGAAGACAAGGGCAACCTGTTCGCCGCGCCGAGCCGCCTGCAATAATTCGGGAACCAGTTCGCGCGGGGTTTGCAGCGGGGCGGTGATTTCGCGGCGGCGGCTGGTAAGGGCGCAACTGATGGTGGTGTCGGCTAGTGCGTCGTCCAACGTGGCCGTGATGCGGGCATTGTGCAATACGTCCGCCGCACCGGATGCAAGAGTGAAACTTTCTTCCGGCAGTTTAAAATCCTGAGGGGTCTGCGGGTCGAATACGGGCGGGACGGCCGTCATCGGCGTGGACATCAGGTTCGGTGCGACAAGCACCAAATCGTTCAATCCCATGGTTTTCATGGCGCGGGCGGCGGAACCGATGTTGGCGGGATGGCTGGTACGGGTCAGCACGATGCGGATATTGTTCAGGAAATCGGGCAGGGCGGGTTTTAACTGGTTCATTTTATTTCGGAAGCGACAGGGTATTTGGAGTATAATGCAGCCCGTTCCCATACTGTTTCAGACGGCCTTGAGGCCGTCTGAAAGCTCTTTAACAACATTGGAAACGTCTGTTTCAAAGTCTGTATGCTGCGGCGCAGGTATGGCAGCCTGTGCCGCGCGTTATTGTACCTGATTAGGAAGAAAGCCATGAACCCGATTTTAAATACCGTATTTAAAGCCGCCCGCCGAGCCGGGCAGATGATGATTCGCGCCTCAGGAAATCTGGAGGCGGTAAAAATCGACAGCAAAGCCTTTAACGATTTTGTTTCCAATGTTGACCGCGAGTCCGAAATGATTTTGGTCGACGCGCTCAAAGAAGCCTATCCCCATCACAAAATCACTTGTGAGGAAAGCGGTTCTCACGGCAAGTCCGACGCCGAATACGAATGGATTATCGACCCGCTCGACGGCACGACCAATTTCCTCCACGGCCACCCCCAATATGCCATCTCTATGGCGTTGCTGCACAAAGGCGTGTTGCAGGAAGCACTGGTTTATGCACCTGAACGCAATGATTTATATATGGCGTCGCGCGGACAGGGTGCCTTGTTGAACGACCGCCGCATCCGCGTTTCCAACCGCGTCGAGCTGAACCGCTGTCTGATTGGTACGGGTTTCCCCGTAGTCGACCAAAGCATGATGGACAGATACCTCGCCATCCTGAAAGATTTTCTGTCTAAAACCGCAGGCGGCCGCCGCGAAGGTTCTGCTGCCTTGGATTTGTGTTCGGTAGCGGTGGGCAGGCTGGACGGTTTTTTCGAATTTAACCTGAAACCCTGGGATGTTGCCGCTGGCGCGTTAATCGTGAAAGAAGCCGGCGGTATCGTAACCGACATGCAGGGCAACGATACTTGGCTGCAAACCGGCAATATCGTTGCAGGCAACCCGAAAGTGCTGGCGCAAATGCTCCAGATTATCGGTGTCCACAACTGATGACGGAAATAAAAAGCAGGCCGTCTGAAAATTTTCAGACGGCCTGCTTTTTATTTGTAAGTATGCAACACCGCAAAACCCTTACAGCTTATGTTATAAGCAAACGTAAATGTAATCAGGATAACCATAGAATCAATAAATGTATGTATATCAAAGGTTATGGTGAGAATGTCCGGATAAACAATCATCCGCGTAATATAAATAATGACAGCATACTTTAAGTGCGTGTATTTACCTTTTGTCGCAAAATGATGAGAAATGTTAAATAAAGTGATATGCTTCCCAAATCATCAGCATATCAGACGGTTTTCTTCTGTATTTTAAGACCGTTTTAGAGGCTGGTTATTGTGCACATATATGGATAACACTCGTTGTGAACCTTATGCAAAATTCTGATTTCAATAAAAAAACGCTGCTACATACAGGCAGATGGCTTATCAAAATTTCCGTTTTGCCCATGTTTTGCCTGTTGTCCATGCAAACCGCGGCCGCGATAGAGTTGAGGGACATCCTTAAAGCATCTTTGCTGAACGACCCTTCAGTATTGGAAGCCAAAGCAACGGAAGATTCGGCGAAGAGTACGACCAAGGCGACCCGCGCCCGCCATTATCCGGTGTTGACGCTGACGGGCGTCCAAGTATTGAAGCAGGATAACAAATATTCCAGTAACGACCGCGAAAACGGAATAGGCGTGCGCGGTTCGATGAACCTCTATTCCTGGGGCGGCATCCAAGCCGCCGTGCGCCGCGATAAGAGCAAGGAAGAATATTTCAAATACAAATATTTTGAAACACAGGAACAATTGGGCAGCGAAATAGGCAAGTTATATTTGAATGCACTGCGCGCCAAAGAAATGCTGCTCATCAACCGTAAAAGCTTAGTGCGCCACAATAATCTGCTTAAGGATTTGAATGTTATCGTGAAATACGATGGCGGGCGCCGTTCCGAGCTGATAGAAGCCCGTGCCCGCCAACTTCAGGTCGAAACAGCCATATCCCAACAGCAGCGCACAATGGAGTTGGCCCTCAGCCGGTTGTCGCGCTATACGGGTAGAAAATTGGATCCTTCCGATTTACAGGATCCGTTCAAAAGCGAAACCGCTTCATCTCTGATTAAAAGTTACAAATCATCCGACGGTAAACTGAGTCCCTCCTATCTGGCACAAAGAGCCGAGCAGGAAAGTGTAAAAGGAGAGTTGGCCGTATCCAAATCGGAACGTCTGCCGGCCATCAATCTGGAAGGCGTGGCGGGCAAAGAAAGCAAACAGCTCTATGTCAATATGGCGTGGAACGTGTTGGATATTGCGGCGCGCCACAATGTTCAAAAAAATGCACATGCTTTAGTCGCTGCAGAAGCCAAGTCCGAACAAATATTGCGTGATTCAAGTGAAAAGGCACAGACGGCCGAAATAGACATGATGCAGAGCGAACAGCGTGCCGACATTACTGCACAACATATCGAAGCCCAAAAAGACGTAGTCAAAACTTACGAACTACAATTCAAAATCGCCCGCCGTACATTAACGGACGTCCTTGGCGCCTATAACGAATTGTCGAGTATCGAACAGGAAAACGTTACTGCGCACAACGATTTTAGGGACGCTGCACTGGATTATCTGGTAGCGCAATCCCAAATGGCCGTTTGGGCAGGGATAAAGAAATAAGTCATAAATCCATAATCATTACGCGAAATAATTATCATGAAAGCCATAATTGAACATGTTGCGTTAGTCACCCGTCTGCTGGGTGCGCCTGTGTCCGAAGCGGCACTGTCGGCAGAGGTGGTTCGGGATAAGAAGCTCAATGTCAACTATCACTCTTTGACCGAAGTACTGCGCAGTCACGGTTTTGAGAATACTTTGTCCAAACGTAGTCTGGAAGATATTCCGTCTTTGGCCGTACCGGTGCTGGCAATCCTTCATAATGAAGAGGCTGCGGTCATTACAAAAATCGAAGGTGCGGGTAAGGATAGAAAATACCATATCAGACAGGTAGACGGTTTGGAACAGGAGCTTGATCATGCCCAGTTGTCCGTTCTCTATTTAGGTTATTGCTGGTTTATCAAGCCTAAAATGGTTTCGGACAACCGTTCGGAGCTGCCGGAATATCACCTGCCGAAAGCATGGTTTTGGAAAGTCATTTGGCGTTTCCGCGGTTACTATTATCAAGTCATTCTGGCAACTATCATCATCAACTTTCTCGCATTAGTAAGCTCGCTGTATGTGATGAATGTATATGACCGCGTTATTCCGAACCAAGCTTATGAAACATTGTGGGTTTTGAGTATCGGTGTCGTATTGGCGATTTTATTCGAATTTGCCGCAAAAATGATTCGAGGCCACTTGACGGATATTGCAGGTAAAAAAGCGGATTTGATTATCAGTTCTGCACTGTTCCGTCGAGTCATGGCGTTACGTTTGGCTGACCGTCCCGCATCCTCTGGTTCTTATGCAAACAATTTGCGCGAATTTGAATCGGTACGTGATTTTATGACCAGTGCCAGTTTGCTGACCTTGGTAGATTTGCCGTTTCTGCTTTTATTCATTACCGTCATCGGTATTGTCGGTGGTAAATTGGCTTTAGTTCCTCTTATTATTATTCCTATTGTGGTAATTGTGGGGTTATTGGTACAGCGCCCATTGTCCCGTTATATCAATGAATCAATGAAGGAAAGCTCGCAGCGTTCCGGTTTGGCAGTCGAAGCCATTGAAGGTATTGAGACCCTGAAAACCAACAATGCGACTTCTTGGGCACAACAACGTTGGGACGAATACACGGCAAAAACCTCCGCCTCGTCCATTAAAGTCAAAGATACCAGTAACTTGATGGTTAACTTTGCCGTTGCCATGCAACAGTTGAATACAGTGTTTCTGGTATTGGTTGGCACTTATCTGATTCATGCCGAAAATACGGCGGAGCGCATTACGATGGGTGCATTGATTGCTTCAGTGATTTTGTCTGGACGAGCATTGGCTCCGTTGGCACAAATTGCCGGTCTGGCGACTCGTTTCCAGCAAGCCAAACTGGCTTTGCAGGGAGTGAATGATATCGTATCCCGCCCCATTGAACGTAGTCCGGAACGTAAATATATTACATTGGATAATGTTCAGGGTGCGATTACATTTGAGAATGTTTCGTTCAAGTACCAGCAGGATTCTAGTTCCGCCGTCAGCGATTTGCGGATTACCATCAGGCCGGGTGAAAAAGTCGGTATTTTGGGACGCATTGGCAGCGGTAAAAGTACCATGCTGAAACTAGCAAGCGGCCTGTATGACACTGAAAAAGGTAATGTTACTTTGGATGGTGTCGATATGCGGCAGTTGGATCCGAATTTCCTACGTAATCAAGTCGTTCTGTTGAGTCAGGCTCCCCGTTTGTTTTTAGGCACGTTGCGTGAGAACATGGATTTGGCGCGTACTGACGGCTATTCGACTGATCAGGATTTGCTAGTGGCTTTAAAACGTTTCGGTTTGGACAAAATCATCCGCAACCATCCGCGTGGGTTGGATATGCCGTTGGGTGAGGACGGTTTGGGTTTGTCTGGAGGGCAGAAACAGATTATTGCTTTGGCGCGTATGACTTTGCGTGATCCGCGCGTGGTATTACTGGATGAACCTACGACCAGCCTTGACCAAGCAACCGAACGTATCGCACTGAATGCCATCGCCCAATGGGGCAGAGACCGCACGATGTTGTTGGTTACCCACCGCCCGCAGGTTTTACAGATTGTCAATCGAATTATCGTTATGGACAACGGTAAAGTTGTGATGGATGGCCCGCGTGATTTGGTATTGCAGAATCTGATGCAAAGTGAACAACAAAATAGGGCAAAACAGCAGGCTAACCATCCTGCCGTACAGCAAAATACGCAGGCTCAGCCTGCAAAAGCGGCGTCGGCCAACAGTTAGATTTGCCTATTCATAATAAAAGGCCGTTTCAGACGGCCTCCAATAAAATAACCCATCATAAGGTTTATCATTATGAGCAGTGAAAACAACGTCAAATCTAAGGATTTGCATTTAATTAACGACTTGAATGCCGCTTTGCAGAAGGAAAAGCACAGCGGTCAGTTTTGGGTCATTATCCTGTTTTTCATTTTTTTAGTCGTGTTCGTGATTTGGGCGTACAACAGTCCGATTGAAGAAGTAACGCGTGGACAGGGGAACGTTATTCCGAGCAGTCGGGAACAGGTCGTGCAGAGCCTTGATCCGGGCATTATCACTGAGATACTGGTCAAAGAAGGCGATATTGTCGAAAAAGGTCAAGTATTGTTGAAACTTGATGATACCCGTAGTTCGGCAGTATTGCGTGAGAGTGAAGCCAAAGTCCAAAACCTTGAGGCCATGATTGCCCGTTTGAAAGCAGAGGCTTATGGTAAAGAGTTGAGTTTTCCGAAAAATGTCAGCAACGAGTTGCGTCAGCGTGAACATGCAGCTTATGTTGCACGCCGTCGTGCCGTTACCGATGCGGTCAGCAGTCTGACTGCAAGCAAGGCCGCGCTGGATAAGGAAATTGAAATTACTGCGCCGATGGTGGCTCAAGGGGTAGTATCGGAAGTAGAATTATTGCGTATGCGCCGCCAATCCAGCGAGCTTACTTTGCAGATTACAGAGCGACGGAACCGCTATATGGCTGATGCCAATAATGAATTGGTACAGGCAGAATCTGAATTGGCGCAGGCTAAAGAAAACATGGCTATGCGGGCCGACCCTGTTGATCGTTCCCAAATCCGTGCACCAATGCGCGGCATCGTAAAAGATATTCAGATTAATACGGTAGGTGGCGTAGTGAATGTCGGCCAGGATATTATGCAGATTGTACCTTTGGACGACAAACTGCTGGTTGAGGCATATATCCGGCCCCAAGATGTTGCATTTATCCGCCCGGGTTTGCCTGCCGTGGTAAAAGTCAGTGCGTATGATTATTCGATATATGGTGGTTTGAATGGAAAGGTAACTTTAATCAGTCCCGATACAGTTAGCAATTCAATGCAGAATCGGGCTAATGATTTGAAATTAGATCCGAATCAAGTTTATTACCGTATTTTGGTGCAGACTACGTCTAACAGTTTGAAAGACAAAAACGGTAAGGAAATGCCGATTATTCCGGGTATGGTGGCAACGGTTGATGTGAAGACCGGTGAAAAAACTGTATTCCAATACCTTATCAAGCCGATTACCCGCATGAAACAGGCGTTGAGCGAACGCTGATTTTGATAGATTGAAGATAGAGGCCGTCTGAAAAACACTTTCAGACGGCCTCTAATCTATATTGGCTCCAGTGCAAAAAATTTGAAAGATTTAGACATTGAGTTGTTCCAACAAAGCTTGTTTGAGTGCTGACTGATTTCTTGGATTTTCCAAGTCAGGGCTATAAATGATGAAATTATCTTCAACCCGTTCACCCATTGTGGCAATTTTTGCGTAACGCAGGCTGACGTTTTTTGCGAAGAATACTTCGGCAAGATCGGCTAGTAGAAATGTCCGGTTTACTGCCGTAATTTCAACGGTATACCAGTCAGAATAATCTTCGTCTCGGGTAATAGTAACACTTGGGGTAATCGGCATATACCGGCCACGGCGGCTCAGTCGGTGGTTAGGTGCGGGTGGTTCTGTTGCAACGGTATATCCGTGGATAAAACTGTTTAACTCGGCTTCAAGGGCACTTTGGATATTGGGGTAGTCGCTTGGATGGTGGCAGGACGGTATTTGTACGATGAACGTATCTAATATGTAGTTGTGTTCAGTGATGAAAGCCCGTGCTGCCAGAATATCGAAACCGTGTCGGCTGAAAATACGGCATAGGCGTGCAAACAGCCGCGGGCCGTTTGGCATGAAAATCATGACTTGGAAAGTATCACTCTCAGGCAAAATACGGCTGCGGATAAGCGGTGTTTCTATATCATGAACTAGATTGGCGGTATGCCATAATATTTCGCGCGTTTGATGCCGGACGAAATAAGCGGAACCCAGTACATGCCACAGTTTTTTCTGTTGGGCTTCGGGGGCACCAGTACGGCTGAGTAAATCTGCTGCTTCATGTTGGCGGCGGCTGAACACGGCATTCAAACTGCTTGCCCCACCATTAAGATTGCGGGCGGCAGTATGAAACAGGGTTTCCAGCAAACTGGCTCGCCAGTTGTTCCAAAGTTTGGGATTCGTACCGCGTATATCGGCAATGGTCAGTAGATAAAGGGCGGTCAGACGTTTCTGCGTGCCGATTCGGCTACAGAAATTACTGATTACATCAGGGTCTTGTATGTCTTCTTTTTGGGCAACGGTAGACATTAAAAGATGATTTTCCACCAACCAGGCCAATAAATCGCTTTCTTCTTGGGAAAGGAAATGGTCGGCGGCGAATTTTCTGGCATCGGCTACGCCCTGTAAGGAATGATTGCCGCCGCGACCTTTGGCTATATCATGAAAAATGGCTGCCAAGTAGAGGATGTGTTGTTGCGGAAAAGACTGCATCAACGATGAGGCAAACGGATTTTCGTGACTACGTGCTTCTATGGCAAAACGCCGGATATTATGCAGCACAGTCAGGATATGGTCGTCTACCGGATAGATATGGAACAGGTCATGTTGTAGCAGGCCTGTAATTTTTTCCCATGCAGGCAGATACCGTCCCAATACGCCGTAGAGATTTAAAAAGCGCATGATATGGGTCAGACCCTCTCCGTGTTGGAAGAAACTGATGAACTGCCTGCGGTTGTCCGGGTTGTTATAGAAATCGGGGCGGATATTACGGGTGGCCGACCACCATGCACGCAGAGTTTGCGGTTCGATGGAGGTAATGTCATTACGGCGTTGTAGAATTTGGATGATTTTGAAAATCTGAACCGGTTGGTTGCAAAAGATACGGATATCTTTTGCTGCGACTTGATTGTTGATTTGGTAGTAATCGTCATCGATCGGGTGAGTGACGTGTTTAGGCTTGGGATGAATCCGGTTTTGCAGCATCGGCAGCAGGATGCCGTTGAGTTGTTTAACGGATTTGGTGGCGCGGTAAAAAATCCGCATTAGTTTTTCGCTCCGCTTCTGCGGTGTATCGTCATGCCTGACTATATGTTTGGCTACTTGATCCTGAAGGTCGAATACCAGCTTATCTTCGGCACGCTTGGCGTTGATATGTAGAGTGATACGGATAGCGGCGAGTGTTTTGTAACTGTGCGCCAATGTCGCCGCTTCGGCGCAAGTCAGGACATTCTGTCTGATAAGCGAAGAAATTTTGGTATCCAGCTCCTGCGCTTTAGCAATCCACAACATAGTATGTATGTCGCGCAGCCCGCCCGGGCAGCTTTTGATATTCGGTTCCAACGCAGCTCCCGAGCCTTGGGATTTACTATGGCGCAGCTGCATTTCGACCAGCTTCGCTTCAACAAAGGCGGCAATATCACGTTGTTTGTCGACACGGGTAAATGTTTCTTCTGCCAGTTTGCGATTGCCGCAAAGAAAGCGGGCTTCTAGAAAAGCCGTGTCGCCGCTAATATCTTCCCGAATACTGGCGCATAGTTCGTCGCAACTGCCGCTTTTTACAGACGGCATCAATTTGATGTCCCACAAAGTTTGGATAAATCCGGCGATTTTTTCCTGTTCGTTTTCCGAGATCGTGTCGGGTGCGACAATAGCCAAATCAATATCCGAGTAAGGATAAAGTTCTTTGCGTCCGAATCCGCCGGTTGCCAACAGGCAAAGTCGGTCGGTATCGAAGATTTCCAGCCATAATTCGGTCAGCAAAGTTTCCACCGCATTACCATATTCTTTGAAAAATACGACAGGATTGTTTTTTTCTTGGTAGCGTGCGACTGTTTTTTGCCTTTGGTTGGAGAAATTTTCCAATATGTGCCGGATTCTTGCGGATACCATAAATTATTCTCAAACGGTTCAGACGGCCTGTTCGGACATTTGCCGTAATAATTGCTGCGGAGGCAGCAGCAATTGATACGGGGCAATTTGCAGTGCTATTGCAATTTTTTCGATATTGGAAAGCGCGACATTCCAGCGTTTGCGTTCGACAGCGGAAATATAAGTCCTATCCAGACCGCATTGTCTGGCAAGTTCTTCCTGCGACCAGCCTTTTCCCACGCGGAAAACGCGCATATTATAGGCCAGCACCGCACGCAGGTCGTGTTCGTCAGGCAGAGTGTCTGGCAAGGTCAGTTTGCTGCTCATGATTAATCCTAATGTATTTGCTATTACGGATTTTAATTCACGTTTGAATAAAATAAAAGGGTAAAAAAAAAGGGGTGGCCGAACAGCCACACCCAAACACACACACATCAAGAGGAAAGAGATAAGTAATGAAAGCTACTTCACAATCAATACAACATAAACAATATTGCTGCAACAGACTAATGGCAAAACACCTAGCAGGGCAGCAATGTCTGAAACTCAATGACGGCAATTATAAATGAAAATCGCTCTTGAGCTTTGATACAGGTCAACTTCCCTATTATTTGTAAAATAAATTTATATAATAAAAAAAACAAATAAAGATGGTTTTGTAGAAAATGTGACGAAAGGCCGTCTGAAAATGGAAAAGCCTTGTTTTACTTGAGTCTGCCGCAAAATTCAACGTACAATGGAAACATCGTATTTTTCAGCCTGTTGACCTCCGTGAACCAGCTTATTTTCGATTTCGCTACCCGCGACTATCCGGGTTTTGATAAATTCCTCGGGACATCGAATGCCGAACTGGTTTATGTCCTGCAAAACCGGCACGGGCAATTTATTTATGTGTGGGGCGAACAGGGGGCAGGGAAAAGTCATCTGCTTCAGGCCTGGGTCGCTCAGGCGCTGGGAATGGGGAAGAATGCGGTTTATATAGATGCCGCCACTTCCCCGTTGACGGAATCAGTCCTTGAAGCCGATTACCTCGCCATCGACCAAATCGAAAAACTGGGCAACGAAGAACAAGCCCTCCTGTTTGCCGTATTCAACCGCTTCCGCAACAGCGGCAAAGGCTTTCTGCTGTTAAGTTCCGAACACACGCCCCAACAGCTCGTCATCCGCGAAGACTTGCGCACCCGCATGGCGTACTGTCTCGTTTACGAAGTCAAACCCTTGACCGACCAAGAAAAAATCGACGCGCTCGTCAGCATGGCCGCGGCACGCCAAGTAACCATAGATCCCGAAATCTTCGAATACCTGCTTAACCACTGGCGGCGCGACATGGACAGCCTGATGCAGATGCTCGACACGCTGGACAACTACGCCGTCACCATGGGCAAACGCATCACTCTGCCGCTTCTGCGCCAGCTTCTGAAACAACAGGAAACCCAATGAAAAACCTCGCTATCTTCGACCTCGACAACACCCTCATCAACACCGATTCCGACCACTCTTGGCCGCAATACCTCATCAAAAAAGGGCTGGTTGACGCTGCCGAAACCGAAGCGCAAAACGAAAAATTCTACCGCGACTACCAAAACGGCTGCCTCGACATCGACGCCTTCCTCAAATTCCACCTCGCCCCGCTCGCCCGTTACAGCAAAGAAGAGCTGGCGGAATTTCACCGCGAATTTATGGCGGAGTTCATCACGCCCCACATCTCGCCCATGCAGCGTATGCTGGTGCAGAGCCACCAAATGGCGGGCGACGAAACCCTCGTCATCTCATCGACCAACGAGTTCATCATCACCCCCATCTGCCACCTTTTCGGCATTACCAACATCATCGGCACCCAACTCGAAACCGGTGCCGACGGCCGCTACACCGGCAACTACATCGGCACGCCCAGCCTCAAAGAAGGCAAAATTACCCGCCTGAACCAATGGCTCGCCGAACGCGGCGAAACGCTTGAAAGCTACGGCAAAACCTATTTTTACAGCGACTCCAAAAACGACCTGCCGCTACTGCGCCTCGTCAACGAACCCGTTGCCGTCAATCCTGATGCCGAGCTGGAAAAAGAAGCCAAAGCAAAAAGTTGGCCGATATTGAACTTCAAATAAGTAAAACCTCGCCCGCCGCTCAAACGGGCGCAACCTCGTAGCGTGGGCTTCGCCCACGAAAACAAAAGGTCGTCTGAAAATGGAAAACAACAAAGAGCAAAATAATGCTCTACATAAACTGAATGAAATAAATCAAGACATAGCAAAAACTAAACTTTTATAGGCTTTGGTTGAGGGAACTGCTAAAGCAGCTTATGAACATTTTGAGAGTTTTAATCTATGGTTACTTACCGTATCAGGAATTATTCTTTCGTTTGAAATATTGAATTCAGATAAAATTATCGGGTATCTGCAATTAAGTGGTTTCCTTTGGTGTAATGTTTGCCTCATATTTTCCATTATATGTGGATTATTCTGTAAGTACCTAATAACAAGAATAAAATCATTAATCTATATTATTCAATACATAAAGGAAGCATTAAATCCGATTTTTCAAGATTATTCTGCTAACGAGGAATCGGTACAGCAATACGCAACACAGTCAAATATTAAAATTTATACTGATTTAGATTTTGATGAAATTAATAGAGATTTTATAGAGTTATTCCCCAAATTTGGGCAATGGCTTCTTTTACGAAGTTTAAAAAAGAACAAAAACAACAATGTATTGTTAATGAAACTAGCGCATAATCAAGGGATTTTTGTTTTTCTTCAAACTGTTGCTTTCTTCCTTTCGTTAATTTCAGGGATCGTTTTCATTATTTGTAATGTTTCCCAACAAACATAAGAGAAATTCATGACCATCCGAGCCATCATTCTCGCCTTGCTGCTTGCCCTTACCCTCCCTGCGGCCGCGCAAAACGACAATCCGGTAAAACAAGCCTCCGCCCCCGAAAATTCCGTCAAACTCGCCGTCATCGTTTCTCCCGAAGGCGAAGCCAAGGAGATTAACATCATCGAATCCGGTGGTTACAGCAAATTCGACAAAGTAGCCGTGGCCGCTGCCCAAAAAGGCAACTACAACGCCACAGGACGATGGATGAAATATCTCGCAACCGTTAAATTCAAACCCCAATAGGCCGTCTGAAATGCCCGCGTTCAAACCCGTCATCGTTACCACCACCGCCCCGACCCGCGAAGAAGCCGAAAAAATCGGCGGTTTGCTTCTGGAAAAACACCTCGCCGCCTGCGTGCAATACGAAACCATCACCAGCCAATACCTTTGGAACGGCGAAATCTGCCGCGACGATGAAATCCGCATCACCATCAAAACCTCGCGCCACTGCTACCGCGAAATCCAAAAAAACATCATCGCCAACCACAGCTACGACTGCCCGCAAATCCTGATGCAAAATGTTTCGCGCGGGTTTGCCCCGTATCTGCGCTGGCTGAAGCAATGTTTAGGTTTAAAATAGCCGTGCGGCCCGATGCCGTCTGAAAACCGGCGAAGCATCGTTATGAATTTACAGGGAAGTCCACTATAATAACGGCTTTTGATTTTCAGACGGCCTCACTTTCCCATACGTGGCAGGCCGTTTGTAACCGACCAGCATTTGATTTAAAAGGAAACCCATGTTCCGCACTCTGCTCGGCGGCAAGATACACCGCGCCACCGTTACCGAAGCCGACCTCAACTACGTCGGCAGCATTACCATAGATGAAGACCTGCTTGATGCCGCGGGTATCTGCGTCAACGAAAAAGTCGCCATCGTCAACAATAATAACGGAGAACGTTTTGAGACCTATACCATTGCAGGCAAACGCGGCAGCGGGGTAGTGTGTTTGAACGGCGCGGCGGCGCGGCTGGTGCAGAAAGGCGATATTGTGATTATCATGTCGTATGTGATGTTGTCCGGACCTGAGATTCAGACGCATCAGCCAAAAGTGGTACTGGTGGACGGGGAGAATAAAATCCGCGATGTTATCTCTTACGAGCCGCCGCACACGGTTTTGTGATTCGAAAGCCGTCTGAAACAGCAAATCCGGTTTCAGACGGCCTTGGCGTATATTTGGAATTTCTTGTCAGTCAACACGAAAGGGTGGTTATGGATATTCAAATCAACAACATTACGGTCGGCAACGACAAACCGTTTGTTTTGTTCGGCGGCGTCAATGTATTGGAAGACCTCGATTCTACGCTCAAGGCATGCGAGCAATATGTGAAGGTAACGGATAAACTCGGTATCCCGTATGTGTTCAAAGCTTCCTTCGATAAAGCCAACCGCTCGTCCGTTCATTCTTTCCGCGGCGTGGGTTTGGAAGAAGGGATGAAGATTTTTCAGGCGGTAAAGAAAGAGTTTGACGTGCCGGTGATTACCGATGTGCACGAGCCGTACCAGTGCCGGCCCGTTGCCGATGTGTGCGACGTTATCCAGCTTCCCGCTTTTTTGGCGCGCCAGACTGATTTGGTGGTGGCGATGGCGAAAACGGGTAATGTCATCAACATTAAAAAACCGCAGTTTTTGAGTCCGTCGCAGATGAAGAATATTGTGGAAAAATTTAAAGAGGCGGGCAACGACAAACTGATTTTATGCGAACGCGGCTCGAATTTCGGCTACGACAATCTGGTGGTGGACATGCTCGGCTTCGGTGTGATGAAGAAAACTTGCGACGGCGTGCCCGTAATTTTTGACGTTACCCACTCGTTGCAGACGCGCGAATCGGGTTCCGCCGCATCAGGAGGACGCCGCTCGCAAGCGTTGGAGCTTGCGTTGGCCGGTATGGCGACACGGTTGGCGGGGCTGTTTCTCGAATCCCACGCCAACCCAGATCAGGCCAAATGCGACGGCCCCAGCGCGTTGCCGCTGTCGCAGCTTGAGGATTTCTTGGTACGCGTGAAAGCGGTGGACGAAACGGTTAAATCCTTCGCGCCGCTGGAAATCAAATAACCGAGTCAGGCAGACGGTCTTTTATAACGGTGAGGCCGTCTGAAAGTTATCCTGGCGTTTTTTCATACCGTTGGAAAAAGGATATTGCAGTGAGCGAAGAAAATAAAATCAAGGTAAACGATTTGCCCGATGAAAAAACTCAGGAAGAAGTCGAATTGCCCGTTATCAACGAAGACAACAACTGCGGCGGGCATAGCGAGGGAGGTTGCTGCGGCGCCTGCGGCGGCTAAACGTTGCAAATCCCGCCGGATGAAATGAAGTAAAAGGAAAGGCCGTCTGAAATTCTGTTTTCAGACGGCCTTTTGGTTGCCTTTTGATTTCAGTGGGCGGCATCGCTCATCATATCGCCTTCGTCGAAATCCGGCTCGGGTTCGTTTTCGAGCACTTTGCCGTTGAGTTTCAACGCGCTGTTTTGCAGGGTAATGTGCGTTTTCAAATTGCCTTCTTTGACGGTCAGGTACTCTTCGGCGGCCATAGATTTGATGGTGCTGTCTACCATCAGGCGCAGGGTTTCGTTGATGTCGTCGATGCTGGTGCGGCCTGCGGCCTCGTCTTCGCTGTTGACGCTGAAGATGTTGCGCGCCTGGTTGACGGCAAGATCTTCAATCAGTTTCTGAGGAACCTGGAGGTTGAAGTCGGCATCGGTTTTTTTCAGCATGTCGCCCAAATTGTCCATGTCTTTGGCTGTCAGCCCTTTAAAGGCAAGTTTGCCGCTGACGTCCACCAAGCCTTGCGGCATGGTGAATTTGAATGCTTTGACGTTGAGCACGGGATTTTGGGTAAACAGGCTCGATGCTTTGGTTTTGGCCGTCTGAATCAATTCGTTCTGAATTTGCTCGTCGTCCATTTTTTTATCGGCAACTTCGGCCAGCTTGGCTTTGAGCGCGAGCAGGCCTTGGGCGTCGAGGTGTTCGGCGGCGATGTTGATGTCGAGCGGACCGTATTTGTCGTTGCCGTAGGTCAGCGTGTCAAACTGGAAGCGTCCTTCGCTGTTGATGAATTTGCCCGATTCGGTGGTTTGGGTATCGAAGCGCAGTTTGCCGACTTCGATGGTGGACGGGGCAATCGTGCCGGTCGGATTGATGAATGCGCCGATTTGCAGGTCGGTAACGAGGTTGATCAATTCGTTCAGTTTGACGTTGTAGTCTATGCCTTCCTTCCATTCGAGCAGGAATTTGTCGAGGGTGACGCTGCTTTTTCCCAACGACAGTTTGTTTTGCCCGTCGGAAGTTTCGGTTTGCAGGTGCAGGTTTTCCAGTCCCACGCTGCCTTTGTCGGCCAGTTTGACTTGTAACGACGGGGCGGTGTAGTCGTGCGTGTAGCTTTGGAAGCCGGCTTGATAGCCGGTTTTGCCGCTCAGGCCTTTCCAGTTGAGTTTGATGCCCGAAAGCTCTTCGTAATCGAAGGCGGGAACTTTGACGTCCATTTCGCCGCTGCCGTTAAGGTAAACGGTGTTGGTCATGGAGAGCGGGGTTTGGCTGCCGAAGAAGCGCGCCAATACTTTGGTCGTTTCGGGGTGGTATTTGAATTCGGTTTCGATGTGGGCGCGGACGGGAGTAAAGCCGCCGGCAAACGGGCCGTGTTCGATGTGGTTGACGATGGTAACCGGTTCCTGCAATACGGTTTTCAGGTTGTCGGGCAGGAATTTTTCGGTATTTTGCAGCAGGGTCGGTTTCAGTCGGATGACGGTGGTTTCCGTGGCACTGAACCAGCCGCGCTCGTAGGTGTGGGATTCGACGGTCAGAAAACCGGATTCCTTCAGCAATTTTTGTTGCTCGGCCAGCGATTCTTCTGTTTTGATGCCCAGATAGTAGGGGGCGGCCGACATGCCTGCAATGAATACGGCTATGGCAGGGATGAGGAATTTTGTCAGTGACTTGGTCATTGCTTTGGATTTCGATGGGTTTGATGAAAGGGGCAGCATAGCATTTTTTAGGGCATTTGTCTTGGATAAAAAACCGAATGAAACCTGCCTTGGACAAAGGGTTTGCGACGGTTCGGCCTATGTAGCGGAACTGTTTGAAATTGCATATGAAAGTGTCAATCTGGCTGTTTTTGCCCGCTTTTACCGCCCAGCATGTCCAGCAAGCCTGCCAGATTGTTTCTGCCCTCTTCCTTGCTCACAATCGGTTCGCCGCCTTTGCGCCCTAAAATCTTGATGTCTTCCTGCGGCATTTCGTCTATGAAGCGGCTGGGTTCGGGGAACTGCCATGTGCCTTGTTTTTTGCGTTTGACGCAGTGGGTTAGCGTAAGCTGGCGTTTGGCGCGGGTGATGCCGACGTACATCAGGCGGCGTTCTTCTTCAACATTGTCTTCTTCGATGCTGTCGTTGTGCGGCAGGATGCCCTCTTCGCAGCCGACGAGGAAGACGTAGGGGTATTCCAAGCCTTTGGAGGCGTGCAGGGTTGAGAGTTTGACGGCATCGACTTCTTCTTCGCTTTTGCCTTCCAAGAGCGTCATTAGGGCAACGGTTTGGGCGAGTTCGATGATGTTTTTGCCGTCTTGCTCGCCTTTGCGCTCTAGCCAGCCGGTCAGGTCGCTGACGTTGCGCCATTTGATTTCCCCTGCTTTGCCTTCTTCGCTGGCAAGCAGGTGGTTTTCGTAGTCGATTTCTTTGAGCAGGCTGTTGATGAGTTCGCCCGCTTCACTAGTTTCGGCTTTGGCGCGGTAGCTGCCGAACATATCCATAAAGGCTTGCAGGTGTTGGCGGTTGGTATTGTTCAGCAAGGCAAGGGCTTCTTCGGTTTGCGCGGCTTCATACAGGCTGCATTCGTGTTCGTGCGCGTAGGTGTTGAGCTTGCCCAGCGTTACATCGCCGATGCCGCGTTTGGGCGTGGTAACGGCGCGCAGGAAGGCGGGATCGTCGTTGGGATTGGCAAGCAGGCGCAAATAGGACAAAACGTCTTTGATTTCGGCTTTGTCGAAAAAACTCTGCCCGCCGGAGAGTTGGTAGGGAACGCGCGCGCTGCGCAAGGCTTCTTCAAAAATCCGCGCCTGATGGTTGCCGCGGTATAACACGGCGAAATCGGCGTATTGGGTTTTGTCGCCGCCGACCAGCTTCTGCTTGACGATTTGGCTGACGACCCAGTCGGCTTCGTGTTGCTCGTTTTGGCAGGCAACGACTTTGACGATTTCGCCTTCGCCGAACTGCGACCAAAGTTTTTTGGTAAAGAGTTTGGGGTTGTTTTCGATGACTTTGTTGGCGATTTTGAGAATCCGCGCGGTGGAGCGGTAGTTTTGCTCCAATTTGATGACTTTCATCTGCGGATAGTCTTCCTGCATTTTGCGCAGGTTTTCCATGTTCGCGCCGCGCCATGCGTAGATGGACTGGTCGTCGTCGCCGACGGCGGTAAACATGCCTTCCGCGCCGGTCAAGAGTTTCATCAGGGTAAATTGGCAGGTGTTGGTGTCCTGACATTCGTCAACCAACAGATAACGCAGCCGCCGCTGCCATTTGTTGCGCACTTCGCTGTTTTGCTGCAACAACACGGCGGGCAGGCGGATTAAGTCGTCGAAGTCCACCGCCTGATAGCTTTGCAGGGTTTCCTGATAGCTTGCATACACGCGCGCGATTTGTTCTTCCCAAGCGTTGGAGGTCGTCTGAAGCACGTCTTCGGGCGTTTTCAAATCGTTTTTCCACAGGGAAATTTGATGCTGCGCTTTGAATAAGGCTTCTTTTCCTGTGCCGCCCAAAAGTTCGCCGATGATTTTCGCGCTGTCGGTGGAATCGAGGATGGAGAAGTTTTTTTTGTAACCGATATGGTTCGCCTCTTCGCGCAGAATCTTCATGCCCAAAGAGTGGAACGTGCAAATCGTCAGCCCGCGCGTTTGCGATTTGGGCAGCATTTTGGCGACGCGCTCCTGCATTTCCGTAGCGGCTTTGTTGGTAAAGGTAATCGCGGCGACGGTATGCGGCAGATAGCCGACGTTGACAATCAAATGCTTGATTTTTTGCGTAATCACGCCGGTTTTGCCGCTGCCGGCGCCGGCAAGCACGAGCAGAGGCCCGCCGAGGTATTTGACGGCGGCTTGCTGTTGGGGGTTGAGTTTCATGGGGGGAGGGGATAAGGAAAAGGATGTGGATTATAGCAGTCGGGCGGTGGCGCAGGCATGTTTTCAGTCTGTTGAGGCCGTCTGAAAACATGCGTTTATTTTTCAGACGGCCTCAAGCATCCTAATCCGCCTATTCTTTCAACGCAGCTTCCAAGCGTTTCAGACCTTCCGCCATGTCCTCATCGTTTAACAGCAGGCTGGGGGCGAAGCGCACGACGTCGGCTCCGGCAACCAATACCATCAGGCCGTGTTTCAGCGCGGCGGCGGTGATTTCCGAAGCGCGGCCTTGGTATTTGTTTGCCAGCACGCAGCCGATGAGCAGACCCATACCGCGTACTTCTTTGAACGCACCGGTTTTTTCGCCTAATTCCCGCAAGGCCGTCTGAAGTTTTTGTCCTTGTTTTTCCACATGCGCCAAGGTTTCTGGCGCGTTGATGATGTCGAACGCGCGGCTGCCGACGGCGCACGCCATCGGATTGCCGCCGAAAGTCGAACCGTGCGTTCCCGGCCCGAAGGTCGGGGCGATTTTATCGGTGGTCAGAATCGCGCCGATAGGGAAGCCGCCGCCCAATGCTTTGGCGGAACTGAGAATATCGGGTGTAATGCCGTAATGCTCGTAGGCAAACAGTTTGCCCGTATGCCCCATACCGGTTTGCACTTCGTCCAAAATCAGCAATGCGCCGTGTTCGTCGCACAAACGGCGCGCAGCTTGCAGATATTCCTGGGTGGCGGGCAGGATGCCGCTTTCGCCTTGAATCGGCTCGATAATCACCGCGCAGGTGTTTTCACTGATGGCAGCTTCTAATGCGGCAATATCGTTGAACGGAACGTGGGTGATGCCTTGCGGCAGCGGCGCGTAGTCTTTGCTGTATTTGGGCTGGCCGCCGACTGAGACGGTAAACAGCGTACGGCCGTGGAAGCTGTTGAGGCAGGAGATGATTTCGGTTTTGTGTCCGCCAAAATGATCGCGACCGTATTTGCGCGCCAGTTTCAGCGCGGCTTCATTGGCTTCCGCGCCGGAATTGCAAAAGAATACTTTGTCGGCGAAGGTATGCTCTACCAGCTTTTGCGCCAATTCCTGCGCGGGCTTGGTGGTGTAGATATTGGAAATGTGCCACAATTTTTGCGACTGCTCCGCCAGCGCGGCAATCAAATCGGGATGGCAGTGTCCCAGCGAATTGACCGCGATACCGCCCGACAAGTCGATGTATTCACGGCCTTCGGTATCCCAGACGCGGCTGCCGAGGGCGCGTTCGGGAATCATGGGGGCGAATGAAAAATTGGGGGTCAGGTAGTTTTGCATGACGGGGTTCCTTCCGGCCTTGATGGGTACAGACGACCGATTATGCGCTGATTGCCAACGGCTTTCAATATCGGGCGGACAGGCCGTCTGAAAGCCGGTTTTATATTTGAGGACCAAGAGATGATTGATATTGAAGAGGCGCAACGCCGTATAGACGAAATCCAGTCGCTTTACCGTGAATGGCTGCGGCTGCTGCCCCAGTTGGAAGCGGCGCAGGACGAATGGCGCAAGGCTGCGGAAATTGTCCGTAAGCTCGACGGATTTTACAGCGGGGAATACAACCACTATTACACCGAAATCGAAAACGGATTGCCCGTTTCACTGGAAACCGAAGGCGAATACAGCATCATGAGCCAAGACGCACTGTACGACGCGTTCGGTGACCACTACCGGATGTCGTGGGAATGGATGCGGCTGGCGGTGGCGTCGCTCGATCCGGACAAACGGTCGGGCTGAGTGGGCTTCACCGCCGGATTCACCGTTTTCAGACGGCCTTGATTGTTGTTCCGCGCGGGGCGGTTTCACTATAATGGCCTTGTCTATCTTTGTGAACGGACGTTATGACCTTTTTGAAAAACATCACTTGGGCGGAAATTTTCCTGTTTGCCCATACCTGCGCCGCGCTCACCTGTATGGTGCGGGTACTCTACAAACAGCGCAACGTCGGTACGGCGTTTGCATGGCTGATTATCCTGTTCCTGTTTCCCGTGTTCGGCACGATAGGCTACCTGCTGGTCGGCGAACCGTGGCTGGGTTCGGCGCGCACGAAGCGCATGGGCGAAATGAACCGTTTTTACAGCGGGTTTGCCGAGAAATATCTGAAAGAAATGTATTTCGACATCGGCGACAAAGTGAAACCGCATTATCACGGCATCAGCCGGGTGGCGGCGCGCAGCACGGGTTTGGGCGCGACGCAGGGCAACGGGATGACGCTGCTGGCAACCACCGACGACATCATCGACACCATGCTGGCGGACATCGAAGCGGCCGAACATTCCTGTCTGCTGGCGTTTTACATTATCGAGCCGCAGGGGCGTATTGAAGAGCTGCTGGATGCGGTATTGCGTGCGGCCGGACGCGGAGTGGACTGCGCCATTCTGGCCGATGCGGTCGGCAGCAGCGGTTTTCTGGGCAGCGCTTGGGCGGAGGAACTGCGCGATGCGGGCGTGGAAGTGCATTCCGCACTGCCGGTGGGGCCGTTGCGGACGCTGTTTACCCGCAGCGATTTGCGCAACCACCGCAAAATTATGGTGATAGACGGAAAAATCGGTTATACCGGCAGCTATAACCTCGTCGATCCGCACTTTTTCAAAAAAGGTTCCGGCGTGGGCGAGTGGGTGGACGTGATGATGCGCTGCACCGGACCGCTGGTGCTGGAAATGTCGGCGGTGTTTTTCGCCGATTTGGCGGTGGAAACCGACGAAAACCTGCAAGGCATCCAGCAATACCTGACTGAACACGAAGACCGTATCCCCGAACTGCTGCCGGAAAACATTAATCGGGGCAGCGTGGTGGCGCAAGTCATCCCGTCCGCGCCGGAGCAGGGCGATCGGGTGATTTACGAAACCATCATCAGCGCCATCCATTCCGCCACCAAGCGCATCATCATCACCACGCCGTATTTCGTGCCCGACGAACCGCTGCTGACCGCACTGACCACCGCCGCCAAGCGCGGGGTGGAGGTTACGCTGATTCTGCCGGCAAAAGTCGATTCGCTGCTGGTGCGCTACGCGTCCCGCGCTTATTATCCGCTGCTGCTTTCGGCAGGCGTGAAGCTCGCCATGTTCGAAGGCGGGCTGTTGCACGCGAAAACCATGACCATCGACGAAGATTACGCACTGTTCGGTACGGTCAATATGGATATGCGCAGCTTCTTCCTGAACTTGGAAATCAGTTTGGCGATTTACGACAAACATATGACCAACCGGATTTACGATTTGCAGCGCGGCTATCTGGCCGACAGCCGCTATATTTCGGTCAGGGCGTGGCAGCAGCGGGCGAAATGGTGGGGGCTAGTCGAGAATACGGTCCGGCTGATGAGTCCGCTGTTGTAGCGGATATGGAAAACGTTAAGAGGCCGTCTGAAAATGTTTTCAGACGGCCTCTTTAGTCGTACAGGGTTGCCGAAACTGTCATGCCCGCGCGGGCAGGCCGGAACCGTCGGTTCGGGAACCGTTATCCTGTCTCGTAACCAAAAGCTGGTCGATTTTCAGATTTTCGGTGTCGATGATTTCAAATTTATAGCCCGCGTAAACTAAAAAATCGGTGCGTTTCGGGATTTTGCGCAGGGAATACATCATAAAGCCGGCGATGGTTTCGTAGTTTTCCGAATTGGGAAATTCCTCAATGTCCAACGCGCGCATGACGTCGGCGAGCGGGGTCGCGCCGTCCACCAGCCAGGTGTCTTCGGTGCGGCGGATGATTTGCGGCTCTTCTTCGGTATTGACCAGCTCGCCCATGACGATGCTCATCACGTCTTTCAGCGTTACCACGCCGACCACCAGCGCGTATTCGTTCACCACCACGGCAAAGTCTTCGCCGGAAGTTTTGAAGGTTTCCAAGACATCGTAAAGCGACAGCGTATCAGGGATGAACAAGGCTTTGCGCAACACGCGCTTGTCGGTCAGGCGGACGTCTTTTTCTTTTAAAAACAAGGTCAATAGCGTGTGCGATTCGATGTAGCCGATGACGCGTTCCAAATCGCCGTCGCACACCAAGAATTTGTTGTGCGGTTTTTCCGACATCATTTCCAACACGGTATCGCTGCCGTCGTTTTTATCGAAATAGGCGATGTATTCGCGCGTGCTCATGGTGGAAGTCACCGTGCGCGCCTGCATGTCGAAAATATTTTCAATCAGGTAGTGTTCCTGCTGCTTCAACACGCCAGCCTGCGCGCCCGCATCGACGACGGCGTAAATGTCTTCCGAAGTCAGTTGCTCTTGGCGGACAGTGGAAATTTTGAAGAGTTTGAATATCGCGTTCGCCAGCCCGTCAAATGTCCAAACGAAAGGTTTTAAGATGAAAATCAAGAACATCATCGGACGCACGATGCGCACCGCCACCGCTTCGGGATGGGTCATCGCTATGCGTTTGGGCATCAGGTCGGCAATCAGGATGAAGCTGCCCGTTACCAGCGCGAACGTCAGCAGCGACGCGGCCGTACTGCCCCAACTGCCCGCGTTTGCCAACAAACTGCCGAAATAAGGGCGCACCGCCGCTTCGCCGACGATACCGGCGAGAATGGCGACGGCGTTCAAACCGATTTGGACGACGGTGATGAAGCTGCCCGGCTGCTGCTGCATATTGAGCACATCCAGCGCGCGCGTGTCGCCGCCGTCTTTTGCCATCACTTGCAATTTGATTTTGCGCGCCGAGGCGAGCGCGAGTTCGGAGCAGGAAACGAATGCGCTGATGACGATCAGCAGGACCAATAACAATAAGGCTTCGAGAATATTCATGAAAAACTGCGGTTAATGCGGACAAAAACATTTTAACATCAAAGGCAGGGGCCGTCTGAAAGTGCCGCCGCTACTTTAAAAATGCGTCGATTCCGTCTTCGCAGCGAATTTTTCCTTCAAACAAAGTCTGTTGGAGCAGGGCATCGTTTTGCGGCAGGGAGCCGCGTTCGGCCTCGTGGTGCCAAAGATGGTAGGCGACGCCCGCAAATTTAAGGTTGTGGCGCTTCATACCGACATGGTAGCAGCGGGCGACAAATTCGCTGTCTTCGCGTCCCCAGCCGACAAATTCGTTGTTAAAGCCGTTGACCGCCAACGCGTCGTCGCGGAAAAAACCCATATTGCAGGTTTTGATGCCTTTGTGTTTGCGGTTGCCGTGGCTGCCGACGATTTTCGCCGGCAGGCGCAGACGCAGGGCGGAAGCCCTTTTCCTGATGCCTGTACTGAAGCACGACAGGGCGGGCAGGCTGCCGTTTTCGAGTAGGGCGGCGGTACGCTCTTCGGTCAGGATGACGCGCGAACCCTGTATCAGACGGCCTTTGCGAGCGAGTTTGAGGTGGTCGGTGATAAATGAAGGGTCGAGCAGCATGTCGCCGTCTATCAGGATGATGTAGTCGGACGAGGCGGCCGCGATGGCGCGGTTGCGTGATTCGGCGGCGCGGAAGCCGTCGTCGGGACGCCAGGAATGCTTCACCGGAACCGGACTGATGCGTTTGAACGCATCGACGACTTCGGCGGTATCCTGTGCCGAACCGTCGTCGGCAACGATGATTTCGTCGGGCAGGCGGGTTTGCGCCAGCGCGGATTTGAGCACCAGTTCCAACGCGTCCGGACGGTTGTAGGTGGTGATGACCAGCGCGGCAGTGATGTGGCGGTTGCGTTCGTAGAGTTTGACGTATTTGTAATACGAACCCTGCGCGTTGGCGGCGGAGATGATGAGGCCGTCCGAGCCGTAGACGAAGCCGCGTTTGAGGAAATAGTTTTTCACGAACGACACGCCGCCGTGCAGCAGTGCTTTGGCCGGAGAGGCTGGTTTTTTATAGCGGTTTTCTTCGGCGTAAAGCGTACTGTACTGCTGCATTTTCCGAATCAGTCCTTCGGCGTTTTCAAACGAATAATGTTTCAGACGGCCTGCCAGCATCTGCGTCTCGGTATTTTCCGGCAGCTTCAGCGATTCATGCACCTGACGGTCGGAAAATTGGGTGAAGCGGCGGTGGTAGAGGCGCGGGATAATGTCGGGATACCAGCCGCAGGCTTTTATCAGGCGGCCGTCGTAATGGTTGAGGCGCGACAGGGAAAACACTTTCTGCATACGGTTTTCCGCCACCGCGGCGCGTATGCTTTCCATTAGTTCGGCATCGGCCACTTCGTCGCTGTCGATATTGAAAATCCAGTCGTTGCGGGCAAGGCGGGCGGCGAGGTTCTTCATCGGGCCGAATCCGATAAATTCGTGTTTGCGGATGCTGGTGTTTTTGAACCCTGCGGCGATTTCCAGCGTGCGGTCGGTCGAGCCGTTGTCCAGCAGCAGGATTTCGTCGAAACCGTCGAGAGCGGTCAGGACTTCGGATAGATAGCGTTCGGAATTTTTTACCAGCATGGTGGCTGTGGCGGGGATTTTGGAGGTCATGACTCTGAGGCCGTCTGAAAGAGGTTGGAGTGAATGATACAATAATATCAGGCCGTCTTGGGCGGTTTCAGACGGCCTTTTTGCAGCGTTCCGGTTGGGTCAGGGCAGGAAAGAAACCGATTCGGCCAGTTCGCGGAACAGGCCGTCCGAATCGACTTCCGTTACCCAAAAAGCGTTTGCGGGCTTACCCGTCGTGCCACGCCAGTCGACCGAACACGCGCCCAGCGACAGTTCGCTTTGCGTATCCACATCGACGCGGCAGGCTTTGCCGCGGAAAAGTTCGGGGAATACGGCGAAGGCGACCGCGCAGGGGTCGTGCAGCGGGCCGCCTTCCAGTCCGAACGCCTGAATGTCGTACCGTTCGTAACTTTGCAGGATGTCCGCCAGCCGCGGGCCGTTGACGTTGCCGAGCCTGCGCAGCATATCCATGCGCGGCGTGGTGATTTGCGCCTTGTGGGTAACGTCCAGCGGCAGTATCGTAATCGGCGCGCCGCTTTGCAATACAATCTGCGCCGCATGCGGATCGACGTAGAAATTGAATTCTGCGCAGGGAGTGATGTTCCCCGCCTCAAAGTAGCAGCCGCCCATCAATACGATATTTTTCACCGCGTCCGCAATATCCGGTGCGAGGCTGAACGCCAGGGCGATGTTGGTCAGCGGTCCGATGGGGCAGAGCGTGATGCTGCCGCGTTCCGCGCCGCGAAGCGTGCGAATCAGGTAATCGACGGCATGAACGCTTTGCAACGGACATTCTGGATCGTGCAGCGCGACGCCGTCCAAGCCCGTCTTGCCGTGTACCTCTTCCGCCGTTACCAAATCGCGCAATAACGGCTTGCCCACGCCCGCATACACCGGAAAATCTTTCCGGCCCGCCCAGTCGCAGATAATCCGCGCGTTGGCCGACGTATGGTTCAGCCCGACATTCCCCGCCACCGCGGTAAGGGCCATGAAGTCAATCAGTCCGCGCTTTGCCAGGCCGTGTGCCATCAGAATGGCGGCGGCGTCGTCCTGCCCGGGGTCGGTGTCGATAATCAGGCGGATTTCCCCGTCCATCATGTTCTCCTTGAATAGGCTGCAAGAGGTGTATTCTAACCGATATGGGGCTACAATACGCCGTTTCAGTTTTTTTCAGACGGCCTCATTGACATGAAATTGGTTCTGGCTCCGATGCAGGGTTTGGTGGACGATGTAATGCGCGACCTGCTCACGCGTATAGGCGGTTTCGACGAATGCGTGAGCGAGTTCGTACGGATTACGCATACCGTGCATTCGCGGCAGACATGGCTCAAATACGTCCCCGAAATCGCCAACGGCAACAAAACTTTCGCCGGAACGCCCTGCACCGTGCAGCTTCTCGGCAGCGATGCGGACAATATGGCCGTCAACGCGCTGGAAGCCGTGCGCTTCGGTGCGGATAAAATCGATCTGAATTTCGGTTGCCCCGCACCGACGGTCAACAAGCACAAAGGCGGCGCGGTGCTGCTTAAGGAACCGGAACTTATTTACCGCATCGTCAGGACCCTGCGCCGCCGCCTGCCGCCACACATCCCGCTTACCGCCAAAATGCGCCTCGGTTACGAAGACAAAAGTCCCGCATTGGAATGTGCCGCCGCCATTGCCGCCGCAGGCGCCTGCGCCCTAACCGTACACGCCCGTACCAAAAATGAAGGTTACGAACCGCCCGCACACTGGGAATGGATACGTAAAATCCGCGACAGTGTCGACATCCCCGTAACCGCCAACGGCGATGTTTTCACACTTGAAGATTATTTGGAAATCAAAGCAGTCAGCGGTTGCGACAGCGTCATGCTCGGTCGCGGTGCCGTTATCCGTCCCTATCTTGCACGGCAAATCAAACAATACGAAGGCGGACGTGAAGCCCGCGATGCGGATTTCGCTGAAATATCAGGCTGGATAAACCTTTTTTTTGATTTGTGTACCATGAAAGAAGCCAACGGCAAATATCCCGTCGCCCGTTTGAAACAGTGGCTCGGCATGATGAAAAAAGAATTTGCGGAGGCACAGGAATTGTTTGATGCGGTAAGGGCGGTTAAGGATGCGGGCGAGGTGAAGCGGATTTTGTCTGCCTTCGAGGAGAAAATGAGTGCGGGATGATGGAAAGGCCATCTGAAAAATTTTCAGACGGCCTTTTGGGGTTTTTAAGAAGCCAATACGCGCGGGAAAAGAATTTCGTTTTCCAAATGGATGTGGTCGGTCAAATCGTCCACCAATTCGCGTGCCAGCGTGTACAGCCGCGTCCAACTGCCACAGGCGTTTTCGGGAACGGTCAGATTGTTGGTCAGTGCCAGCAGTCTGGCTACGGCCTGGTCGTGTTCCTCATGCTCGTGCATCATCACGCTAATCGGCATCGCCGCCCCGCGCCCGACGCCTTGTTTGATCATGGGAAACAGCATGCGCTCTTCCTTCATCATGTGCATCAGCAGTTCGTTTTGCATATAAGCCAGCAATTCCGGCACTTCCGCCGGAAAACTGTCGGCATGTACCTCCGCAACTTTTTGCGCCAACGGAACCAGTTCTTCAAATTGCGCACGGTGTATGTTGTGGTAGCGTTGCAGGATATGGTCGATGGTTGCACCAAACGGCGCGGTTTCCCATACGGTAAAATCAGTCATGGCAGTGTCCTTGGATTTATATCCGGCCGGTATTTTTCAGACGGCCTTTGGAAAGATATATTTTTGATGAATGTATACGGCGGTTGAAGGATACACCTGAGGGATTAATTTGTATAGATGAAGGCAGGGTGTATAACAGATTGAGAATGAAAGTAATTTATTTTTGTGTGAGGAGGAAAGGTTGGGGCCGGCTTGCACCTTAATCGAGAGTGATAAAAATAGCCCGTCTTTATTAAGACGGGCTATTCAGAATCTGGCAGAGAGGAAGGGATTCGAACCCTCGATACGCTATTCACGTATACACGCTTTCCAGGCGTGCGACTTAAACCACTCATCCACCTCTCTAATGATGGGACTATTATAGTAGGAATGCAGACGGTTAGCAATTATTCCAACTAATACAAACCAATAAAAAATCCGGCGGAAACCGGAACATTTTATATTTTATGTATGGTGCCCAGGAGAAGACTCGAACTTCCACACCCGTGAGGATACTAGCACCTGAAGCTAGCGCGTCTACCAATTCCGCCACCTGGGCAATCATCCGTATTTTTAAAGCAAAGCAGTAAACTTTTGGTGCCCAGGAGAAGACTCGAACTTCCACGCCCGCGAGGACACTAGCACCTGAAGCTAGCGCGTCTACCAATTCCGCCACCTGGGCTTTGCTTTATTAACCGTTTTGGGGTAGAGTATCCACCGCTTCGCCAAAACGAAGACGTCATTATATATTTGTGTGAAAGAATGTCAATCTTAAAAATGAAGAAAAATATTAAATTGTTAAATTTACGAGAAAAAGACCCTTACTTAGAACGCGAGGGGCAGCGCTATGACCATCCGTTGCCAAGCCGCGAGTGGATTATCAAGTTGTTGGAACAAAAAGGTGTGCCGGCGAAAATGGAGGCTTTGGCGCACGAGTTGTCGATTACAGATGCCGAATATGAGTTTTTCGAACGCCGTCTGAAAGCGATGGCACGCGACGGGCAGGTTTTGATTAACCGCCGCGGTGCAGTGTGTGTTGCAAATAAAATCGATTTGGTGAAATGCCGTGTCGAGGCGCATAAAGACGGTTTTGGATTCGCCGTACCGTTGCAGCCGACGGGGGACGGCGATTTTATTCTGTACGAGCGGCAGATGCGCGGCGTGATGCACGGCGACATTGTAACCGTCCGTCCTGCGGGGGTAGACCGCAGGGGGCGGCGTGAAGGTACGGTGCTGGATATTGTTGAACGCGCGCAGAAGCAAGTGGTCGGCCGTTTTTATGTAGAGCGCGGTATCGCCATTTTGGAAGCGGAGGATAAACGGCTGACGCAGAGTATAGTTTTGGAGCCTGACAGCGTGGCCGGCTTCAAGCCCGAATCGGGCCAGGTCATCGTGGCCGAAATCGAAACTTATCCCGAACTGAACCGCCCCGCCGTAGCGAAAATCATCGAGGTATTAGGCGATTATGCCGACAGCGGTATGGAAATCGAAATCGCCGTCCGCAAACACCATCTGCCGCACCAATTTAGCGATGCTTGCCGGAAAGCCGCGGAAAAAATCCCTGATCATGTGCGCAAAAGCGATTTGAAAGGTAGGGTGGACTTGCGCAATCTGCCGTTGGTAACGATAGACGGCGAAACGGCACGCGATTTTGACGATGCTGTGTTTGCCGAAAAAATCGGCAGAAATTACCGGCTGGTGGTGGCGATTGCCGACGTCAGCCATTATGTCCGTCCGAATGATGCTATTGATAACGATGCGCTGGAACGCGCTACCAGCGTGTATTTCCCGCGCCGCGTCATTCCGATGCTGCCTGAAAACCTGTCCAACGGTATTTGTTCGCTGAATCCCGATGTCGAACGGTTGTGTATGGTGTGCGACATGATGGTTACTTATGCGGGCAATATTAAAGAATATAAGTTTTATCCGGCGGTAATGCGTTCTCATGCGCGGTTGACTTACAACCAGGTTTGGAGTTGGCTTTCAGACGGCCTGGAACATCCGTATAAAGAACAAATCGATACGCTTTACCGCTTGTTTAAAATTTTGCAGAAAAAACGTTCCAGCCGAGGTGCAGTTGAATTTGAAAGCGTTGAGACGCAGATGGTTTTCGACGACAACGGCAAAATTGAGAAAATCGTTCCTGTTGTGCGCAACGATGCGCACAAACTGATTGAAGAGTGTATGTTGGCGGCGAATGTGTGCGCGGCAGAGTTTTTGCTGAAAAACAAACATACCGCCTTATTCCGCAACCATTTGGGTCCGACTCCGGAAAAACTGGCCACATTGCGCGAACAGCTTGCGCTGACAGGATTGAGTTTGGGCGGAAGGGACAATCCTACGCCGAAAGATTATGCGGTTTTGGCCGAGCAATTCAAAGGGCGGCCGGATGCCGAATTGTTGCAGGTTATGATGCTGCGTTCGATGCAGCAGGCAGTTTACGAGCCGAACTGCGACGGACATTTCGGTTTGGCCTATGACGCTTATGCACATTTCACTTCGCCTATCCGACGTTACCCTGATTTGACCGTACATCGGGCAATCAAAGCTGTATTGGCCGGTGAAAAATACAATCCCGGCAAATCGTGGCAGGAGTTGGGTGTGCATACTTCGTTCTGCGAGCGCCGCGCCGACGATGCTTCGCGCGACGTTGAGAATTGGCTGAAAACCTATTATATGCGGGACAAAGTCGGCGAAGTGTTTGGCGGTAAAATTTCCGGCATGACGAGCTTCGGCATTTTCGTAACTTTGGACGACATTCATATCGACGGTTTGGTGCATATCAGCGATTTGGGCGAAGATTATTTCAATTACCGTCCTGAAATTATGGCCATCGAAGGCGAACGCAGCGGCGTGCGTTTCAGTATGGGTGATCGTGTCAGTGTGAAAGTGGCACGTGCGGACTTGGATACCAGTAAAATCGATTTGTTGCTGATTAGCGGTGGTACTGCCGGTAAAAAGCGCGGTAAGAAAGCGGTGTCTGCGTCAAAAAGCCCTTCTGAATCGGCTGCGAAAAAAGGTGCGGTAAAGGCTGCTAGAGGCCGGAAATCCCGATTGGACATCAAAGAAGCCGATACTTTGAAGAAAGAAACCGGAAAATCTGATTTACGCAAAAAATCTGCTTCCGGTAAAGCCAAGACCGGCAAGAAGCGGAAAAGCGTTAAAGTGGTAGTGGGAAGCAGGGCCAAAGCCAAAGGCAAACCGAGAGCCGGAAGCAAGTCGTAATAGAGTTTGACTGTTGAACAGGCCGTCTGAAACGGGATGATGAAGAACGTTTCAGACGGCCTTTATATTTCTATCAACTACACGGGAGAGGAAACGGTCGGTTCAGTTTGGACGCCTCATGTCCTTACGGCTTACAATAACGGCTGACAATAACCAAACAACCGGAACATCATGGAAAATACGCAATCCGTTTCATTTTTCGAGCGCGCTCGACAGTTTCTCAACCAAACTCCGCCGGATTATGCCGTTGCCGTGCCATTGCTCAGGCAGGCGGTGCAGGAAGGGGATACGGAGGCAGTGTTTCAGTTGTCCGGCTGCCTGATGAACGGTTTGGGTGTGCGGAAGAATGCCGAGGAAGGTATTGCTTTGTTGGAGCAGGCTGCCTCGGCCGGACATCCGTATGCGCGCTATAACCTGTTGCAACTTAAGGAAGCTGGCGGCACGCCGGTTGCTTTGTTATTAGGTGTATATGGTGATTTGGCCGAACAAGGTATGGTTCAGGCGCAGATGAGGCTGCTTAAATATTTCAATGAAACCGGTAAAACCGATAAAGCATTGTATTGGGCAAAAAAAGCGGCTGCCGCCAACCATCCGCAGGCGCAATATTATTTGGCGCAGTATTATCAAAATGCCGCCGAACCGGATATGGAGGCGGCTTACCGGTTATACAGACAGGCCGCAGAGCAGGGATTGGTGGCGGCGCATTGGCAGCTCGGTTTGCAGTATCTTTACGGGCAAGGTGTGCCGCAGAACCACGAACAGGCCGCACGTTATCTGCGGATTGCCGCAGAGCAAGGTATTGCGGCGGCACAGACCGCACTGGCGGAAATTTTACTGCCGGAAAATAGTAAGGAGGCATTAGTCTGGTTTCAGACGGCCTCCGAGCAGGGAGACAACAATGCACATGCAGCTTTGGCGGAACTTTACCTGCTTGGCCGTTACGTTGAGAGAAATCCTGAAGCAGCGCGTTCCCATGCGGAAGCAGCCGCACAGTTTCGGCATCCCGAAGCATTGCGTTTGCTGGGAGATATTTACAGTTACGGTTTGGGAGTGGATGCCGATTCTGATACTGCCCGCGGGTATTATCGGCAGGCGGCAGAAGCAGGCAGCATGGCTGCGTATCAGAAACTGGTGTCTGACAGTGCTTTGCACGACCGGCAGAATTACGAGCGAATCAAAGAAACCGCTTTGCAACACCAAAAGCTCGAACAGCTTTACCAACAGGCATTCGCCAGTTATCACGGGTTGAACCAGATGCAGGATTATTCGGAAGCCTTTGAATTTTACCTGCAAGCGGCAAAGCTCGGACACCGCAGGGCGCAGACGGATTTGGGCATGATGTATTACAGCGGGAAAGGGGTGGAGGAGGATACGGCTCAAGCGGCGTATTGGTTCGGATGTGCGGCGGAAAGCAATGATGCCACCGCCCAATATAGTTTGGCCTGCCTGTATTTTAACGGTGAAGGCATTGAAAGGAATATTGCCAAAGCCTGTGCATTACTGGAGGCGGCCATCTGCAACGGGCATCCTCATAAAGATGCTTTAATACCGTTGCTGAACCAATGGCGGGAGATGATGAGTAGTTTGGAGAGGCCGTCTGAAAAATAATAGTATGAAAGTTATGAATGGTGGATTTGGAAACTCAAGATGCCGTCTGAAAATTCTTTCAGACGGCATCTTGAGTTTTGATGAAAGTTATGAATGGTAGATGCGGAGAAGATTGCTAAATCAATCAGATTCCTGTTTTACCTATCCGTTCGCAACCTTTGCCATCGGTTTGACTTGTAGAAAAGGCTTTTGCCGAAGCTGCATCCGTACATTTGTAAGCCTCGCCCAAGCTGTCCGTCCACAAGGCTTGTGTATAACCCGTATCCGCCTTCGGTGTCGCGGAAAGCAGGTAACGGCGGCTTTTGTCATCAGGAACAGAACCTGCAAAATCGTATCGTTCGGCTATTTCGGCGGTTGTTGACTTGGAAATAATGTTTTTTAATTTATCCGAATCAATCTTTGTTCCCGGATTTTTAACAATATAGGTTCTGACATTGCTGTTAATACTGACCAAGTCGGCGTAGGCCTGGGACAGATAACCCCGTTCGATATACCGGTTGTAAGAAGGCATGGCAATGGTTGCCAAAATACCGATGATAGCGACCGTAATCAGCATTTCAACAAGGGTGAAACCGTAAAATCTGCTTGCTTTTACCATAGCGTTTTCCTATTCGTTGCTGACATAGGATTGAACCATGACTGTAGTATTGTCATTTTTTCCCCATGCTTTTGCCGTTACGCGGTAAATATTGGCTCCCGTCGAACTGTTACTGACATATTCGATGATATAGCGCGGCTTTTTGCTTACGCCGTTCGGTAAAGATACTTTGGCATCTTTGGGATATTCTTTACCTTTAGTGTCAATGCAGAGTTTGTCACCGCATTTTCTCAGCCATGCTTCAATATTGGAAGTGCCGGTTATTTGGGGGGAACCGGTTGGTCTTTCGGCTGTATTCGCAGCACGACATAGACCGTTGTCGCACTCGTCGTTGAATTTAGGTGAATCGGGCAGATTCAAAATAGCGTTCTCACCTTCCCGTAAGGCCGATTCGGCCAATGAAAACGCCAGTTTCCGGTCGGCATCGTTGGTGCTGATGCGTTGTTCGGTATTGTAAGACTGCATGGCGGCAACCACCAGTAGGGCGATGGCAACCATCATCATCAATACGATAAAGAGGGCAAATCCCTGCTGGTTGCTTTTGGACTGAATCAAAGAGTGCGGTCTGCGCATTGGTTTCCTCCGCGTACTGCTGCGTCAATGTTATAAATTTGGATGTTGTTATCGTTTCCGGCGTTGATTGAATCATTGAAGGTCAGTTGGATAAGTGCCGGGGCTTTATCGGTTTTGATAGTGTCTGTCTTGTCAAAGGTTTTGCAAGAATCGTCGGTGTTATAGATGAAATTCATTTTCATGGTAGAAATACCGCGAACCAATAATTGGGGGTTTCCCCAAGTTTTACCGTCATATTGGAAACGGTATAGCCCGGATTGGCCATTCGTAGGCGTACCGACTACATAGGCATTGACGACATATTTCAAAACAGAAACACTGCCGATTTGCGCATTTGCATTGAGGGAGTCGGCTGCGGCTTTATTTGTTTTGGCGGTATCATCTCTTTTGATGGCTGAACAGGAACTGATAACGATGGGGGCGGTGGGTGTGTCTTCTACGGCACCGTATTTAAATATAAGTGCCTTATTTTGCGTTGTAAATCCGCTTATTTTGAGGGTTTCGGTTGATACCGGTACCAAAGCGGAATTAGCGGCCGTTGCCAGTTTGAAGATTGAATTTTGATTATTATCGTCGGTTTTTACATCACCTGCTTTGTGGGCAGACATGTTGAAGCAGCCAAAACTGCCGGCCATGCGTGCATCTCGCACAATCATATTGGATGCATTGCGCAGGTCTTGTTGTACGGTTAGGCGCGACGTGGCGGTGTTGTTCAGATTGCGGGCAGTAAAATATGTGGAACTGACTGCCATCAGTACAATCATGCTCAGGGCTGCGGCCACCAAAAATTCAATCAGGCTGAAGCCTTTGATGCCGCTTCGGTAAGAGTAGAGCGAGAGATGTTTTTTATTTTTCTGCATAATCAGTTATCCGCAATTTGTGCTTGAAAGGTATAGACAATTTTATTACCGTCTTTAGTCAGTCCGTTGGAGGATTTATCATCGGATGCTGTTTCCGCATCTTCGCTCCAAGCGGCTTTGATATAGGTTACATTCCCTTGTTCGTCGCAGTTTCCGTCAAATTTTCCATCTTTGAGGGTCGGTACTGTACCTTTTGAATCAAGGCAGATAATGAATTGCAAGTCGGTATTCGAACCCAGTGCGTTTCGGATACTGTTTTTGAACTGGCAGATTTGGTTTTCTCTTAGTTGAGCCGTCGTTAATACCGTATCGGTATGAGGAGGAGAACATGATGCGGCAGTTGATGGTTGTGCCATGGTGTAGTTAGTGTAGGATTTTTTGGTCCAACCGGTAGCTGAGTCCGATGACAAGGTCGGATTGATGACCATGCCTTCGATTAGATTTTGGGCGATTTGGGAGACGATGGTCTGGCTTTCGGCCTCGCGAACTCCGGACACGGCACGCAGTTGTACGGCCAGTAGCGCCAATACACCTAAAGCCAATACGAACATGGCAACCAATACTTCTATCAGGGTCATACCGGATTGTTTGGTTTTCAGACGGCCTTTGCCGGCAAAAAGATATTTGTAGGACGTTTTATTATTCATCGGAAACACCGTTTCAGCTTTATATTATTTGTTGGAATCGGGATACTTGCAGATTTCGCGGGAATCTGGACGCGCGCAGATTTCCACGCGGCCGCTATTGTCAATCAGGACGACGCTTGCACGGGCACGTTTGGTTGCGATGTCTTTGGCGGAGGCATCGGTCAGTGCGATTTTTACGGAACCATCTGCTACGGATGATGAGTTGATATTACTCAAACTATCGGAGTGAGCAAACATGCCGTTGGGGAAGAATACCCAAAATTGGTTGCCTTTGCTTTCCTTACCTTGGGCGGAAATATTTTTGAAACTGTGTTCTACCTGTCCGGATTGTTGGTTACCGTTCAGAATGATAGTACGTAATGAAATATCGGTTGTATCGTTGGTGTATTTTTTGTCGTTGTTTTTATCGGCGAAGGCGAGCATACCTTGTCCGGAATAGGCGGATTTGCAATCGCCGTTGCTTTTTCCGTCGCTTTTGATTTGGACGGGGCAGACATAAACGGGGAGATTGAGGCGTACAGCTTCGCTGCGGGCGAAGCGCAGAAGGTTGGCGATTTGCTCGGCCTGACTGGCGGCGCGGCGGGAGGCAATCCATTGACTGAGGTTGGGAAAGGCGATGGTGGCCATGATTGCGGCAATGGCGATGACGACCAGCAATTCGATTAAGGTGAAACCTTTTTGTTTGGAATACATGAGTAACCGTGCTTCGTATTGTTGTAAGTAACGTGTGGATTGTGTTTTTATTTCCGCCGCATTTTATGCGTTTGATTTATTTTAAACGATATTACCGTTGATTGCCTAACAAAATCTGAAATCAGACAAATGCGTTGCAGAAATATGTATCAATCTTCCATCATTGCCGCTTCGGGAACATAGGCGGCGTTTTCAAATTTGGTGAATTGGCCGAAGAAGGTCAGAAAAACCTTGCCGGTAGGTCCGTTGCGGTGTTTGCCGATGATACATTCGGCTAGTCCTTTAAACTGGGTTTCGGCGTTGTAGTATTCGTCGCGGTACATGAACATAATCAGGTCGGCATCCTGTTCGATGGCGCCGGATTCGCGCAGGTCGGACATCATCGGGCGTTTGTCGGTACGCTGTTCCACCGTGCGGCTCAGTTGCGACAGGGCGATGACGGGAACTTGCAGCTCTTTGGCCAAGGCTTTGAGCGAACGGGAGATTTCGCCCAATTCGGAGGCGCGGTTGTCGGAGCGGCCGGAACCCGCCATCAGTTGCAGGTAGTCGATGACAATCAGCCCGAGTTTGCCTCCGAACTGTCTGGCCAGCCGGCGCGCCCGCGCCCGAAGTTCGAGCGCGGTCAGGCCGGGGGTTTCGTCGATAAACATCGGAGCGTCGGACAGCTTGACCACCGCTTCGTTCAGACGGCCCCAATGTTCGTCTTGCAGACGCCCTGTTTTCAAAACGTGCTGATCGAGCCTGCCGACCGAGCCGAGCATACGCATGACCAACTGTGCGCCGCCCATCTCCATTGAGAATACGGCAACGGGCAATTTGCTTTCTACGGCAACATATTCTGCAATATTGATGGAAAACGCGGTTTTGCCCATAGACGGGCGGCCTGCGACGATGATTAAATCCCCGGGCTGCAGGCCGGAGGTTTTTTTGTCGAGATCGATGAAACCGGTGGCGATGCCGGTAACTTCGTCGGGGTTGTCGCGTGAATAGAGCATGTCGATGCGTTCGACCACTTCTTTCAACAGTGCGGGCATTTCGAGGAAGCCTTGTTTGGATTTCGCCGTGCTTTCGGCAATCTGGAAGACTTTGTTTTCGGCTTCGTCCAAAAGCTGGCCTGCGTCGCGCCCCTGCGGATTGTAGGCGCTGCGGGCGATTTCGGTACCGACTTCGGCAAGTTGGCGCATGATCGAGCGTTCGCGCACGATTTCTGCATAGCGGCGGATATTGGCGGCGGAAGGGGTGTTTTGCGCCAGTGAAATCAGGTAGTTGAACCCGCCTGCGGCTTCCAGCTCTTCATTGCGTTCCAAGGCTTCTTGAACGGTGATGACATCAGCCGGACGGCTTTCGTTAATCAGGGTTGCGATAACGCGGAAAATCAGGCGGTGCTCGTGGCGGTAGAAATCTTCCCCGTTGACGATGTCGGCGATTCTGTCCCATGCCGCATTTTCAAGCAGCAAACCGCCCAACACGGACTGCTCGGCCTCCATCGAGTGCGGCGGCAGCGATAGGGCGCTGACTTCGCGGTCTTCAGACGGCATATCGTTATAGTCGGTCATGGGAGTGTGTCCTGAACGGTGAGAAACGGTTTGTTATTATAGCGCAGAGGATGCAGGATAGGGACTGGGTATGCGGCGACAAAAAAGGCCGTCTGAAAATTTTTCAGACGGCCTTTCCGGTATCTGCGAACCTTTGATTTTCCAATTACGGCGCATCCCGTTCTTCGACGACGTTGCTGTCGGCGTCAACCGTGATGTAGCGGGTATGGGCGGGGGCGGTTTGTGTGGGGGCATACGGCGGAGGCGGTACCTGTTGCGTTTCGGGTTGCTGCGCTTTTTTCTGTTTTTTCTTGTCTTTTTTCTTTTTGTCGTCGCCGTCGGGGATGGCGGCGTTAATCACGGCACCAGTGCCTTTTACGGCCAGTTTGCCGGCGGTAACGACCGTGGTTGCGGCTAAATCAACTGCGGCACCGACGACGCAGCCGCTCAGAATGAGGCAGGCGGCTAAGGGGGTAAGGTTTTTCAGCTTCATCAGTGGCCGCATCCGCAATGACCGTCGTGTCCGTGTCCGCTGCAACTTGCGGCGGCTTCATGCCATGAATCGTCGCTGCCGTCAAATTCTTCCACTTCGTCGAACCCGCCGTTTTCTACCAATGCAACCAGTTCCGCTAGATTTTGCGCGCCTTCGACCCAGAAACAAGGGGTGTCGGGCGGGGTGTCTGGAGCGAGCAGGGCGGCGATACCGTCGTGCCATGCGAGCCAGTAACCGTTGGCGGTTTGCACAAACGCGGAATCGCGATGGATAGATTCACCGTCGGTGCCGGCCAGCATCCGTTCGGCGATTTCGGGTTGGAAGGGAAGGGTTTGCATGATGGATTCCTTAGATAGAGTCAGGCGACATTGTAATAGGCCGTCTGAAAATCAGGAACATCATTTTATCAGAACAGGCCGTCTGAAAACCCTGCCGTGCCGTGTTTCAGACGGCCTTTTGCTATAATCTTCCTTTTCCCCGAACCGAAAACAGGCGGCAATATGGAAGTCATCCAATACCCCGATTCCCCCTTCAAACTCCACCAACCCTTCCCACCCGCCGGCGACCAGCCCACCGCCATTGCCGGTCTGCTCGAAGGGCTTTCAGACGGCCTGGCCTATCAAACCCTGCTCGGCGTAACCGGTTCAGGCAAAACCTACACCATGGCGAACGTCATCGCCCAAAGCGGCCGCCCCGCCATTATCATGGCGCACAACAAAACCCTTGCCGCCCAGCTTTATGCCGAAATGCGCGAGTTTTTCCCCGAAAACGCGGTGGAATATTTCGTTTCCTACTACGACTATTACCAACCCGAAGCCTATGTGCCCAGCCGTGATTTGTTCATCGAAAAAGACAGCGCGATCAACGAACACATCGAGCAAATGCGCCTTTCCGCCACCAAAAACCTGATGACGCGCGACGACGTGATTATCGTTGCCACCGTGTCCGCCATTTACGGTATCGGCGACCCGACCGAATATCAACAAATGGTGTTGTCCGTCAAAGAGGGCGACACCATCGAGCAGCGCGACATCATCGCCACGCTCGTTTCCATGCAGTACGAACGCGGCGATTTGGACTTCAAACGCGGCAGCTTCCGCGTACGCGGCGACGTGATTGACGTGTACCCCGCTGAAAGCTCCGAAAATGCCTTGCGCATCAGCCTGTTCGACGACGAAATCGACCGCCTCGATATGTTCGACCCGCTTTCAGGCAGCCTGCACCAACGCGTCGGCCGCTACACCGTCTTCCCGTCCAGCCACTACGTTACCCCGCGAGACACCGTCTTGCGCGCCTGCGAATCCATCAAAGAAGAACTGCGGGAACGCATCGAATTTTTCGCCCGCGAACAACGCCCCGTCGAACAACAACGCATCGAACAGCGCACCCGCTTCGACCTCGAAATGCTCTACGAAATGGGCTTCTGCAAAGGCATCGAAAACTACTCCCGCCACTTCTCCGGCAAAAAAGAAGGCGAACCGCCGCCCACGCTGATGGACTACCTGCCAAGCAACGCCATCATGTTCATCGACGAAAGCCACGTTACCGTTACCCAAATCGGCGGCATGTACAAAGGCGACGCATCGCGCAAGCAAAACCTCGTCGACTACGGCTTCCGTCTGCCTTCCGCCCGCGACAACCGCCCGCTCAAATTCCACGAATTTGAAAAAGTCATGCCGCAAACCGTCTTCGTTTCCGCCACCCCCGCCAAATACGAAGAAGAACACGCCGGCCAAGTGGTCGAACAAGTCGTCCGCCCCACAGGGCTGGTCGACCCACGAATCATCATCCGCCCCGTTGCCACCCAAGTCGATGATTTAATGAGCGAAATCAACGACCGCATCCAAAAAGGCGAACGCGTACTCGTTACCACCCTCACCAAACGCATGGCGGAGCAACTCACCGACTATTACAGCGAACTCGGCATCAAAGTGCGCTACCTGCACAGCGACATCGACACCGTCGAGCGAGTTGAAATCATTAGAGATTTGCGGCTCGGATTGTTTGACGTACTCGTCGGCATCAACCTCTTACGCGAAGGCCTCGACATCCCCGAAGTCTCCCTCGTCGCCATCCTCGACGCCGACAAAGAAGGTTTCCTGCGCTCCCACCGCAGCCTGATTCAAACCATAGGCCGCGCCGCGCGCAACGTGAACGGCGTCGCCATCCTGTACGCCGACAAAATCACCGACTCCATGAAAGCCGCCATCGACGAAACCGAACGCCGCCGCGAAAAACAGATGAAATTCAACGAAGAACACGGCATCGTGCCGCAGCAGATTAAAAAACAGGTCAAAGACATCATCGACGGCGTGTACCACGAAGAAGACGGCGGCAAAGGTCGTCTGAAAGGCAAAAACAAAGTTAAAGTCGGCGAAATCCACAACGAAGAAGACGCAATTAAAGAAATCGCCAAACTCGAAAAAGCCATGCAGCAGGCGGCTAGGGATTTGCAGTTTGAAGAAGCGGCGGTGTTAAGGGATAGGATTCGGGGGATTAAGGAAGGGTTGTTGTTTGGGGCGGAGTGAATTTTTTAATAAGGAAATAGGAAATAAAATGAATAGCAAAAAATATAGTGAGCCAAGAAAGTCAATTCCTGAGAGTATTAAAACGCAAATTAGGATAGAAGCTAAGCATTGTTGTTCAATTTGTGGAGCTAGTTCTCCATTAGAATTTCACCATATAGATGAAAATAGAGAAAATAACTCTTTAGAAAATATAATCTTGTTATGCTGTAATCATCATCGAGAGTTTCATAAGGGGAATATAAAAAGGAAAGAATTAGAATTATATAAAAGAAAGCTTTCAACAATTACTAGTAGAAATAATGAATTAGACTTTTATCTTAGAAAAATTGGTTGGGTAACAGATAATTTATTTTTGAATCAATGGTCAAGTATTAATGAAATGATTGGTGAAGAGCATTATATATCAGAATTAATTAGAGATAAATTTATAATGGTGGCTAGCAATATAACTCAAACCAATTTCCCAGATGGTATATATAGTCAGCTTAATAAAATTCTTAATAATTTAGCTAATAGCCTTAATTTGATAGTTTTAGCATTCGCACAAAATCCCCATGTTGAATATGATGCTAGAAGTAAAAAATATTATTTAAGCAGGAGATGGAAAGGGATGTGCTGGTACTCTCCGGAAGAATATAATCGATTACATCAAATTGATGTTGATTTTGAAGAAAATTTATGTGACTCATACGAAAATCTCTGCTTAAATATTCTTAATCTTCAAAAATATATTTGGGAAGAACTAGATTTTGATTATTTAGATAGAGTTCGAATCAAAGCTACATTCTGTAGATATTATTCTCAGCAAGCGTAAATTGGGTCAAGCCCGTAGCAAGCCGTAGCCTGCATGACCAACCACCGCGTGCCACATCCTACCTGTGGGCGGCACAAGCTTTAAAACCAACGTGTAGCGTGTGTGCGGTACGCACACACGCGTTTTTGCCATTCAAACCATTGTTTCAAATTTTCAGACGACCTTTGTTTCATTTCAGGCAACGAATATAATAACGCATAGCAAGCGTAGATTAAATATTTTATTTAACACAGCAACTTTGGAGATAATAAATGAACATTGAATATTTATTAAATATTTTAAAAGATAGGGGATATATCAGCATTCAAGATGATAGAAACTTACATGGAAGAGCATCCAGTGATCATTTATTGAGTGAGTTACGGAAGAATGATAAATCAGGCATGGAATTAAAAAAATATGGTATGTATCGTCCAACAGAATTAGTAGACATTTATTGGATTCAAAATGATACCCATGAGGATATTCATGATGGTGTGTTAGATATGAAAAATATTATGGAAGATATTTATTTGGAAGAACTTCACAAATTACAACAAGACATGTAGCAAGCCGTAGCCTGTATCCCTCCTACCGCGTGCGTGGCTACGCCACACACCCTACCTGTAGCGGTACAAACTTTAAAACCAACGTGTAGGGTGTGTGTGCGGTACGCACACACGCAGTGTTTGAATTAACCGATAATCTATACATAAACAAATCTGTACAGCCCACTAAAACAACAAAATCCCATAGGTACGGCTCACCGCCTCAAGCGGCGTAATCGTACGCATGTTAAAGGCCGTCTGAAAGCACAGTTTCAACGAAGCTAAAACTGCTTTTCAGACGGCCTTGTTTCTTTCATTTTCTCAAATCCCCTAATCCGTCATTCCCGCGCAGGCGGGAATCCGGG
>NZ_JBJGEB010000012.1:0-54056 GCF_045062685.1 Neisseria oralis
CGGCAGCCGAATCCCGAATGAGATTCCGCCCGCCGACCCTCATCCCGTCCAGCTTCGCCGTCAGCGTGTTGATTTCCAGTGCCCGCGCCGAATCCTGACGGGTTACGGTTTCCCGCAAGGCGGTAATGGCACTTTCCGTATTGCCAACGCTGGTTTTCAAGGCGGCAGTTTCTGCCGCTTGGGCTTTATCCGCCTCAATGCGCGCTGCCTCTTCCTTGGCAATACTGCCTTCTGCTGTGGACACACGCGCTGCAAGGGTATTCCTCGCCATTGCTTCGGCATTATCCCCCTGCGCCCGCGCGGTTTTTTCCGCTTCCAACGCGGCAGCAGTGTTTTGCTGTGCTGCGGTTACGGTTTTGATTTGCTGTGCCTGCTGGGTATTGACCTGCTCTACCTCCGCAATCTTGTTTCCAATTTCGCGGGATTTTGCAGTCAAATCCGCAGCAGCTTTATCAGCCGCCGCCTGAATTGCAGATGTCCTTTCCCGTGCCTCAGCCTGTATCGCATTCGAACGGTTCGTTGCTTCATCGGCGATTTTCCGCGCCACCTCTTCGATAGCTGCGGTCTGCATGGCGGCAGCCGCTTTCGAGCCTGCGGCGGCCATGTCGTCATTCAAGGATTTGATTAGATCATTGCTCAATGCCGACTTGGTAATCGCGCCTTGAAGCTGCTTCACAATCGGCGCAGGGTCTTTATCCGCCGCACCATGAACGGCGGCGGTAAAATTACCCGTATTCCCCGCCGCATCGCGCACCCGAACCCAGAAGAAAAATTCATCCGCAACGCCGACGCCCGTTAGGGTGTAGCCGTTTTGGGGGTAAGGCAGGGTGGCCAGTTTTGAGGCCGTCTGAAGATTGTTTTCCCTGCCATACCACAATTCCGAGACCAGTTCGGAAACTACGGTTTGCGGCAAAGTCCACGCCAACTCTATCGCAAAGGTTCTAGGCGTCGCCCGCAGGCCGGTAACGGTGTAGTCGATGCTCCACGCTTTGACCAGCGGTTCGGACAATACCCCGCGCGCATTCCTGCCTCGAATTTCGGCGCGGTAATCGCCGTTGGGTAAGTTTTCAAGGCGGACTTCTGCGGTTGCCGCGTCCGGCACGTGGCGGAAAAGCTGATTATTCCGATAAATTTTTATATCGTAAGTCAGCACCTGCCCGTCGGCGGTCAGGTTCTCCCAAGTCAGCGTCAATACGCCGCCGTCGGTCGTGATATTGCCGTTAGTCAACACAGGGGCCAGCTTGTGCAGGGTTGTAATTTCACGGTCGAACACGGCAAAGTTATCCACCGCCGCATATTTTTTCGGGTCATGCAGCAGGGCGGTTATGGTGTAGGTGCCTTCATCGGTATTTTCTTTAATGCCGATGGCGCGATACAGCCGCGCCTTCACTTTGCCCGACAGTATCCAACTGTCGCCCGCGTTCAGCGGGACAGCTCTTTCCAGCGTAATTTTATCGCCCGCCGCTGCCGTAACTTTGGCCGATTTGAGGCCGTCTGAATCCATGTAATACAACAATGCGCCCACGGCATCGGCAACAGTGCGATCCAGCGTCAACACACTGCCGGAGGCCGCCGCCACGCGGCCGGAAAGTTCCGCACCGGCGTACTGATTGTCCATCACTTGAACAATATCGTACGGCAGATGTTTCAAACCTTCGCGTCCGACGGTGAACGAAACAGCGTTCTGTTGCCTCAACTCGGTTTGCAGCGTCCATGCGCCGAACCGGGCGGCCTGACCGCGCGAATCACAGCCAAACGCGGTAACTTGCTTTATATTCAGGCCGTAACGAGCAATGGCTTCATTGTCGGCGACGTATTCCGTTTTCGCACGGTAGCCGTCGTATTTGTCCACATACTGAACGTGTACGGCAGTATGAATCGACTTCAACGCCGCGCCGGAATAAGAAAACAGGCCGTCTTTAACGTTGGCATTGTTGTACTGCGCTACGGGGTCGGAATCGGCGTCCATGACGACGGACACCTGCTGTCCGTTCCAAAGCGGCAGGCCGGTAAACACGCTAGCTAGATTCAGTAAAAATTCGCCTGCCTGCGTCAAGTCGGTGATGTAGGCATTACATACGAAACGCGGCTCTTTGCCACCGAAACCGTCATCCACCAGTTCGTCGCAATATTTGCCGATTTGATACAGGCTCCACTTATCCACATCACCCAAATTCAGACGGCGGGCAAGCGTAGAAAAGCGCGGCTGGGTCAGTACGTCGTAAAACACCCATGCGGGATTGTTCGTCCACGCGGTTTTAAAGCTGCCGTCCCAAGTCCCGTTGCCGTAAACCCGTTTTTCAGGGTCATAGTTGGACGGCACTTTGACCAAACGGCCTTTCATCAGGTAATTTCGACGCGGTACGCTGTTGCCGAACTGGGCGGAATCGATAGCCAAGGCGGCAATGGCGGTATGCGGATAACTCAATTTTGCGTCCACGACTTCAACGTAAGACGAAAAATATGTGTTATTGCTGATTTTATCTGTCGAAGAATCGGGCGTAATACGGGCAACGCGCACATTGAACGGCACGGCGGGCAGCGTATCAAACTCTACGTCCTGATAATATGTTCCGCTTGATTTTTCGGAAAAACGCACTTGCTTCACCGCCTGCGGACCTTTGCTGTTCACAAGCTCCACATTCAAAACGGTTTCCGCTGCAACAGTATCGCCGTTGTCTTTTATCTGCGCATTGCGTTCTACGGCAACCGTAACCCGCAAACGGCTGATTAAAGAATCGGTAACGGCACGGACAACCGGCGTCCCCTGCTTCACTGCGGCAGACACCGGAACCGTACGTTCAGACGCGGCAAAGCCCGGTACATACGACTGGTCTTGTTCGCCTCGCTGAAAATAACCCGTAACCCCATTAAAATTGAAACTGCCGTCAGGGTTTTGAACGGGTGTGTCGTCAAAATACACGCTTTTAAACGGCGCATCGTCGCCGTTGGCAAAACCGGCAACTACACCTTCGGCAATCGCGTCGATAATCCGCAAAGACTGCGCACCGGATAATGTATTCGGCGCTTCATACGGTGTAACCTGTCCTGTTCCTGATTTACCGCCCATTTTTATAACCTATTGATTTAAAATGAATTAAACTTTACTAAAGGACGCCGTATAATTACGTGCCCTTACGCTGTCGTCCGAAAAATCTGTGTTGTACTTTTGTCCGTTCGGCGCTTCTGCCGCCACGCCCGCCGTAAATGTTTTGGACAGCCCAATCTCGGCCACCGCGCCCGAAGATGCCGCCGTTTCGGCAGGGTCGATACGGCGGGACTGGACACCTTGCGAAACAACGCGGCTGCCGCAATAACACAAGCCGTATGCCAGCGGAACAGGCCTACCCTGCGCTGACGTGTTCGCCAGATTTGAAAACGCCGTGTTTTTGCTGTCCTCAATACCTTTTGACGTCTGAAGTTTCGGTTGCTTAGTCAGCATTTGGGCAACACCGCCGGCAACCATTCCGATACCGGCTGCAACAAGGCTGCCGCCGCCAGCCCAGCTTGTATATGCACCGACAACAATCAAGACGATGCCCAGCACCGTCTGAATAATCCCGCCGTTTTTACCCGCGCCGGAAACCCTCGGCACGATATGCAGCACACCCGCGGCAGGCCGTCTGAAAACATCGGCTATCGTTTCTTCGCTTTGGTCTTCACCACTGAACCGCACCTGATATACGCCGTCCCTGATTTTCTGTTTCAGCCCCCTGACTTGGGTAAACAATGCGTGCAACGCCTCGGCAGGGGTTTCAGCGTGCAAAGAAAAACGGCGGCCATATTCTCTAAGGCCGCCGTATAAACAAACGGTAATCATGGTTCCACCCTATGCAACAAATCATTCTCAATAGCCGCAATCATTTCCGGCTGCCAATCCCGATGACGCCAAACGCTATGGGTAACGTGCGCCCAGTAGTTCGTATATGGCACACGGCAGCTTAATTGATTATAGGCATGATGCAAAATCCAATCGCCACCCAAGTACAGCATGGCATGGGAAGCATGTCCGCCGGTAGCGGTTAAAATCACATCCCCAGCCTGCAACGTTCCGTCCGACACTCTGGAAAACCCGCCGTCGGGCAGATTGCGGACAAACGAATCCGCCGCCGCATCGCGGTCTATATTGGTTCGTTCGTGGTCGCGGAAATCAATCCCCGCCAGATGAAACGCATCGCGTATCAGCGTGAAACAGTCGGTTTTGCCGTATTCAAACTGCCGCCCGCGTAAATGCGGCACGCACCGAAACAGTTTCAGACGGCCTTCTGTAACCAATATCCACGGCAGGCCGGTATGAACCTGCATTTGTCTGTCCGCCCCAGACAAAAACGGCTCTCCAGCCGGATGGGAATGTACCACCGCCGCCACTTCGCCGGCACGTTCCGCCGCAAGCCATGCATCGGCGGAAATTTCAAAAGTTTCAGACGGCTTATCCGCAACATTTTTAAGATGCAGGAATTCAAAGCCGTCATAATTAAAAACAACGACCCCACACATTTCAGATGGCCGCTCTTCCTCGGCGCAATCCAAAATCATCTGCCGGACGTCATCGTTCAAAACTTCTAAGTCCATCATGTATTCACCTTATCACTGGACGGGAATCCGCCGAACGGCAACACAGCCGTCGCGCCAAAGCGCGCACGGCAACCGGTCAACGTGCCGCTGCACATATCTTTTTTCGAGTCGTCAGTCGGTATATCGAAACGATCTGCAACTGCCCGCCCCGTATAACCGCAACCTTCGCCGCGATATTTCCAACAACAGATATTCGCAAGCATGATCCGCGCGGGAACAACCGAGCCGTCCGATTCGGACGGCGCGGCCAGTTCCAAGGTTGCCGTTTCGGCGGTCAGTGCCGACAGCCGTTCTACCAAATACTTACTTACAACTTCCTGCGTCGCATCAGCCGTTGGATTCTTTCCCGACTGGAAATTGACCGCGTCCAGAAATTTGGCATAAGTCTGACGGCGGATAATGGTTACCCCCGTCATTTGATTGAACTGTTCCGCCGCCGCAGTTACGAATCCTGCAATATTCGAAACAGTCAGCGTCGGACGGTTGCCCGCACCCTGCGAAGTGGTTTCAAACCCTTCGGCCTTTATCGGTAAAGGCTCATACGCCCGCCCCTGCCAGACGACAGGTTTATTCAGTTCGTTTACCTGACCGCAATAGTAAAACACCTCGCCGCCAAATTCGCGGAAATCCACCTGCCACAAATCGACCAGCACGTCCTGCTGCGTCGCACTCAACGCCTGTAACATCACACCCGACATTGCTTTAATACGCGGATTCATGCCAGCACCTCTTCAAACGTACAACCCAATTCATACACTTTGCCGCCCTTAGACGTTTCCGTGTATTCGGACACCTTGACCAGCGCCGTACCACCTTCCGGTGGCCGCCAGTTGAACGGCTCAACGCCGCCGCGGGCATCAAAAAAGGCTTTGATTTCACCAATCAAAGCCTTTTGACCTACCACTTTAATATCCCAACTCCTCAACTTCGGACGCAACGATTTTAACTGCCGCTGTTCGTAACCGTCGCCAAACTGGACTGAACGGACATTAAATTTATGCGTCGCCTTGGCATCCGACGTAACCCTCCAACGGAATGTTTCAGCCATACCACTACCTTTCAGACGGCCTATTTATGATAAGTACCGTTTTCACGGTACACATTTTTCAAATACCACTGCTCGACCATTCCCGGCAGCGCTTCGGCCAGCTTTTTAGCCATTTCGGTATCACCTTCCGCCGAAGATTCCGCCGCGCCGCTGCGGTTGATGGTAATGTTGACCTGCATATTCCCGCCGCCTGCCCCGCCGAAGCGGCCAGCCAATACGGGCGGCAACCCGACCGCGCCGCCGTCGGCGTAGCCTTTCAGCCGCAGCCGTTCGACAGCGGCAACGCCGCCGTGGTTGCGCACGTCCTGCTGCGAGAACACAACTTCGCCCTTGTGGACGATGCCCGCCGGTTCGTACTTGCCGCCCGCACCGGTATAGCCGCCGCCCGAAAACAGTGCGTCAAACTGCGTACCGCCGCTGACGACTCCGCCGTCGGCATACCCGCCCAATGCTGACTTCATGGCGTTTACAATCGCCATTTTAATTAGCATTTTCGACAAGTCTTGCAAGATGGAAACAGTCAGATTTCGGAAGTCAAGTTTGCCTGTCGCCACAAAATCAGCCAAGGCATCCCCCATTTTGTCGAAAGTCTGAACAGTGGCGTTTTCCATGCTCTGCCGCATCGTGCCGAAGGAATCGATATAGCTTTGAATCCCAGACTTGATGCCGCCCTGCCAGTCGTTATCAACGGCTTTCTGTGCGGACTGCATTTGCGACAGGCTGCCGATAGAATCAGCCTTGCCGCGCTCCAACTGTGCAATACTCGCAGCAGGCGCACCGTCTTTCTGCGCTTGCGCGATTTGCTTGTCCCACAAACGCGCCAACGTCAGCTTTTCAATTTCTTCACGGGTTTTGCCGATTAGTGATATTTCAAATAGTTTGTCTTCCAACTTTTCGCGGGTGTCTTTGCTCATTTCCTTGGAAATATCAGCATATTTCTTGGTCGCAGCGGTCAAATCTTCCTGCGCATCTGCCGCCTTGGCCATCTCCAAAGCGGTTTGCCGCTGGGTTTCCGTGAAATTGGCAAACTCGGGATTGCTCATCAATTCAAGCTGATACTTGAAAGACTTGCCCACATGCGCGGCCGTCAAGGCGGCCTGCACGCGGATTTTTTCCTGCCCCTCCGTGAATTTCTGCTGCCACTTATCAAACGCCGTCTCCGCTAAATCATGCAAATACGCACCGCCGCCGGCATCCAAACTGCCGAATCCTTTCTGCGCGAACTGTTCCTGCAATCTATTGGCCTGCGAAACCCATTTTTCGGCAAACTGACGGGCGGTCATGCTCACCTGACCGCCGTTTTGCGTTACCGCCGCCACTGCCCTGCCGCGCTTCATAATCGTTGACAGTGCATCCACCACGTTCTTATCAAGATTGGTCAACAGGGCTTTGGCGCCACCCCATCCCTGTTGATGCCCTAGATAATATTCGCCCGCTGTCAATTCGCGCCCAAGCGCGCGCTGCAACGATGCACTGCCGATCCGGTGATGACGCCGCACCGCATTAAACGAAGTGGCCAAATCCTTAGTACCTGCGCGACTGATACCGTAATCGTGCAGATATTGGGGCATAATCTGAAAATGCCCCAACGCGCCCGACTTTTTGTTTTCCAACCGCCGACCACTGGCACTCTCAATTTCATACAACGCCAGCCATTTTGCGGGGTCTTCGCCCGCGCTTTTCGCCAAACCGTACAATCTTTTCTGATTGTCGCTCAAACTTCTAAGCGGGTCGGCAGCTTTTTTCGTCTTCGGCTTTTTCTCTTTGAACCGCTCCAGCGCCGCCGCCCGCGCATATTCCGCATCTTGCAGGATTTGCCGCTTGGCAAGTTCGCCGTTTGCACCTTTCAGTGCTTCCAACTTGTCTTTCTCAATCTTCGCCAGTTCACGTTCTAGCAATATACGTTTTGGAATACCTGCTTCCGCCGAATGTGCCAGCCTTGCCGATGCTTCGGTGCTGGACTGTATCTGCGCCTGCCTGCGCTTGGCTTCCTCTGCCGCGGCATTTTCTCGATTGATTTCCGCCTGCAATTTGGCACGCTCGGCATAAAACGCCTGCAACCGCCGCTCGCCTCGCTCGCTCCAAAACAGCGAATTAACCGGATTGCGCTTCGATTCCTCGATTTGCTGGATAGTGCTGTTCAGCGCTGTCAGCCTGTCGATTTTGGTTTCATCTCTGCCGATAGATTTCAGCGCATCCCATGTCGCCGAAGCCGTTTCTTTGATACTTTTCCAGCCTCTCTCAATCGCGCCTAGGTTTTCCAATACGCGCGTGGACATTTCTTCTGATTCGGCGGCGAATTTACGCTGCACCAACGCCACCGCTTCCTGCTCTCTTCCCTGCGCCTGCAACGCTTTGACTTGGGCGTATACATCGGCCGTCATGGTACGGTAATTCGCCGATAAAGCTACTACGGCCTGCAACGGGTCTTTAGCAATCTCAACGTATTTTTTGACCAAGTCGTCGATACTTTGCCCTGTTGCCTGCGCTTGAAGTGTAATAGCGCGGGTAAACTGTTCGTAATTTTCCGCTCCGACCTTGCCGCTGGATACCAGCGCGGTAATGGCGGCGCGGGCATCAGCATAACCGCCCGTAGCATTCCCAACGGAAACGGCTATATCCTGCATACGGTTTGCGGTAATTCCTGCCGCATCTCCGGCAAGTATCAAGGCTTTGCGATACTCTTGGGATTCCTCCATACCCTGATACATCGCATAACCCAACGCAGCCACACCGCCCGCAAGGCCAGTAACGGCAAGGCGTGAAGGCGTAATGATTGTTGACAAGCCCTTAAACATGCCGCCGAAGCCGCCGTACATATCACGCAATTGACCGCCCTGTTGCAGCATAATCAAAAACGGGCTTTGCCCGCCTGCAAGCTGGGTAACAATATCCGCAATCTGTGCCGGCGTCTGCCGCAGCGCATTGTTGAACTGCCCTACCGTCAGTGTCGCACGATTTGTTTTGACGTTATATCGGTCAAGCTGGGACAATAACGGATTCAGCCGCGAAACATCAAGCCCGCGCTGATTGGCCAATGCTTCATAATATTCACGGGTTGCCTTGCCGCCGGCTATCTTGACTGCAATATCGCGGCGAATGGCGTTTTCCAACGATTTTAACGACCGCGCCATGCTTTTTGTTGCGGTCTCCGTTGCAGCCGCCGTTTCGGACGCGCCGCCGACTCCTTGACCAAGGCCGTCTGAAACCCTCTTTCCTTCAGTTTGCGCCGTATCGCCCAGCGATTTAATTGATTTTTTCGCCTTCGCTACGCCTTTGTCCACACCTTCGGAATCGGCAGTGATATAAATCTTGGTTTCGTTATTCATGCTCTTGCGCCCACATCGTCAACACTTCAATCTCCATCGCGCGGATTTTCCGCAGCATGGATTTACGTTTCTTCGGCTTAATGCCGTGGCAGTCCATCACTGCCGCTACCGCACCGTAATCAAGCCCTGTTGCGCCTGACATGCCGACCCGCCATTGCGTCGCCAGCGCGATAAACAACTGCACCGCCTGCCAGTTGCACGGCCATACGCCGAACGTCTTTTCTTCTTCCGAGAAATCATCTTCAGAAAAACCGAACAAACCCAATTCCGCCGCATCAGGCGATTTTTCATAAAACGCCCGCGCGGCGGCAGTCAGTTTCCCTCGCGGGCGTTATAGACTTCGTCAATATAACCTTTAACAATAGCGAAGACAGACATCGGATACGCATCCAACATCAATTCGACATTTTCTTTATCGAATGTATCTTCCAAATTCCAACCTACGGCACAATCCAATACCGTATCGGCATTCCAGCCGTCTACATGTTTTTCCGTGAACTGCTGCATTGCTTTATTGCCGCGCTGCTTAAATTCAAATTCAACGTCTGCCGGTTCGCTGCCGGGTACGGGGATTTTTACAATATGACGGAAGGTTGCATCAGGTTTTAAAGATAGTTTTGCCATTTTCAGCTTTCAAAAAAAGCGGCCGCCATTTTCAGACGGCCAAAACCAAGGGAGTACAATGAACGATTTAACGGGAAATCAATAACGGTTTACCGGACCCGACACCGCATAAGATAACGTTACCGCCATCAACTGATTGCGGGTCATCTCCGGCGTTTTGTTCAGGCTCGGATAGCCGTTGTATACAATCTGACCGCCGCCTTTCAGTACGATTTTCAACGGCGTTTGCGTCCCGGCATCAGAAGCCTTGACCGCCGCCTTGTAACCATCAAGGTTTGGGTCGTCGGCAATCTTGATCGAAATCGACATGGCCGACTGCGTGGACGGAATTTGCTGCTCGTAGTCGTCTTCTAAGAAGCCGAAATCAACGTACTGCTGCTCGCCGCCGCTGGTCGAAAACTCAATGATTTGTGAAATATTCGTCCAGCCGGTAATTTTCTGCACCGTGCCGCCGCCCGAACCTGCCGGGAAATTATCTGTATTGGTCGTATCGATGCCAACCAGTTTAAAAGTATCGGTAGCGACGCCGCCAACTTGGAAAACACGTTCATTCAGTTTGCCCCAGCCGCTTTTCAGCAATACAAAATCGCCGTTTGCAAAGCCGTGCGCGGTCGAAGTCAGCACCGCTTCCGCCGCGTTGGTCGCTGCCGTTACGTTTTTTGCCGCCGCCAAGGCGGTAGCAATGTGAACGGTCGCGCCGTTCGGTAATTTAACTGCCATTTTTTCAACTCCATATTAAAGGCCGTCTGAAATTCAGACGGCCTGTTCAAAATAAACTGCCTGCCAACCTTGCTGATAGTAGACGGTAACGGTTTCTCCGCTGTCGTCGGAATCAATATTCAGCAAATCAGGTACCAAATTTTCCAAGCCGCCAATTCCCAAATCGGGATGTTCGACAAACGCCTGTTGCACCACCGACAGCATTTCCTCCGCCAATTCGTCCGCGCCGGTATTGGCCTGAACACAAACCAATGTAACCAGTCGCACCGTCTGACGGTAGATAGGCGGAAAATCAACCGTTTCCGGTTCGGTGCGGCGACTGTCGACATAAACCACAACACACGGTAATTGCGATTGTGCCGGCGCGAATCCGCGACCGGAATATACGCGCTGAAACTTCTGTTTCAGCACATTTACCGCTGCATTTCGGATTTCAGTAAGTCGGTTTGTCATGTACCGCCCTCAGTTGCACAACAACCATGCCGCAGCCGTCAAAATCAGTCTCCGCCACCGTGTAGCGTTTTCCGCGCACGGTAACGACCACCGACTTCACGTCTTCCGGCAGGTCGTCTTCAGTAACGATGATTTGCGGATCGGCATTGGCAACGGCAACGCCAAACCCGCTATCCGTCATAAATTCACGGTCAAATATCGCGTTTACCTCTTTACCGCCAATCATCACGGTTTCGCCAAAATCGGCGGGGTTGGTAAACACCGACAGCGGTTCATTAAACACCGCCGGCACCTGTTCCATCTGAACCTTCGCCGCCGCCCTGACCGTCGGTCAAATCATCGGTAATGTCACCATCGTCGCCATCGCCGCCGTCAGTTTGCGCCGTGCCGTCGGATTCTGCCGACCATTCAACCGCCCAGCCTTCACGGATATAGGCCGCCGCCTGTTCTTCGTCCACCGAATACTTCTTACCGACGAAGAAACCTTTGCCGTCGTCAAAAAAACTACGCAACGGTGTAATTTTGATTTTTGCCATTTTTAATACTCCATATAGTCAGGCCGTCTGTTGCTCAGACGGCCTTTGGTTAAACGGTTATGCTGCCACGATGTCTTTAATGGCGGCGAAGGATTCGACATGGCGGACGGCAATATCCACGTCTTGCAACGTGGTAATGCGTACCGCGCCCGCAGTAGACTTGGTGTACGGGTCAACGACCACGTCCAAAACGCCCCAATGCGCAATCATCAAATCAGCCCAGTTACCGAAAATCAGCGGGCTGCATTTGTTGGCCGCCGTGCCTTTGGTCAGGTTGGACGGAATTTGGTTCGATACCGCGCAACGGTAGCCGTTCAGCGGTGTTGCGCCGTCCTGCCAGATGTAGCCGGATACGCCGTCGGCCTTCAGCTTGGTTTTCAGCAGGCCGCGCACGCGGGCATTGGTGATGTATGCCAAATCGCCGATGTCGGCATTGGCGGCGGCAATGGCACTTTCCAAAGCGACGATATGCTTCCATTCGGGTACACCGCCGTTCGCACCGATTTCCACCGCGCCGATGCCGGCAGTGTTCAGGATGCCGGTCGGTTCGTTGCCGGTACCTTTGCCATTGATGGCCGCCAAGTCGATACCCAGCATCATGGCTTTCAACAATTCGTTGCGGGCGAACTGTTCGGCAGACAGCGAAGACTGCAAAATGAACTTGCGGCTCAATTCGGTATTGGCGGTAACGGTTTTCGGTTTCAGGCTCATTTGTCCGAAAGTGGCGTTCGATTCGGCCGCACTGCCGTTTTCATCCACCCATTGAACGGTGTTGCCGGTCAGGTGTTTCGGAATGGTGATGTCGCCGACCAAGCCGTCCAGTACGGTGGCGCCCAACTGGGCAACGGCAAGTCGGTTGCGCAACAGTTCGATAAACAGGTCTTCGCGGAAGTCGTTTTCGATGACGTTGCCGCCGTTTGCCGCATTTCCTTTGCTGTAAGCGCGGGCAATCAAATCAGTCGGCACAAAGAAACCTGCCGCTGCGCGACCATGCCGTTTTTCCAACTCTTCCGACACTTCGCGTTCCAAGCCCGCTTTGTCCCATTTGCCGGTTGCGGCGGCAGACATGGCACGAAGAAGGGAAAATTCACGCTGTTCTTTATCAGTCATGCCGATTTCATCGGCGGTAACGATCGGCTTCGTCTGCATGTTTACCATGATGGCGGCGCGTAATTGGGCTTCACTGCCGCCCTCTTTAATAACCTTTTCGGCTGCTTCGATACCGCCGTGGGCGGCGTAACTGCGACCAATGGCCAGCAGTTCGGAAACGCGCGTTCGTTCGTTCTGCATACCGCGTTCGGCGGTGTTGCTGGTATCGGTTGCTGCGGCGGCAGGGATTGCAGCAGCGAGAGTTTCCGCCTCGGCGGGAATTTGATTTTTATTCATGTTTCGGTTTCCTTTTTCAGGGGTTGGGTTTACAGGGTTTTCAATAAATGGTTCCGCCGACCTGCCGACACCTACTGTCGGGTCTGCCGGAACGGTTACAAAACTGATTTCATAAGGCATCCAACGGGTAACGATGTAACGGTAGTCCTCATCGTCTGCATTGGGATTGTCCAATACCATGTCTTCCACGCGGTAGCCGACGCTGATATGGCGTAGGATGCCGTCTTGCACGTCTTGGAATTTTTCCGCCGCTTTCGCGCCGTTGCCAAAGCGTACTAAGGCACGGCCGCGCTTGTCGGCATCAATCCAAGCCCGTTCGATGACGCCGATTTGGTCGTCCCAGTCGTGATTGAACAGCACCGCGCCGCCGTCGTTCAGACGGCTCAAGTCAACGGCACCCGCCGCATGACTTAATACTTCATCGCCGAACCAGCGTTCTACCGGCTCTTCGCTGGAAAACGCCACTTCGACCGTTCGTTTTTCAACATCCACGCTTTCACGCTGAAACACGGCAAAGCGGCTCATTTGCTGCATTTGCGCCTTATCAGGCTTTATTTTCTTCATTCGGGTCATCCTCCGATTCTGGTTCTGCCGCCACAGGGGGCGGTTTGACATCGGCAGCGATTCCCTTCGCCGCCAAAATTTGGTTTTCCTGTTCGATTTGGGCGATTACATCCTCAAAATCTAAGCCCATTTCCATACAAATATCACGGCGGGATTTAACCGACAGCGCCACCGCTTCTTTATGCGCGTTAATATCTTTCAGCGGGTCAACCCACGACCAGCGGCGCCCCTGCCAGTTGCAGGCCTTGAATTTGTCCAGCTTGCCAGCCGGCAGCGATTTGCCGGACGGCATCTTGATTGCGCCCATTAGCAACGCCGCCTCAATCCAGCGGTCGAATACGTCATACAAAAACGCTTCGGCAAACCAGTTTTGCAACGTCATCCATGTATCGCGCTCCTCCAGCGTCCCACTGCGAATACTGGAAAAGTTCACACCCTCAAGGTCGTTCGCCAAGCTGTGATAAGCCACGTTCAAACCGCTGGCGATACCGCGCAGGCTGGCTTTGACGAATGCGTCATAATTGGCGTGCGGATAATCGGGGTCGAACGGCGTGAAGTCGTAACCCTGCGGCAGTTCGTGAAATGTGCCCGGCTCGACCGAATCGATTAAATCAATGCCGCCGCGCCCGTTATCGACCTCTTGCCCGTCAATCGGCGGAATGAAGTTGTCGGCGTCTTCCGTCTGTTTGAAAAAACCCATTTTCGACGCACCGACGCGGGCGGCGATAATGGCCGCTTCCTGATAGCCCGACAGGTTTTGCAGGCCGATGATGGCCGAAGCCACCCACGGAAAGCCGCGCCGCTGTTCGGGGCGGTCGTGCAGGAAAATATGGCTGATTTGCTCTGCCGGCACCCGTTCGCGCAAATTGCCGGTATTCGTCTGTCCGTATGCTTCGCCCGGATGCGACGTCCGCAGCCAGTACGCCACCGGACGGGAATAGTTGTTTAGCTCAACGCCCATACGAACGGCGTTGCGCCCGTTTTGTGGCGGTACGTTGTATCCCGTATCCAAACGGTCAATATCCAGCACCTGCAACGCATAGCCGTATTCGTTGTTGAAACCCGAAAGATGACGAACCAGCACTTCGCCGTCGCGGGCAACCCCGCGAATCAGCAGCCGTTGTAAGTCGGTAAACGACAACTGGCCGGTAACATCGCACACCCCGCGCCTTGCCCAGCGTGAAAATGCTTCTTCGATGGCCTTGTTCGCCAACGTATCGGGCTTATCCTCGTTATCCAGCAAAACACGCATTTGCAGGGCGAAACCATCGCGCCCGATAACGTTGCTTTCGACCATGTTCAGAAACTTGCGCATGTAGTCGTTGTCGCGCGCAAGGCTTCGGGCGCGGGCGCGCAGGCGGTCAAGGTCCGACCGCGCCAAAGCGTCCGCCGACCAGTTCTGCGGCTGCCACGAAGCCAGCGACCCGACCGGACGCGCTCCGGCAAAGTTGCGGCGGGCGGTTTGCGGGACGGAATCCCGCCTGCCGAACAACCGCGCAAAAAAACCGCGCTTTTGCGGCGCGGCATTTGATTGTTTTGCCATATCTCATCCTAAAATCGCGTGATGATACGGCCTGAACGGCGCGGAGAAATACCCGCCGCCGCTTCCAGCCGCGTAATTTCCTGCTGCCAGAACCGTATCTGCTTCAACAAATCGGCAAGGCTGGAAAACTCCATTTCGCGGTCTTTGATTTTGTACCGCTTGGTCATGCCCCTGCCTGCCGCATGTTCCTTGTAGGCTTTCCGAAGGCTGTTCAGAATCTCTCGCGCCTCTTCAAGCTCTACCGCATAGTCATGTCCGCTCATCGCCGTATTCCTTCATTAGTTCAGATACGCCGCTCATCACCTCATTCAGGATTTCTTTAGATTCAAAAAGCGCGCAATACAGGATTTCTTCTAGCACATGCTGCATCAGATCGTCCAACCTGCATTTTTCCAGCATTTCCATTAAATCCGCGTATTCTTCAGGCTCTAAAAGATACATCGGCGCATCGGAATCAAGCTGCCGCTGCAAATACCATTGCGCTTTTTTCAAATCCTCCAGTCCGTTCTTTTCCCGATGACGCCAAACGTACTTAAACGCATTGCCCATGCAGAAATTCAGCCGTTCGGTAAATTCAATACATTCCACGGCGCGGCTTCGATAGTGCGGCGGGTTAATGTTGTCTTGCTTTTCCATTTTCAGACGGCCTCTTTTGCATAAAATTTGCTGACGCCTTGGTCGAAACGCTCTTCCACCAAACCTTTATCAATCAGCGTATCAATATCGCGGCGGGCAAAAATCCAGCCGCTCCACTTTTGTTTTCCGTACACCACATCGGCAACGCCGGTTGATGTGCAGCCCGGATGCGCCGCAATGTAGGATAAAACCTGTTCTTTTTCGCTCATGGTTGTAGCCGTATAAAGGCCGTCTGAAATCTGCTGTTCAGACGGCCTTTGTCTTGGTTTGCACTTAAAAGACGGCCGCAAACCTTGGCCGCACGCTCTAACGTCGGGCAACGTCGTATCAAGCCCTAATCTGAAATGTAGCAGAAAAGCGTTTTCTGACGTCCGGTTGACGCTTAACCGGCTGGATAGCCATCTATTCAGACGGCCTGAATCAATAATTGGTAACGAAGTTACCGCCCTTGCGCCGCCGGTTGGCGGTATAACCGCCGCCATTGTCGACCTTCGGTTTTTCCTGCACCTGTTCGGCGGGTTTCGGCTCGGCAAACAGTTCCGACTGCAACAGCGCGTTTTCGTATAACGCCCATTTTGCCGCCGACATAGTATGCGTACCGACCGAGCGGGCGGCGTGCAGGGCATAGACTTCGCAGTCCAATGCCTCGTTTCGTACGCCGACCTTCTTCTGCCAAACCTTTTTGTGCTTGTTCATGCGACTGGGTACTTTGACTTCGCTCAACAACTGGCCGCAGTAATCGGCGCGGACATCTTTGTAAAAGTGCATCCGCCCTGCCCCGCTTCCTTCCAGATTGATGCGCGCGTGCTCGTCTATCAACAAGTCCTTCGCCCGCGATACGCCGACGCTGTACACCTGCACGCCGAATTTGTCGGCCTTGGTGTTTTTGTGCTTCAAGTCAATCGCCCGCGCCCGACTGAAAATTTCTTTATCGGGGTTGGTGCTGCCCTTGACCGCCATCACATTCACCGCTTTCACGCCGCGGCAGCCGCGCACAAAGTGATACACCGCGTCGGAGGTATTGCCGTCCGAACTGTCTATCGATACCGCCGCGATTTTCATTCCCGCGCCGGTTTCGTGTTTGTAGGCCGTCTGAAAAATCATCTCGGCCAGTTTACGCCACACGTCAGATTTGACGTCCACCGTGTTGCCGTGGATTTCGCCCCACCAAACCAGCCAGCTTTCCTCGCCGCGCCCCCATGCGCGGATGATGACGGCCAGCCGGTCATGTTGCACGTCCACGCCCATAGTCAGAATCAGGCCGCCGCGCGGAACGGTGTTTTCGGCGTAGTCTTCGCCGCGTTCTGCCAGTTCGTCTTCCTTCACGCCGTCATTGGTCATCTCGAATGGGATTCCGATGGACGAGTTGACGAAAGCAATCATCGGCGATATATCGCCGTTGTCCGCTTCGTATTGCGCGGTCAACCATTTTTTCATCAGTTCGGAAAACACACTGCCGGGGAACGGGCTGTATAGCTCGTTCAGGTAAAAACCTGCCGTGCCGTGAAAAGGCGCGGTCGCCTGCCACCAACCGCGACGCACATTACGGTTTTTCTGCATGTCGTTCCACACCGCGCCGCAGTTCGGGCAGGTGTAATGCGCCGTTTCCGGCAGCTTTTTGCCAAAAACGGGATGGTTGCCGTTTGGGTCTTCGTCGCAGGAAAGGTAATCGAAGCTCAACACATGGGCTTCGCCGCATTCGTGGCATGGCACCATGCCGACGCGCTTATCCGACAACTCCATTTCGGCGGCGATTGTCGAGACGCCCGCAATAGTCGGCGTGCCGCCTAATACGATTTTCGGGCGGCGGTAGGTTTTGGTTCGCTCCTTCGCCAGCTTGATACTGTCGCCCTGACCGCGCAGGTTCAGGTTACAGTCGTCCGGCTCCTCCACGCACACAATCGGTACCGGCGACGATTTCACACTGGCAGGGCTGTTACTGCCCACCAGCTTCAGAAAACCGCCGGGGAATTTTTTGAACAACTGCCGCTGCCCTTGCGCACGGATACGGGTATCGACTTTCTCGCGCAAGGCGGGCGTCGCTTCGACCATCGGAACGAATTTTTCGTCCATGTACTCTTTAGCCGCCCCCTCTTTCGGGAACAGAACCAGTATCGGACTGGGTTCGGCATCGATGGATTTGCCCAAAAAGTTACCCAGCACACCCGAAGTCCACGCCACTTGCGCCGATTTCTGGCAAACAACCACTTGCACGGACGGGTCGTCCAGCGCATCAAGCGGGCTGTTTTCCCATGCCAGATACGGCGTTACGTCCAAAACGTATTTGCCCGGTCGGGCGGCCTCTATGCTGGAAAGATAGCGGTACTTGTTCGCCCAGTCGCGGGTTTTAATTTTGCGCGGCGGTGCCCATTTCCGGCACGCCTGCCGCAACACCCGCGCCACCGTTTCAGCCATCCGCGCCTGCATGGTTGCGGCTGTCATCTCCATTGTTTTCTGCTCCGTAATTCGATAATTTTTCCAGCGCCCTGTTGATGTACGCCGCAATGGTGTCAGGGTCTATTTCCACGCCCGACGTCGCCGTCAGTTCAGCCGCCAACTGCTCGGGCATCGTTAAAAATTCCGTCCGCGCCGCTAAAACATGGTCGCCCCATGCGCGCTCAAACATCGCGGCTGGCGCAAGCTGTCCTAATTTTTCGTCCCGCTCCAATTCAGCCAATTCAGCCTTCACCCTGTCCAGCCGGTCGCGCGGCTTTTCCTTGTTCAGCCGTTCCAGTTCCCGCTGCAACAGCCAGCGGATAACCGCAACGGTATCGTATTCATTCGCAAGCCCGTTTTTATCTGCATAGGCCGCCACCGGCAGACCTTCTTTCTGCCAGTTGGTCAAAGCCTGTTCCGTAACACCGACAATATCGGCAAGCTGTCTTTTATTCACTTTCATGTCAGTTCCTCATTAACCCAGCAAGCAACCCATACAAACCTGTCGCTTAACAGAAATCGCGGCTCGAATCACCCGCGTGGGTTATGGGCTGGGAAGTACCTTAACGCGCAGTTCGCAGTGCGTTTTCCAGTTCGGCGGCTGCAATTTGTCCGCTGTTGCGTTCGACTGCCTGCCGTGCCGTTTCAAAATACCGCATCCGCTTTTCGTATTCCGCCGAAGATACATACATAACCAACGCCCGAACGCCTTTCTTGTTTCGCCTGTATATGCCGGGCTTCAGACGGCCTCTTGTTCGGGTTAAAGCAAAGTTCCTGCCGTCATTAATGCCGCGCAACATTGAACGAAACGCCGCCAGCGTGATGTTGCCGTATTGGTCAAGCCTGACCGAATCCGACGGCACGATACGGAAACCCGCGGGCATCAAGCCGCGCGAAACCAAAAACCGTTCTATACCTTTCGTTTTGCGCGTGCCGCCGTAAATTTGCGCTTGCAGATACTTTCCGGCGCTTCTATTTGACGCACTGTCTTTAAAATCCACTATCGCAGTCAGATTATGTTTATCCGCATACTGGCGGACAAACAGACTGTTCAGCGTCCACTGCCTAGGATTGCCGAATACCGACGCCATTTCAGCCTGTTCCGCCTCAATGACATTTGCAGCCAGTTTGTTTACCGTATTTTTCGCCGCAAACGGAATCTGACGCCGCGCCACATCGTCCAGATGCGCGAACACGCCGCCCAAATCAACAGCAATACAAGACATAAGGCCACCAAAAGCAAAGGCCGCCTGAATATCAGACGGCCTTCGGAACAGAATGAAACGATAGAAAAAAACTGCGGCACATCCGCCCTAAGCGCACGAAACCGCAGTTTTCCATAATTTAAACATTTCAGTCTCAAGATTGCAAGTCTTTTTTAAAAATCATTTAACAGCCGGCTTGCCTCACTATCCCGCAAACTCACGGCCAACATAGCCTCCGCATCGGAAAGATAGCGGTAAAACGAAGCGCCGCTGCACCCGCACTCCGCCGCTTTTGTACGGCGGCTATTGAAACCGTCGGAATAATGCACCTTTATCACTTCCCGATGAAACCTTGGCAGCCGCATCACCGCCGAATCCACCAAAGTAAACACCGAATCCGCATCCACCCCGTAGGGCAGCGAAGACGGACGCGCACCGCCCGTATTGACCGCACCGCTCATCAGCCTGTTTAATGCACTTTCCGCATAACCAAGCCCGTTGTCCGTTCGAACCGAACGCCAAACTGCCCAGCGTTCCAACAAATCGTCTATCGTCATTCATAACATCGAATCTTTCCCAACAGTTAGCTGCTAGCCCCGTCGGCGTACCGCAGGGCTTTAATTTTGAAGCACATATTATAACAAAAATGCCGTCTGAAACCTATCGGACGGCATAATCGGACAGCAAAAAATCAGCAGCAGATCAGTTCCATTACCGTATTTTGCAGGCGCGTCAATTCAAGCATCGCACATTTGAAATTGTCGTCGGTTTGGTTTTGGTTTTCCTTGCAGAACATAAAGTTCTCATAGGCATCGCTGACTATTTTGGTCAGGTTGACGATTTCGGTTGCCGCGCCGCATTCCGCCAGCCCGATTTCCGACGTATCGCCGTCGTATGTCAGCAGGCGGGCGATGGCGGAATTGTGGCTTTCCGCAATCTCGCGTTTTCTGCATTGGGCATCGCTTGAATCGGCAGCTTTGACCACAACAGGCGCGGGGAGTTGCTTTTTCTCCTCTGCCGCCAGTATTGCGGGCAGGTTTTCAGCCTGTTGCGACAGGGATGCGCCGAGGCCGAAGGGTTTGACGGGGCAGTTTACGCCGGCGACGATGGGGCGGCCGGCTACGGTTTGAGTCTGTTTGTGCAACCAGCGGATGATGTTGATAAGTTCGCTATACGTCGCTTCTCGCGGGGTTTTGTTGAATTTGGCGGAGAGATGGTCGTCAAAGTTGCCCCATCCCCAGCCGTGGATTTCGCGCAGGCGGTCGCCCAGCATGTAGATGACTTGGATGAGTTCGTCGCGGGTCGGAAGCTGGTCTTTGACGGACGGGGTAGCGCGGTTGCTTTCCCGTTCCAGTACATCCAGCACCCAGTGGCGGAACTCTTTGGCTGCTTTAGTTCGCGCCAACATACCCAAAAGGTGTGCGCCGCGCAGGCTGAATACGCGCACCTGCTGTTTGCCGCCTGCGGTGGTCAGTTCGATGACGCGGGTCATGCTGTCGGTGAACTCGTCGGCATTGCGGTCGTAGACTTTTGCTATATCTGATGATGGATTTTTATAGCCCAAGGCACTGGCAATTTGGAAGCCCCTTAGCCAAGGCTGACCGTTGATGTCGGTAATTTGGAAATGAGTATTTTTAAAAGAAAGAGATGCTGCGTTCATGATGATTTCCTGTAGGTTGATTTCGAAGTTGCCCGAAACGGGCGGCCACGAGGTTCGAAAACTCCCTACAAGAGCCGTGCTTATTCCCCGCTGAAAGCGGGTCTTGTATTCGCAGCCCTCGCGGCCATAAAACTTCGGTATCGAAACAAACAACAAGGAAACCGAGATTCTATAGACGTAAAAAATTCACGCTGACGGGGTGAATGCCGTGTAGGAAGAGGTTTTCGACGCCTCGTGAAACGGAATGTAAAACAGAAAGAAAATGCTTGTCAAATAATTTACAAAAATATAACATTTTTGCTCATTTTGCAAATAAGTGAGTTTAAAATGAAAAAACAAATATTGTTAGTTGCAATGGTCGTGGTGCTTGCGGGTTGTGCGACTGCTCCGGTAGATTCGGGACGGGCAAAAGAAGTGCCGCCTGACAGGATTTTGGCCTACGGTGCGCCCAATCCCGATTACGCAAAAGTCGAAATCATCAGAGATGCAGGTTTTCTTGGCAGTGGTTGTTATTTGGGCGTGATGTATCGGCAAACGGTTTTGGCGCGGTTTGCACCGTCGGAAAAGGCGGTTTTTTACCTACCGGAAGGCGAATGGCCGATGGCAGTTACCAAAGACCCTGACGGCAGAATGCTGTGCGGCATGAATGAAGCCCCTGCTGTCGAAACACAGAAAATTGTGAAGGGGCGGGAAAACTTGTTCCGTATCAGTTCCGGTCCGTATCGCAGGCCAAGGTTGTTACCGCAATAGATTGAGTATTTGTCAGGCCGTCTGAATATTCAGACGGCCTTTGTTTTGCCCACTGCATGAGCAAATTTTAACAAAAATGTTTAAAAAAAGACTTGCCATTTAAACATTTTTGTTTATAATAACACCTATCCGAACAACAGGAGCAGGCAATGAGATGAAGCAGAGCGAATTTTTAAAATGGCTGATAGCCCAAGGCGTTGAAACCAAAGACGGCACGCGGCACATCAAGCTGTATTACAAGGGCAAACAGTCGCATCTGCCCCGCCACCCGTCCAAAGAGCTAAAAACGGGCTTGGTCGAAGGAATCAAAAAACAGCTCGGTTTAAAATAAGGGCAAGCCCGCAAGGGCTTGCAGAAAGGTTGAAAGATGTACTATCCCGCAAAATTTACCCCCGCCGAGGAAGGCGGCTATGTCGTTACCTTCCGCGATATTCCCGAAGCCATTACGCAGGGCGACGACATGACCGAAGCGGTCGAAATGGCGGAAGACGTGTTGCAGTCCGCAATGGATTTCTACTTTGAAGACCAACGCCCCGCGCCCTTGCCGTCCGCCCCCGAAGAAGGCGAACGCTTGGTCGCGCTGCCCTTGTCGGTTTATTCGAAAGTATTGCTGCTCAATGAAATGCTGGCGCAGGATGTAAGCAAATCGGAACTGGCAAGGCGTCTGGAAACCACGCCGCAAGAGGTTCAGCGGATTACCGGCTTGCACCATGCAACCAAAATCGATACGGTCGTCCGCGCTTTGGCGCAACTGGGCAAACAGCTTGAAATCCGCCTTGCTTGAAAAGCCGTTGAAGAAACGCCGTCTGGAAGTTCAGACGGCGTTTTTGTTTCAGCCCTGCCGCCTGCCGATAACGAAAACAGTAGCCAAGGCAACCACCGTCCCGCAAACAAGCGAAACGGCAGCAGTGGGGTGTCCTCGCCATACGAGAAATCCCGCAAACAGCAATATCATGATGACACTGATAAAGCCGTATATCTGCCCGCGCATATTGAATGCTTGGATTTGCAATCTATTTGCATGACGCGCTTCCTGCTCTTTTTCAGCCATCGTCATAATACGGTCGGCGCCGTTGCTGATAATGGCGTTGTATTGCGCCAAATCAGACGGGGACGGCAGCGGTCCCGAATGGAAGCGTTGCGCAATCATAACCTGTACGTTTTCGTCGGATAGGATTTGTTCGACAAGTTCGGGAGATTTGACGACGGTATCAACCACCTGTTGCGCCGCGTTTTCGTCGGAAACGGTCATTTCTCCACCCTTTGCATGGCACGCTGGAAATCCCCGCCGATATTTTTGAGGTCTTCCGCCTGACTTCCTTTGGGGGCAGCTTTAGCAGGATGATACAGACTCAACAGGGAACCTATACCAAACAAGAGGGCATATAAGTGCTGTTTTTTCATTTTCATCTCCTTATTCGTATCTTACCACATTCAAAAAACAATCCACATCATAAAAAAAACCTTTAAAATCATGGTTTAGACAGGGCATGATTTTTTGATGCCTCAAAAAAACCCTTTAAAATCATCGTTTAGACCGTTTCGACCGTTTCGACAGGGTAAAAAATACGCACGCGAGGGAAAAAAACGAAGAATATAAAAAAATATGACATGCTGTATATTTTTATACAACATGTCATATTTTGCGGAATTATTTTTTTATCTCGCGTAACGGGATAAATACCCTGTCGAAACGGTCGAAACGGTCTAAACGATGATTTTAAAGGGAAATTTTCCAACCTCTGCCATGTCCGAATATGTCGAAACCTTGATTTTAAAGGATTTTTTATTTTCCCCCACCCTGTCGAAACGGTTAAAACTCCGCCGATTCGGCAGCAATGCGGAAATCGCTTATCTGCCTGCCGTAATAATCCGCTTTATTGACACTGCCTTGAGAACCGCGCTCCGCCCTGTCGGTGGTCGGCGGCGGGTACTTCTTACGGGCGGCTTCGGAAAGCTGTTCGTGCGGTACGATAAAAAACCGTACTTTTTTCCAGCCATCACGCAAAGCAACATCGCTGCGCTTTTCTTCCAAACGTTTGCCGATATTAGCATAAAAGTTTTTTTGCTGTAAGTGAAACGTCTTGGTATTGTGCGCCCAGCGTTTGTACACCGCCCACAAGTCCGTCGCGGCGCAGGTAACATAGGGCACATCCAAATCCCCCTCGCGCCAGTCGTCCAAAAACGCCTCCCAACTTGGCTTGTTCAAACTAATCATGCGCTTTTTAATCGGCGTCATCAGCGGTTTGGTATGCGGGCTGAATTTACGTTCTTCGCCGTCTTCCTGATAAGTCAGCGGCAGCGCGTGCAGAAACTCGGCAAAATGACGGATGCCGCCGTTGTCCAGTTCTTCCTGCAACGCTTCGTATTGCGCATCGCTGAATTTTTTGTTGCAGTTCACCACCATAAAGCGGCGGTCGTTGCTTTCGATGGGAATGGAACGCTCATCGTTGGAGAAGATGATAAACGAATTGAAATCGCCGTGTTTCTCGGCATCGCGCCCCTTGCGCTCCACCATGATCACATCCGACGTAATCATATTTTTCAGCTTGCCGATAACGTTCAGCCGTTCGTCGGAAGGGCTGATTTCTTCAAAAATCGTTACCAAGGCAAACAGCAAAGCAGAATTGAAGCGTGATTCCAGCGCGTTTTGGTCAAGCTGCCGCGTATATTCCCCAAACAAGGCTTTAACGATTTTTTCGCCGAATGTGGATTTACCCACACCTTGCGTTTCAGAAATAAACACCAAAGCCGTCGCCGGTTTTTCGGCAGGTTGGCGGACACGGCACGCAAGCCAGTTCAATACCCATTCCGCCGCCCGCGCATTGGTTCCATCGTCGCCGTTGCCGCTGCATAAATGGTAAATCAGCCCGATGATGTTGCGGCATTCGGGGAACGCCTCAATCAGATAACCAATCGATTTTCCCTTCAGGCTTTTATCAACCTCGCCCACTTTTACCGGCAGTCCGTTAAACATATTGATATGCTTCACGCCGCTGCCGTCATCCATCATAACAACCCCCTGTTCGATTGCCGGGTCGAAATGGTAATTGCTCATAGGGCAGACCAGCCGCAGCGGCGACTTGCCCCAGTCTTGATAACGGTCGGGTATCGCCGCATTGACCGCCGCCAGCGACACGATGCGCTTCAGATTGCGGTCGAACGCATCGGTCGTGCCGTCCAGATAAATATAACGGTTCAGCGCGTCTTTAAATTCATCGTCCACCGTCGCCGAAATTTCCAGCTTTTTGCGTTTCAGATAAATATCCGCCTCAACATCGCCCAATTGCTTGCGCGCGTCCAACTTAAACCAAGTCGCCACCGCCGTTTTGCCAAACAGCTTTTCAAGCTGCTTTACCGTAAATGTTTCGCAGGTATCAAGATTCAAGACTTTCTGCTTCAGTCCGATTTGCGCATACCCTTCCAAAAGCGCGGCCAGCCGTTTTGTCGGATTGCCATCATCGTCTTCAGACGGCATTTCCACCCCCGAATCCCCCGATTCCGCCGCGTGTGAAAAATCACACGCCATAGGCACAGAAGATTCCAAAGAAGATTCCGTAAACGGATACGGCACGGCGGTATCCAACATCTCGCGCACCGATACCAGCGGTTCGGTATCCTGAATCACATCGGCAATATCGTAGCCGGACGGCCAATATCCCGCGTCGGGAATATTTGCGATCCGCACCGTGCAGTCCTGTTTAAGCAGCTTTTCCGCAATACCCAGCATCGCCTTCATACCCGGCTGCTCAGAACGCGGCAGATACGGCTTGTCTTCGGGCTTCACGCCCGCCGCCTCTTCGGCCTTGCTCAATTTCTCGCGCTGGCTGTCGCAGTCGGGCCACAACAGTACATCACGGCCCGATACCGCCGACCAATCGGCCTTTCCCCAACCGTTGCAGCCGCCCAGCCATGAAATGACCGCCCAGTCCTTCAAGTCAAAATAACTTTCGGCAGCCATCTTGCACTTTTCGCCCTCAACAATCAGCACCCGCGCCGACGGCTTCGCCGCCAAGGCATCCAGCCCGAACAGCGGCTGCGGGTCTTGCAACCGCCGGTTACACCATTGTTCAACCCCTTCGCTGTTTTTCGCCCACACAAACGGCAAGTCGGACTTCCGTCCGGTATCGTCGGTAAACCGCTGTACCACACACAACGGCCTGCCCGCCGCATCTCGATACACCGCCCGCAGCGAATCGACACTGTCTTTTTTGCAGTAACGATATACCTTCGCGCCGTTCAAATTCTGCAACAAGTGTTCCGCAAACGGTGCAATCGGCGTCCAACTGTTCCGCTTCGATTTGCCGCCCGTTTTGGGGCTGCCGTCCCATTCCGTACGCGCTACCGGCTCAAATCCGCCGATACGCAGCCGTTCGGCCACCTGACGCAACGCATCACCCTGTTTGCCGCCGCAAAACAAATAAGCGTATAAACTGACCAAATCGCCGCCCGCGTCGCCGGTTGCATAATCCGCCCACGCGCCCGAATGCGTATTAACCGCAAACGACCCCAACGATTTATCCGCCCGCGTCGGATTCAATGCGAAAAATTCATGACCTTTGTATTTGCCGCCCGGCAGCCACTCGCTTAACAAATTGTCAACAGAGTTCAGCGCCGCATCGGCCACACCTTTAAAATCCAGCTTGTTCATTTCAGACGGCCTTCCTGTTACGTTTTCCACGACGGCGGACACGGTTTTCCCGCTGCCCGAACGGCGGACATTCGTAGCCCAGTATTCCGGCAGCTTCCAGCGATTCGGCCAGCGCCGCTGCTTCAAAAATACCGATACCGAACCTCCGCGCGATTGCAGATTCCGTTACATGTACCGAATAAAGCGTTTTCAGCCATTGTTCGGCCTGTTCGTAAAGTGATTGATTTTTATCGTTTTCCATTTTGGAAACCTGTTCTATAAGGCAACAAAAAGGCCTGCCCCCCCCTTGAGGCAGGCAGGCGGTATAAAAGGCGGCGTTAAACGCCGTAAAAATCTCTGACTGGGAAATATCAGAGAGGCAGGAAATCGGCTATTCCACCCCGTTTTCTGGGGACGAATTTAAAAATAAATCTGGGTACTTCAGCTTTACAGCCGCAGGAATCCCGCGCCTGTTCCAATTCGATACACGCTGCTGGCTTATCCCTAGCCGTTTAGCTATTGATGAACAACTACCTATTGATTTCAAAAGATTTTTGTCATGTTCAATCTGTTTTTTCTTATTCATATTAAACTCTTTGTTTAAAATCCACTCTTATATTAAACACTACGTTTAGAAAAAAAGCAAGTGTTGTGTAACAACATTTTGTTTAAATGTTGGAAAATAAACAGCCATTGGGAGATTGAAATGAACGAAAAAACCGCACGACTCTACGAAGCAGCCGAAAAACTTAAAGGAATCACAGGACAATCAAATTTAGCCAGATTTTTAAACACATCGCCGCAAACCTTGAACAACTGGGAAAGTCGCGGAGTATCATCAAAAGGGCTAATAGAAGCGGCAAAAGCAATAGGCGCTTCAGTTGAATGGCTTGAAACAGGAACCGGTTCTATGGACGGCTCACATACACCCGAATCGAACGCAACCGTTATCGGCACGGTGGACGCATGGGACAGCCGCACCCCGCTATCAGGCGACGATTGCGAAGTCCCTTTCTACAAAGACATCCACTTAGCGGCGGGCAACGGCTTTTCAGACGACATCGAAGACTACAACGGCTACAAGCTGCGTTTCTCAAAAGCAACACTTCGGCGGCACGGTATCAGCCCCGCCGCCGTGATCTGCGTCTGCGCCGACGGCGACAGCATGGAGCCTGTATTTCCTGACGGCGCAACATTGGGTATAAATACCGCCGACAAAACCGTAAAAGACGGGAAAATCTACGCCGTCAACCACGGCGGGCTGTTACGCACAAAGATTCTTCAGAAGCTGCCCGGCAACAAAATACGCATCAGAAGTTACAATGCCGAGGCCTACCCCGACGAAGAGGCGGACGCGGCCGATATAAACATCATCGGCCGCGTTTTCTGGTGGAGTGTGATGGATTAAGATACTTGGACGACTGATTTTTTACCGCGTATTGCGCGGTATAACTAAAAAGATATAATATATACAAAAGGGCACGCATGGAGCTGACCGTCCACTTTAACGCCGAGCAGGATTTAGACCGTTTTTTTGAAAAAGACGAAGAAGCGGTCGGTTATCTCGATGCCGTCATTGAGATGATTCAGGCGAACTCTGCTATTTTTGATGGCTTATACGAAAACAAATACTTCAGAGAATATGGCGAACCCATAGGCCCGCTTGATTTGGAAGTAAAACCCATATTGTCATTATGGAAAAAAGACATCAAAGTTTTGCGCGTCCGATTTGGCAGCGAAGAAGCAGCCGGATACAGAATAATTTACGCACCATGCCATGAAAAACAGCCAAACGGCGCATATATCCGCCGCATAGATATATTGGCTGTTGTAAATAAGAATACAGACAAATTCAACTATCAGTTAGACCATCCCATTACACAACGGATCATCAAAGACTATGAAGAACTATACTCAAACTAACGGCACGTGGGTTCCAATGGGAGCAACTCTTACCATTGCTGTTGCCGCATGTATAGTATCAACACCAACACCTGCCACTCCCGTTACCCACATAAACTGCCTGCGTATAAACGGGCAGATTAAATGCGTCAAACCGATAAGCCCCAACACTACCCCCGCCGCAGAGCATATTGAACATGTGCGGAAAAATCCGCGCCGCAAAGCAGCGATGGACAGGGCGGCGGCGAAAATTGCCGATAAAATAACCCGCAAAGCAGGCGGGGAGACATTTGTCAGCCTGAGGATGAAAAAGGGGTTTACCCAGTCTGAATTGGCAGCCGCCGCAGGATTGCGTCAACCCTATCTGTCCCGCATCGAAAACAGCAAACAATCCCTGCATAATGAGACTGTACAAAAACTGGCAAACGCATTAGGCGTTTCCCCGCTTGAGGTTCGTGCGGCGTTCGAACAGCAGTACGAATACATGGAGCAGGCATGATCCACCTAAATGTCCACTATTGCGATGAAATCATCCGCCATGCGGAAAATGACAAATACAGCCTAATAGGAATTTTTACCGACGAATGCCATATTCCGACACAACAATTCATTTTAGGTCGTCTATGCCTGTCCATTTCATTTTCCGCCGAAGGCGGGTACATGCAAGCATTGCAAACCCAACCAACCTTTTTAGAAATTGTTCGCAACGACGATGTAATTTCCGAATTTGAAATCCCGCCGTATGACGGCGGCGGTACAGGAGAAAACGTTTCATTCATGCTGCACCAAACAGTTAGCGGCCTTCCCGTTTCAGACGGCGACCGTATTTATGTAAGAATGAAAACGCACAGCCATATTATCTCCGAGAGCCACCCTCTGTTTTTTACTTGGCTTCCTTACCACTCATAACAATACCGAACCGCCCTAGGGCGGTTTTCTTTTTCATGACAAACCGCCATTCAGGCGGTTTTTTTGTGCCTGTGAAAATAAAGTCTATTTAAAATCAATATGTTTAAAATTTTTAAACAAAATATATAAACATTATGTTGCTTTATATTAAACAATATGTTTAAATACACCCATCGAAACAACAAACCAAAAGGAAACCATCATGAAAAAACAAAACCAAGTTGCCCAATATCTGAAACCCGAAGCAAGCCGCGCCCGAAAAGCAGTATTCGACGCAGTCGCAAGAATGACGGTTGATAAAGAGCGGGCAAAGCATATCGGCATGGAAAACGCCATTAAAGAACTGGAATCTGCCAGAAAGCACGTTTTAAGAAAATTTAAAGAAATGGTCGATTTCCGCATTGAAGCCGAAAACAAAACCCTAAGCGATTCAGTTTTAGAAGCCGCCCCGTTTTCGATTGCCGCCGCAAAGAGTTTTAACGCTTGCTAGTAATAAAGGCCGTCTGAATCTCAGACGGCCTACGGAGAAAACAATGAAATCATTACTCATCGCAGCCTTGGCAGTCATACTGCCAGCCTGCACCACCGAAACAGAACCTGCATATCAACACGAGACCGAAGCCCAGCGCATCATACGCGAGCAACAAGACGCCGCCGACTTCGCCGTTATCGAACTTGAAAACACCTACGCCCGCATGACCGACGAAGAACGTATGCGCGGGATTGTTTATGAATAAAACCAAAAGGAATATTTAAAATGGAATTAATTACCACCGTCGCCGCCGCTGCATTAATTATTTTTCTGCTGGCCGCTGTCATCATCACAACCACCGAAATTTTAGTACAACAGCGAATCAACCAAATTCTAGAATTTTTAAACCGAGATGATGATTAATGCCGCCTGAAACAACCAACGGAGGGAAAGAATGAAACTTTTATATATGCCATCTAAGCATGGAGAATTTGAAGAAGATAGCGCAATTGAATTGGATATCTATGAAACAACTGATTCTACCCCTGAATATCTTGCTGAAATTGCCGCAAGGCACTACTACAACGAGTAGGATGGCTGGGAACGTGTTGAAGAATGGGAGACGGAGGGAATCTCATTTTGGATTAAAACTGCTGATTCCGATCCGGTAGAAGTTCAAACTCTTTTGGATTTCCATCCAATATTTATTAACGAAATCAAAACAAGTCAAGATTGAAACACGAGGAAGATTTGAATGAATAGCGCAAAAAACGAATACACATTCAGCTATGTCTTCGGCGGCCGCAAGTGGTCGACGTCTATCTGGGCGGACAGCCCCGATGAAGCCAAACGGAAAATCAGGGCGCAGGCCGCCGCAGTGTACGAAGGGGAAGTAGTTATGAAATTGCCGGTACCCGGCAAAGTGAGATGGTTCAAACGTTTTTTCAAATGGAGCAAAAAATCATGAAACTGATAGAAATCGTTGCCGATTATGTAGAAAAAAACAACTACGACGGCCTATACAACCCGCACGCCGAATGCGCCTGCAAAAAGTCGGATTTAATGCCGTGTGACAGTATCGGCAGAGACTGCCTGCGGGCTACCTACAGCCTGAAGAAGAAGCTGAAGAAAACGGGTTCGACTTTATGATCGGACATAAAAAACATTCAATTCAAACTAAGGAGAACAACAATGTTTAAACCGCCACGCCCTCAAATTAATAAGCAAATCATCGAAGCAGCAGCAGAAGTATTTGTAAGAGAGAACATCGATTCACTTCCTGAATACCTTGAATCAGAAGATTTAGTTGAACATCTTGTAAAACATTTTGCAAGGCATAAAGACGGATTTGAGTTGGCAAAAGACTTGGAATGTGAAGGCTGGGATATTACTGCTGAAACCGTTCAATTATTGGATGAATTCGACATTCATATTGGAAACGCTTTACAAGATGCAGAAAAAGAATGGATTAAAACCAACAATATCCAGCCGCCGTTAGAAATAGGAACAGAAGTTGAATATATGTACGGTGCAATGAAGAAAGGGACTATCACTGGCATTTCTCAATACCGCGTCGGATGTTACGAAATAAAAGAAAACGGCTGGGACGATGAGAAAAACGGACAAGTACGTCATATTGTGAAATGGGAGTGCACAAGAAAAATTGAGATGTGCAGCACAATGAATCGTCCGAGAGCAGAATGTGGCTGCCCTGATTGCGGCAGTTCGTTAACCGAATACAACGACTAGGGGGACGACATGGCATACTTCGCCAACAGCACAGAAGGCAGTGTGTTCGACAGCCAATGCGCAACCTGCAAGCTCAATTTCCAATGTCCGATACGGTTTTCCCAGCTTGAGTACAACCGCAAACAACTGGGAAACCCGCTGGCGGAAGAAATCATGCAAACGCTGGTACCGCACGAATGCGCGATATACAGCAAAAATGCAGACATACTCGAAATCGAAAACGAAGAAGAAATCGAGCGCATCCGAATGAACCATATCAACACAGATTTACCCGCCGACATCAAACAACTACTTTATAAATATACTCAAAAGGAATTCGGGAAATGAGTTTAAGCCACCGCATACATTACGCAGATACCGTGAATCAGCCCAACATCGGCTACCGATATAAAGACGGAAAATGGCAAGTCATCCAATATATGCTTCCGCAATACAACAAGAAGCACTGGACGAAAATGAATGCCGGATTCCGCCGTAAGGGAAAAGTCCTGCAAGAATTTAAAACGCAAGAATCCGCCGCAGAATACGCAGAGAAAATCAGAAACGAAGGTAAAGCAAATGGAAAACCTACCGACACAACAACGTCTATTACTTATTTACGGTAAAACACACATCACGCTTGAACAAGCTGTCGCCGACTGGATGCCGCATATCAATATCGAACGCGCAAAACGCCGCGCAAAAACCCAAACCCTGCCGTGGCCGGTTATCAGCAGCGAAGACAGCCAGAAAAGCGGCCTGTTCGTCAGTCTTGCTGCCATCGCCGAATGGCTCGACCTGCGCGAACAAGAAGCGCAAGAAAACTGGAAAAAGATGAATCAATAAATGAGGAATGAATAAAATGAAAGAATACGTTTTCAAAATTAGTGTGATCGACGGCAGTATGAAAGTAGAATTACCTTCAATCAATCTTAATAACGACTCCACCCTTCCAGACTTGATGGCGGCATTAACTTTTGAATTTATTCAAAGCATGTCTAATGACGCAGTAAAAGACCAGAAAAAATTCATGGAAGGAGCAATTGATACTTTGCGGACGGCAAAAATGATAGAGGCAATATCTAAATCTAGAGAACGCCAGATATGAAAGAAACAGAAGAATAAATAGCGCATCATTCAAGATGCGCTATTTTGTTTGCTAATCAGATTTTCAGAATTTTGATACTCTAACTCAATCATGAAAGTTTTTTTGTAATGCCCCATACTGCCACCATATATAAAAGTGCATTTACAAGTATTTGAGTAAAAACATATTAATATATATATACCCCCTATCGAGCATGGGCGCAACGGAAAGGCGGCGGAGAGGCAGTCGGGACATGGTTTGGCGTCTTCCATATAAATTTCAGACGGCATTATAACAGCCAGCCTTACTTCGATGCCGTCTGAAACGCTGTAACCGTCCGTAATCACACATCGTAAAGAAATGCAAACGTTTTCAACAGTTTCCCGTATAAATTTGACTTTCCTCAGTTTCCAGCATTGATATTGCTTTTTTACCAGCGTAATATGTTAACATTTGCAGAAAATGGGATATTATCTTGCATCCATGCAGATTTCCATTTGCAACATATGCCTAACTTTCTGTTTGTTAAATTTTTATATTTACTTGCTAACCCTTAAGAGGACTTATCATGAAAGCGTTGAAATCGTTTCTGATATGGGGCTTGGTGGTGCTGGTGGGCGTAATCGCCTTCGCCACCTTGGCCTTGAGCCGCGGCGAGCACATCAGTGCGGTATGGCTGGTCGTCGCTGCGGTTTCGGTGTATTGCATCGCCTACCGTTTTTACAGCCTCTATATCTGTAAAAACATTTTGGAACTCGATGCGCGGCGCATGACGCCGGCGGAACGCCACAACAACGGTGTGGATTATGTTCCGACCAATGAAAAAGTTTTGTTCGGCCACCATTTTGCGGCCATTGCTGGTGCGGGTCCGCTGGTCGGCCCCGTGCTGGCGTCGCAAATGGGTTATCTGCCGGGTACGCTGTGGATTATTTTCGGCGTGATTCTGGCCGGTGCGGTTCAGGACATGATGGTGCTGTTTATTTCGATGCGCCGCGACGGCAAATCGCTGGGCGACATCATCAAACAAGAGTTGGGAACGACTGCGGGCATCATCGCCTCCATCGGCATCCTGATGATTATGATCATCATCACTTCCGTGTTGGCCCTGATTGTGGTGAAAGCACTGACCCACAGTCCGTGGGGTACGTTTACCATTGCGGCAACCGTGCCTATCGCGCTGTTTATGGGGGTTTACGCCCGCTTCATCCGTCCGGGACGCATCGGCGAAATTTCGATTTTCGGTTTTGCCGGCCTTTTGTGCGCAGTGATTTTCGGTAACCATGTCGCCCAAAGCCCTATCGGCAACTGGTTCAATTTGGACGGCGTGCAGCTTGCCATCGGCATCATGCTTTACGGTGGCATTTCTTCGCTGCTGCCGGTATGGCTGTTGATGACCCCGCGCGATTATCTGGCCACTTTCTTGAAAATCGGTACGATTCTGGCTTTGGCCGTCGGCATCATCATCGTCGGCCCCGAGCTGAAAATGCCTGCCGTTACCCACTTCATAGACGGCAGCGGCCCGGTATTTGCAGGCGGACTGTTCCCGTTCCTGTTCATTACCATCGCCTGCGGTGCGGTATCCGGCTTCCACGCGCTGATTTCTTCGGGTACGACGCCAAAAATGATTGAAAACGAAACCCACGTCCGCGCTATCGGTTACGGCGGTATGCTGATGGAAAGTTTCGTGGCGATTATGGCCCTGTCGGCCGCCTGCGTGCTGGAGCCCGGCGTGTACTTCGCCATGAACAGCCCCGCTGCCTTAATCGGTACCGACGCCGCAAACGCAGCCCAAGTGATTACCAACCAGCTTCAGGTTCCGGTCGATGCGGCTACCCTGCTGAATACCGCCAAAGAAGTGGGCGAACACACCATCTTGTCCCGTGCGGGCGGTGCGCCGACTCTGGCCGTAGGTATGGCGCACATCATGAGCCAACTGATTCCGGGCGAAGCAATGATGGCCTTCTGGTACCACTTCGCGCTGCTGTTTGAAGCCATGTTCATTCTGACTGCCGTTGACGCGGGTACCCGTACTTCGCGCTTTATGTTCCAAGACCTGCTGGGCACATTCTCCAAATCGCTGGGTACCACCGGCGGTATGCCCGCCAACGTAATCGCCACCCTGCTGACCGTCGGTTCGTGGGGCTACTTCCTCTACACCGGCGTAACCGACCCGTTGGGCGGCATCAATTCGCTCTGGCCTTTGTTCGGCATCGGCAACCAGATGCTGGCGGGTATCGCGCTGATTATGGCGGCGGTAGTTTTAGTGAAGATGAAAAAAGAACGCTTTATCTGGGTTCCCATCATCCCTGCCATCGGCCTGCTGGTTACTACTGCCGTGGCTTCCGTGCAAAAACTGTTTGACGACGATCCGCGCGTCAGCTTCTTGGCACATGCCGCGAAATACCGCGAGGCAGCCGCAGCCGGACAAGTTTTGTCTCCTGCCAAAGACATTTCGCAGATGGGGCAAATCGTGCTGAACGATTATGTCAACTCCGGTTTGTGCGCCGCCTTCATGCTGGTGGTGCTGTTCGTCGCCATCTACGGTTTGGTGGTTGCCCTTAAAGCCCGCAAAGTTGCATGGCCGACAGCCAAAGAAATCCCCGCAGTCTACCGCGACGAGGTACAGAACAATGAAACGGCTGCTTAAACATCCGTTGGTAGGCCGTCTGAAAAAGGCCTACCGCAACGCCTGCATCGCCGCCAACTACATGGCCGGCATCCCCGACTATGACCGTTACGTCGCGCAACAGCGCAAACACAATCCGAACGCGCCGGTCATGACGAGGAGCCAATTTGTAGACTACTGCCGGATAAAGAGCAACGGCAACGGCCGCTGCTGCTGAAGCCGCTATAACAGCAAACCCCGTACGGAGCAAGCCGTACGGGGTTTTTGTTGCCGGATTGTACCGATATACGACACGGTCTCACATCATCTAACAAACGGCAGGCATACAAAAAGCACTCCGCAGCAAACTGCAAAGTGCTTTTCCTTTTCAGACGGCCTAAGCGTCCAAAGCGATATTATTAACGGGCCCGGCAGGAAGTGTCCACTTTGTTGCCGTACGGATCGATAAACGAGAAGAAGGCCTCGTCGCCTTTCTGATGCCATTCCGCACCTTTGCCGAACAAGCCTCTGCCGGCGGTATAGCGTTCGCCGGAACCGGATACGTCCGAAGACAATACGGCGCGTTTATCGTCCAGACGCAATTCGATACGGTCGGGACTCAGGCTGCGGACTTGGACGGAAAGGCCGTTTTCGCAATTGAATTTCGAATCAATCCGGCTGTTTCTGCGGGAACGTCGGTCATCACGGTAATCGCGATAGTCCCTATCGTCTCTGTCACGGTAACGCGGGCCGTGGTCGTAATGGTCGTAATCGCGCGCGCTGTTTTCACGCGAATAATCGTCGTAATACGGATCGTCGGCTACCACGCAGGCACTTAAGGCCAAGGCGGCGGCAATCGCCAGTAAAGCTTTTACTTTCATGTATTCGCTCCTGTAAACGTTACCTGTACCATACAGATAATCTGTCGAACATTATTATGAATATGCGCTTCGACAGGCAAGCCCGTTTAACTCGAATTTACCAGCAATTAAACAGGGAAAACAGTATTGGGGCAGTCTGACAACTCAATTTTCAGACGGCCCCGCTTTCCGCCTTCGGTCAACCTATAGTTTGCAGGGAACCGTCCGGCATAACCAGCCAGGTTTTTGCTCCCGCCGCTCGGGAGGCCGTCTGAATATCCGCCTCATTCATTATTGAAAACGCGGTAGACAACGCATCCGCCGTCGCCGCCGTCGCCGCCATTACGCTGATGCTGCGGTAACGCGGCGTGCTGACACCTGTGCGCGGGTCAAAAAGATGTGTGAACCTGCCCGCTTCGTCCATCGTCGTACCGTAACCGCCCGACGTAGCAAAGGCTTCGTTTTGCAGCGGTACGGTCAGCAATACTTTTTCTTCATCCGACGGATTGCGGATGCCGACCTGCCAAGTATGGCGTTTATCCAAATCAAATCCGCGGATTTCGCCCATATCGACCAGCGCGCGCCTGATGCCGTTTTTCCTCAGCAACTCGACGACTTTGTCGGTGATATAGCCTTGTGCGATGCCGTTGAGCGACAAGCCCATGCCTTTTTTGGCAAACGCAACAGTCCGGTTGTCGAAACGGACATTATCAAACCCGACCAAACCCAATGCTTTCTCAATCTCACTTTGAGGCGGAGGGGTTTCCGTATTCGGATGGCGGCGGAAATAGCCGGCATACATGTCCCACAACGGCTGGATAGTCGGATCGAACGCGCCTTTAGTCATCTTATGGATATCGCTGCTCAAGCTCAACAAGGCCAGCATATCGGCGGGCGGATCGTTCAGACGGCCTTCACGGTTCAGCTTGCTAATCAGGCTGTCGTCCCGATAGAGACTGAATATTTTTTCCAAACGCGCCACTTCTGCCAACACTTTGCCGACCAGCAGTTCGGCGGTTTTCCGGTTAGTATGGTACAAACGCAGTTCCGCTCCCGAACCCAAGGCAATGCCTTTCCAAACGATTGGTTCTCCGTCTTCGGCCGGTTTGGTTTCACCATGTCCCTGTTGCCGTCGCTTCCATACGAACGGCAGCAAGGCTCCGCCCGCGACAAAGGCGGCGATGGCAAAGAAACGGCGGCGGGTCAAAGGAGTGTTCATCGGTTTTCCGTTTTAAATTTTCAAAATGCAAAGATACGGCCGCATGACCATAAAACATAAAGCCATGACTGGAACCAGCATGGCTTTCGCGTTTTCAGACGGCCTATTTGAAGATATAGGCTTCCGGCATTTCGTCGAAACTGACGACCTTGCCGCCTTTCTCTTGCGCAAATTTCTCGGCCTGCGCCTTGTCGGCAAACGGCAGCGCGTCTTCCGCCCCCATACCGCCGACAAAACCGCTTTCAATCACATAATAGGCTTTTTTCGCGTCTATCCATGCGTTGTCGGCGTTCGGATTTGTCCAATCGGTAACTTTGCCCATATCGGTTACATAAATCATGCTGATGCCTTTCGGCTCTTCGGGCAGTTTGGTATAACCGAACATCTGTTTGATGGTGGAAAACCAGACGGGCCGGTCGGGTTTGCCGTTCAGGAAAATCTGCGCTTTCGGGCCGTTGTGTTCCGAAAGGTTCATGGTGCAGTAGTGACCGACCGAAGCATCGGTAATCTGCTGCGGTGCGGGCGGCGCGGTATTTTCGCTTTTGCCGCCGCAGGCCGCCAGCAGCAATGCGGTAAAAAGTGCCGATAAGGTTTTCTTCATATCTGTCGCCTTCCAAAAATCCATGCCGCCAGAACCAGCGGGACAAAAACCCATAGTACCTGTGCAGCCAACAAAACGGGGACAGTCAGGCTGATTTGTTCGCTCAACCCTGCCATACCTGCATACATAGCGGTATTTTCGTAACCCGTCAAGTTAAGCAGGCGGTAAATATCGGCCGGATTGAGCAGCAAAATACCTTCAACCACGGGCGCGGTAATGGTTTGCTCGCTATCGGCCACCAAAACGCCCAGCAAGGTCATATCGAAAATCACCACAAAAAACAGCCATACGCCGATAGCGACACCCGCCGCCGTGCCGCGTTCTTTGACTTTGGCACTGATAACATAGCCCATCGCCAGAAACGCCGCGCCGAGAACGACGCTGGCGGCTATCAGCAATGCAAAGGGTTTCCATGCGGCGATGTCGATGCCGCCGTTGGCCAGTTGCAACGCGATGCCCGCCAAGCCGTAGCCTGCTGCGGTGGCGAGGGTAAGGATGATGATGTGGCCGATGAACTTTCCGGCCAGAATCTGCACGCGCGACACGGGGTAACTGAGCAGCAACGCCATCGTGCCGCGTTCGATTTCGCCGATGAGCGCATCATAGGAAAGCAGCATGGCAATCAGCGGTATCAGGAAAATCGACAGGCTGGAGAGGCTGACGACGGTTACGGTCAGCGGGTCGACTTTAACCGAACCGGTCGGCGTACTGCCCAGAAAACCGAGCGACAATGCCAGCGCGGCCAAAAGCATGGTGGCGGCCAACACCCAGCGGTTGCGCAGGCTGTCGCGCACTTCTTTGCCGGTAATAATCCAAACGGGGTTCATACTTCTTCCCTTTTCAATAATTGTGCATACATATCGTCCAGCGTCGGCGTGTGGATGTCGATATAGTCGAGACGGCTCAAATCGCCCAGTTCGCCCAACAGCGCCATGCGCTCTTCCGCTTTGCACTGCGCGCGGTAGAGGAGGCCGTCTGAATGCTGCCAGCATTCAGACAGCGGCATCTGCTCTTTCAGGCGCACGGTTACGGTGAGCGGCAGCCCGCTTTGGATATGCAATTCGTCCATGCTGCCGTCGGCGACTTTGACGCCGTTCCTCATAACCACGATGCGGTCGGCATGGCCGTCCAATTCCGCCAGCGCGTGCGTACTGAGCAATACTGTCGCACCTTTGCCGTTAAGTTCGCGCACGACTTCGTAAAACATCTGCCGCGAAGCAGGGTCGAGGCCGGTGGTCGGTTCGTCGAACAACAATACTTTCGGTTCGCCAAGCAGGGCCTGTGCCAACGCCAGACGCTGGCGCATCCCTTTGGAATAGGTACCCACGCGGCGGCCTGCGGCCTGTAAAATACCGACGCGCTCCAGCAGCTCCCTGTTTTTCGCCAGCGGCTGTTTTTTCAGTTTGGCATAAAACGCCATCGTTTCGATGCCGGTCAGCGAAGGATGCAGCGCGACGGTTTCGGGCAGATAACCGATCTGGGCGCGCACCTGCGCGCCCGCCTTGCTGCCCGTACGCTCGCCCAAAAGCATGACCTCGCCTTCGTTCGGCGTAATCAGACCGAGAATCAGCTTGATGATGGTGGATTTGCCTGCGCCGTTATGTCCGGCCAGACCCACGCTCTCCCCTGCCTTCAATACCAAATCGACTTGGTTGACGGCACGTTGTTCGCCGAAACGCTTGGTAACGTTTCTCAACTCGACGTGGTTGGTGCTCATGAATGTTTCCTTGTGTATGGATTGTTTTTTCAGACGGCCCCGGCAGGCCTTCAGGCCGTCTGAAAGCAAAGACTGGTTGGCGTGCGGATGTTGCGCCGCAGCAGCTACATTCCGCCGCCGCTGATTGCGCCGTTTCCTGCGCTATTCCATTCCGATTTCTGCGACTGTGCTTCCTTGACTAACCGGTCTTTCATTGCCTGATACTTGGTCATGGTTTTATTGACAAACGGTTTCATCAGCGGCTTGCTGTCGGTTACGCCGCCGGGCAGGATGGCGGGAAACTGCGACTGCGCCCATTTGACGATGCTGACCGCCGGACTGTTCATCAACAGCCGCGCAACAGGCGCGCGCCAAATGATTTGGTCGGTAACCCCGTTCGGACGGTACGCGTTGTCACCGAAGCCGTCGCCGTCTAGGTCGAACGAACTGTTGTCGCTCCAGTAATTGCCTCGGCCTCCTTCGCCCCAGTCGAGAAAGCGGGTGCTGACATATTTGACCTGACTTTCGTTGTTGATGAAGGAATTATCGGTCAGCTTCGTGCCTTCGATGGCGGCGGTGAAATGGATGCCGATATTGCAGTTTTCAAAATAATTTCCGTGCAGGTTGTTGTAGTTGGCGTTATACACGAACACGCATTTGTCAGCTTTGTAAATCACATTGTCGGCAACGTCGGAATAGTTGACATAGTTGAGCATGATGCCTTGGTCGCGGCTGCCGACGGCGATATTGCCATATATTTTCAGGCGGTCGGAAAACATCAGGGCATAGCCGATGTTGTTGCCCACGGAAATATTGCCGCTGACTTCACTATCGTTGGTGTACATATAGTGCACGGCATAACGCAGGTGAGAAAAGCGGTTGTTTTTATAGGTATTGTTGGTACTGGTATTGGAAAAAATACCGTCGCGCCCCTGCGAAATATCGTTGCCGACCACCTGCGAACCGGGCGCGTTCCAAACGGTTACGCCGTTGCCGCGCTCGGCCACGCGCAATTTGGTGTCGCCGACGATTTTATTGCCGCGCACCATCGCGTTTTTCGGGCCATGCAGGTACACGCCTACCGAATTTTCCAGAATATTATTGTTTTCCACCAAGGCATTGGCAGCAGTTTCTTCAAGATATACGCCTGCATCCATTGCGGGCAGGCTGAGGCCGGATTGGGTAACGGTCAGATTGCGCAAAACAACGTTGGGAGCGTGTACGGCAATGGTACGGCCGCTGCGGTCGCCTTGGATTTTGGCGGAGCGGTCGGCAGGGCCTTCGATGGTCAGGGGTTTGTCGATATAAAGTTTGTTTTTGTACACACCCGAAGCCAGTTTCAGGATATCGCCTGCTTGGGCTTGGGCTACGGCTTCTGCCAGATTGCTGCCGGTCGGAACGGAGACGACTGCGGCAGAGGCCGTCTGAAACAGACCGCCGAGCATAAATATCAAGGCGGTACGTTGCCGTAGGTGGAGACAGGATGGTGTGTGCATAGATAGTTTCTCTGTTTTTCAGACGGCCTCAGGCAGATACCGCAACACAAAGGTAGGCTTCATTACGGCCGAACCGATAAGCGCGTTCTCAAAAGCGTCGGCATTATAGCAAAACCGCCTGTTGCCAAACGGCTTTACTATAAAGAGGCCGTCTGAAAATCCAAGTCTTTTCAGACGGCCTGCTTGTTTAAGCCAGCAAACCGGAATTATTTGGGCTTAACAATCATCTGGCCTGACATTTCCATATGCAGTGCATGGCAGAACCATTGGCAGTAGTACCAGTGCACGCCCGGACGGACGGCTTTGAAGGTTACCGACTGGGTAGCCTGCGGGCCGATTTCCATCGCGATGCCGTAGCCTTCCAAAGTGAAGCCGTGGGTCAGGTCTTCAATGGTTTCGACGTTGGTTACATATACGGTTACTTCGTCGCCTTGGTTCACTTCGAATTGCGGGACGCTGTACGCAGGCGCGACGGCGGTCATGTACACGCGGACTTTGTTGCCTTCGCGTATGACTTTGGAAGCTTTTTCCAATTCCACACCGTCTTTTTTAGCCTGTTCCACGGCATCTTCCCAGAACCACGGATCTTTGCGGTCCCATGTTTTTTTCGGATGAACTTTGGATGCTGCAACCAAGCACAAGTCGTGCGGTTCGGCAAACGTCGGATTGTCGTGTACCAAACGCATTTGGTCACCGGAAATATCGATTAACTGGTCGCATTCGGGTTTTAACGGACCGGCGTTCAGGAAACGGTCTTTGGAGAATTTGTTCAAAGACACCAGCCATTTACCGTCAGCCTCTTTGGTTTCGCCCATCGTAGTGTGGTTATGGCCCGGCTGGTAGTGAACGTCCAGTTTTTGTTTGACCGGATCAATCTTCTCGCCTTTGTAGGCTTTGATGGCGTCGTCGATATTCCATTTCACCATCTGACTGTCGATAAACAGCGTAGTGTAAGCATTGCCGCGTCCGTCAAACGCAGTATGCAACGGGCCTAAACCCAACTGCGGTTCCGCCACGACGACATCGCGCTCTTTGATTTTACCGGCGAACAGGTCGTCCAGCTTGCTCACGTCCAAGACGGTAACGGTCGGGGACAGTTTACCGTTGAGCATAATGTATTTGCCGTCAGGGGAGGCATTACAGCCGTGCGGAGAGTTCGGAACAGGGATGTAGCGTGTATAAGGGGATTTGGCTTCGGCACGGCCATCCAGCATTTTCACACCGTTGACTTCTTTGAAGTCGCCTTTTTTGATGCCTTCTTCGATGGCGGCAAGATTGAAGACTACGCACCAGTCCTGCTCGTTGGAAGAAGCACCTTGTACGGTCAGGGCGCGTTCGGAGTTGTAGCAGGTGGAGAAGGAGTATTTGCCTTGGTAGTCGGCATCGCCGTTATCCAAGTTACCGTCCACCAATACCTGCCATGCGATATTCATGGTTTCGCCGTCGATTGCGGTATAAACGGCATTCCAAGTTTTCGGGTCGTTCCAAGTACCGACACCGCTTACCGGCACGATGTGTTCGCCGTTGGCAAAGACATAGCCGGTTTTCGGATAACGTTGCGGACGCAGGCCGTGTACGCCGGAAACATTAGGGATTTCGGTGATTTTGTCGGTTTTCATGAAATCCAGACGGATGCGGCAGACACGGTTGTTGGCCTTGTCGTTGGCATAGGCGTAGCGGCCGTCGTAAGTTTGGTCGGTAAACGACAAATGCGGGTGGTGCAGGTCGCCGTTAGGATAGCAGCGCAAACCGCTGTCCTTCAGAAACTGATTAGTTTCCGGCGTATTTGTCGCATTCAGGATTTTCAGGCTTTCATTGGTGCGTCCCCAACCGGTCGCACTATCCATATTGAACACAGGGATACGCATCAGTTCGCGCATGGAAGGTACGCCGATCAAGCGCATTTCGCCCGATTGACCGCCCGACAGGAAACCGTAGTATTGGTCGAGTTCGCCCGGACCGACTTCGGAAGTCTGCTCACCGGGTTTTCCGTGTGATTCTGTTTTGGCGGCAGATGCGGCACCTGAAGCCGCGCCTTTGTCGCCACCCTCGTTTTTAGAACAGCCGGCAAGGCCCAGCAGGCCCGCACCGGCAAGACCGGCGCCGGAAGCTGCGGCCGTGCCTAGAAATGAACGGCGGCTTAAACCATTTTGTTCTAATTTTTCGTCTGACATACAACTCTCCTTGGATAAAATTCGGTAATCGGCCTTTTTTCAGACTGCCTACCGTTGTGGATAAAAATTCTTAATTATCTACTGCTATATTCTTGGCAGAGGGTTTCACAAACTGAACCACCTGCTCTTCCGGCTCCTGCTGCTCTTTTGAATCGGCTTTGGCAGCAGCCTGTTTCTGTTTTTTCTTATTCGTCGCCACTACCTGAGGGCAGCGGGTCTGGTGATGGTACATAACCTGGCAGTGCAGACACTGGATACATTCGTTCGGATGGATGTCTCCTTCCGGCGCAATCGCCTGTACCGGACATTCGTGAGTACATATCTGGCAGGGATTACCGCACATTTTATAACGGCGCAGCCAGTCGAAAATGCGGAACCGCGCAGGAATGGCAATTCCCGCCCCCAACGGGCACAGATAACGGCAGAAGAAGCGTTCGATAAACAGCCCTGCCACCAGCAAAATCACGGCAAACAACACAAACCACCAGTCACGCACAAACTTCAGGATAATTGCTGTTTTGAACGGTTCCACTTCGGCGAAATGCTCGGCAACGCCCAAGTCATACAGTGAAATCGCCAACAGTCCGAAGAAAATAACGTATTTGACGGCAGACAGGCGGGTGTGCAGCAGATGCGGCACGGTAATTTGTTTCACGCCGAATCTTTTGGCAATACGGTTGGTCAGTTCCTGCAATGCGCCGAACGGGCACAGCCAACCGCAAAACGTTCCCCTGTTCCATAACAGCATGGTCGCCGCAGTAAACAGCCACAGGATGAACACTATCGGATCCATCAGGAAAAACTCCCAATGGAAATCGGTCAGAATCGCCGAAAAAAGGGTAAGTGTATTTACCACCGATAACTGAGCTTGGGCATACCAACCGATATAAAACAATGTGAAAGTCAGGAAACACAGGCGGAAACGGTCATACCATTTTTCGTAGCGCACAATGACGTCTTGGAATAAGAACACCAAGAGCAAAATCGTCAATGCAATACCCACGACGACAATCTGTCCGCGCTTGGCCTCCCAAATCTGTTTCCATAATTGGTTGGACACACCGTCATCGGCTGCCGCCTCAGCAATACCCGCGCCGGGTTCTACGCCTGAAGCAGCCTGAGCCGCCGGTGTTTCGACCGGTGCGGCAATTTCTACCGGAGGCGCTTTGGGATCGTCAACATAATAGCCTTTGGGTAGTTCGTAATCCAAATCAGTGGTAACGAACGCTTTGTCGTTCACACTCAGCACGCGCTGAATCATCAGTTGGATACGCCAAGGTTCCGCAGCATCAAACTCTACGCCTTCAGGGATGACAAACCACGATACTTCTTTAAAATGCGGCGCGCCTTCGGCAGCCAAATCAATCAGGCGTTCGTGCTGCGAATCGACAAAACGGAAGCTGGTTTCACCCTGTATGATTTCGATGCGGTCGAAGATACCGCCGCGCACATAGCCCGAACCTTTCCAAGAATACCGACCTTCGCCGGCCACCATAATGGCCTGTTGCCCGGGTTGCAGACGGCTTTGCAGGTTCTGCCAGCCGTCTTCTCCCAACAGGCTTTTACCGATGGAAGGTTGGCTGACCAGCGCCACATACATGTCGATGAAAATGTCGTCGCCCGGACCGGGCTCCGCATGTTCGGCCGAACCCTGTTTACCGTTCTGAGCAAACAGTTTATTGACATCGTCTACGGTCATATGCAGTTTGGCAATGGCTTTCTGATCAAGCAATGCCTGCCATGACTGAATGTCCTGCTTGTCCATATTAACCGCGCGGCGCGGGCGGGTCTGTACTTGCGCTTGCGAAGCAGCCGCCTGCTGGACACCCGATGCTTCTGCCGGAGCCGCGGATACGGCGGCATCAGCCGTACCTAATTTATACTGATGTGCAATGGCTTTAATCGACCGTTGCATACTGTCGTTAATCACCATCAACGTTACGGTCGCGCCGCTGATAATGTCGGCAGGCGCGACACCGGGTTTCGGCGGTGTTTTCAGGAAATTCAGGCCGACATAGTTGGAAATAAACTTGTCGACACGCGATTGCGGGATGCCGATTAACATAATCGGCTCGTTATGCGCCACCAGTTTGGCGCCTGCAATCGTACCGTCGTTCGACAGCGCGATCATCGTATCAATCGGTTTGCTGGAATAGCCGCGGGTATTGACTACGTCCGTCGTAATGAATACCACGCCCAGTTGCTCGTCTCCTTTATAGACACGCGCAACCATAGGCTTACCTTCCGGCTTGCCGTAACGGTCGGCCGACGGGAAAATCTCCGACGGCTGTACCTTGTTCAAAAATTCAGGCAGTCGCTCTGCGTAGGCGGGTACGCAACATACCAACAGCCCCAACACCGCCAGCAACGTGCTTACGACATGCTGCAAACGGCCCTTAATGCCGCCCATCTTCCAACAGGACATAATCGTTCCCGATAAATCGATACTCTTGACAATCTTATTATATGAATCATCTATTCTCCATAATTTGATATAAATCAATCTGATAAAGCTTAAGGCCTATTCCGAATTTTGCAATAATACTTAATGATTACATGAATCTAAGTTCAACGCTATTAATCGGAAAAGTTTCATTATTTGTTTAAATTATTCTGTATTCTTTTCGTTATTGAGCAAAACGTTATGCCAAAACAAACGTTATCAGGCCGTCTGAAAATCCCCCGATTTACTTTTCAGACGGCCTGACACTTTATCCGTGTCGTCTTGCTGCAAACAAAAAAACCTGTCCGAATATTCGGACAGGTTTTCAAGCAGATTTAATCCAAAATCAGTTTTTATCCAAATCAACCAGTTTGTTTTTGGCAATCCAAGGCATCATGGAGCGCAGTTGCGCGCCGACTTTTTCGATTTGGTGGTCGGCAGTCAGGCGGCGGCGGGCGGTCATGCTGGCGTAGTTGACGGCACCTTCTTGGATGAACATTTTGGCGTATTCGCCGGTTTGAATGCGTTTCAAGGCGTTGCGCATAGCTTCGCGCGATTTGTCGTTGATGACTTCCACGCCGGTAACGTATTCGCCGTATTCCGCGTTGTTGGAAATGGAGTAGTTCATGTTGGCGATGCCGCCTTCGTAAATCAGGTCAACGATTAACTTCATTTCATGCAGGCATTCGAAGTAGGCCATTTCGGGCGCATAGCCTGCTTCGGTCAGGGTTTCGAAGCCGGTTTTGATCAGTTCGACCACACCGCCGCACAATACGGCTTGTTCGCCGAAGAGGTCGGTTTCGGTTTCTTCGCGGAAGTTGGTTTCAATCACGCCGCCTTTGGTACCGCCGTTGGCTGCGGCGTAAGACAGTGCGATGTCGCGGGCTTTGCCGCTTTTATCTTGGTAAACGGCGATCAGGGAAGGTACGCCGCCGCCTTTCAGGAATTCGCTGCGCACGGTGTGGCCGGGGCCTTTGGGAGCAACCATAATCACGTCCAAATCGGCACGCGGCACGATTTGGTTGTAGTGGACGTTGAAGCCGTGGGCGAAAGCCAGTACCGCGCCTTGTTTCAGGTTAGGCTCGATTTCGTTTTTGTACACAACAGGCTGGTTTTCATCGGGCAACAGAATCATCACCACGTCTGCTTTTTTGGTGGCATCGGCCACGGACAATACTTCGAAACCGGCCGCTTCGGCTTTTTTCCAAGAACCGCCTTGGCGCAGGCCGACTACCACCTTCACACCCGAATCTTTCAGGTTGGCAGCGTGGGCGTGGCCTTGCGAACCGTAGCCGATGATGGCGACGGTTTTACCTTTAATCAGGGACAGGTCGGCGTCTTTATCGTAATAAACTTGCATTGTTTTTCCTTTAGTGAAGAATAGGTTTGAAGTCAATTAAACGGAGAGTTCGTTCATCAATACGATTTCCAGATTGTCGGTTTTGCCGTCGATGGCTTTGACGAAGCCTTGGAAATGTTCGCTGGCGTTGTGTTCGTCAATCGCGGCCTGCGACTTCCAGTTTTCCACGAATACGAAGCGGTTGGGATTGCCGATTTCCTGATGCAAATCGTAGCTGATGTTGCCGGCTTCCGCACGGCTGGCTTTCACCAGCTCTTTAAACTGGGCTGCCAGTGTTTCTGTGTATTCGGGTTTGACGGTAACCAGTGCGACAATTTTTATGCCGGACATAAAACTCTCCTTACTTAACTTTTAATGATTTCCCATTTTTTCAGACGGCCTCGACATGCTTGAAGGCCGTCTGAAAGGTTTGTTTAAATTTTCAAAATGCGCTCGCCGCGACCGATACCGGCCGCACCTGTACGCACAGTTTCCAGAATTTGGGCGCGGCCCACCGTTTCCAGAAACGAATCCAGCTTTTCGCTCGAGCCTGTGATTTCGATGGTGTAGCTGCGGTCGGTAACGTCCACCACGCTGCCGCGGTAGATTTCGGTCAGACGCAGAAATTCGTCGCGGTCTTTGCCTGCCGCCCGCAGTTTTACCAGCATCAGCTCGCGCTCGACGAAACGGCTTTCATTCAAATCGACGACTTTGACGACTTCCACCAGTTTGTTGAGCTGCTTGGTAATCTGCTCGATGACGGTTTCGTCGCCGTGGGTAACGATGGTCATGCGCGACAAGGTTTTATCTTCGGTGGCGGCTACGGCCAGCGAATCGATATTGTAATCGCGTGCCGAAAACAATCCGACCACGCGGCTCATCGCGCCCGATTCGTTTTCCATCAGGATAGATAAGATGTGTCTCATGGCACGCTCCTTGTATCGTAATCGCGGTCGTTAACATCGTTAACGTCGCTGTCGGCCTCGGTTTCGCGCATATGCGGCGGCAATACCATTTCGTCCAAACCTTTGCCGTTGCCCACCATAGGCAGCACGTTCTGTTTTTTATCGGTCAGGAAATCAAGGAAAACCAACCGATCCTTCTGATTCAAGGCTTCGAGCAACGCGCCTTCCACATCGGATTTTTTGTCCACACGGATGCCGATATGGCCATAGGCTTCCGCCAGCTTCACAAAATCGGGCAGAGAGTCGAAATAGGTCTCGGATTCGCGGTTGCCGTAATACAGTTCCTGCCACTGGCGCACCATACCGAGATAACCGTTGTTCAACGTTACAATGTTTATTGGAATATGATATTGAAAACAGGTCGATAATTCTTGGATATTCATCTGAATCGAACCTTCACCCGTGATGCAGAACACATCTTGCTCCGGTGCAGCAAGTTTGGCGCCCATCGCGTAAGGCAGGCCGACACCCATCGTACCTAGGCCGCCCGAATTGAGCCATTGCCGCGGACGTTGGAACGGATAATACTGGGCGGCAAACATCTGGTGCTGACCCACATCTGACGTGATGATGGCCGAATTGCCGGTGATTTCCGCCAGTTTCTGCACCACATATTGCGGTTTGATGATTTCGCTGTCGTTGTCAAACCACAGGCAGTCGCGCGCGCGCCATTTTTCAATGTTTTTCCACCATTTGTCCAAACCGTCGCGGTTGGCGGCGGATTCCCGTTTGCTCAGCAGGCCGTTCATTTCGGCCAACACGTTTTTCACGTTGCCGACAATCGGGATATCCACTTTCACACGCTTGGCAATGCTGGAAGGGTCAACATCGACATGGATGATTTTTTTGGTTTTTTCCAAAAATTTGGACGGAACGGAAACCACACGGTCGTCAAAACGCGCACCGACCGCCAGCACCACGTCCGCATTCTGCATCGCAAGGTTGGCTTCATAAGTACCGTGCATCCCCAACATACCCAAGAACTGGCGATCGCTGGAAGGATAGGCACCCAACCCCATCAGCGTACCCACGCAGGGCGCGCCGGTCATACGGACGAAGTCGGTCAATTCCTGTGCTGCATTGCCCAAAACGATACCGCCGCCGAAATACACCACCGGCCGCTTGGCCGAAGCAAACATCTGCACCGCTTTCTTAATTTGCCCCGTATGGCCGTTGACAACCGGCTGATAGGAACGGATAAAGATGTCTTCCTGCGGATAGCTGAATTTCGCCATCGCCTGCGTAACGTCTTTCGGAACATCGATGACCACCGGTCCCGGACGTCCGCTGGCGGCAATCTGGAAGGCTTTTTTCAAGGTAACCGCCAGCTCGTTGATGTCGGTTACGAGGAAATTGTGTTTTACGCACGGGCGGGAAATGCCCACGGTATCCACTTCCTGAAACGCATCCGTACCGATGGACGGCGTGCCGACCTGTCCGGTAATCACAACCAGCGGGATGGAATCCGAATACGCTGTGGCGATACCGGTCAGCGCATTGGTCGCACCCGGACCGGACGTTACCAGCGCCACGCCGACCTTGCCGCTGACGCGAGCATAGGCATCCGCCGCATGTACGGCCGCTTGCTCGTGACGTACCAGGATGTGCTTGAATTTATTGAGTTGGAAAATTGCGTCGTAGATTTCGAGAACCGCGCCGCCCGGGTAACCGAAAACGTATTCAACGCCCTCGGCTTTGAGACTTTGCACGATGATTTGTGCGCCGGATAATTGCATATCAACCTCTTTTGTACGGTATCAAACCAAGAGGGGCAGCCGCCTCACCACAGCACCTGTAATGCAAGTCCGGCAAGCAGCGGTTTAGGGTACGCGCATTGCGGGAACACGGTGACAATCGGAAGCCCGGACAATTGGAGTGAACACTCAGAGTTTATCGAAAAAGGAGTCTCAACGATAACGCAAACGGCCTTCCCAATCAAGGCAAAAACTTTCATCCTTTAACAATATTTTTAAAATATGAATTTTATGCATTGATTTTTATAGGATAATTTTAAATACGGATTTCAAGCCCCGCTTACGATTGTCAACATTCCGCGCAACGGTTACTGTTTCATTTTGCATGTGAAGGCACATGTCCTATGCCAAATAAAGCGGCAGTAACAACAAGGCCGTCTGAAAACCGTATCGTCCGGACACGGTTTTCAGACGGCCTCACCGAACCGTTCGGCTTGTTTACTGCTTTTCAGCCGAAGCCTTATTCGCTTTGGTCATCACGGCCCGCAGCAAATCCTGCGTGTGCTCGAAAATCGCCTCCCCGCTCAAAGCAGGTGCGTCTTCGCCCCAAATTGCCACCGCCGCACCTTGCACCTTATCCGGATTGCGGATGGCGTTTTGATGGTTATCACCGTCCCATACGCCGAGATGCCAGTTTTTCCGCACATCTTCGGCGGCAAACCTTCCGTCTCCGGAACGCGGCAGGTCTTCCTTGGGTATAAAATACAGGTAATAAGAATTGTAATTCAATACGCTGAAACCTTCGTTTATCAGTTCGGGCATACTTGCCCGCAGCTTTCTACGGTATTTTTTCGCCGTCGGATTTTCCGTATCCCCATCGTAGCTCCAGTACGTAATCTGGATATTGTGGTTCAATTTTTTCATCGTCGGCTTGATGATACCGTCGTTCCACATCTGAGCGCGCAATCCTTTGGACTGGACGAAACCGGCCAAACGGTTGGCATAGCGGACAAATTCAGAATTACTGTCCCTGCTGTAACCGAATTCGTCACCGCCGATATGGAAGCGTTTGCCGTATTTGAATTTTCCGGAAACTTCCCCAATCAGCGACTCGACAAAGGCGATGCTTTCCGGTTTGTCCATATCGATTTCGGCATCTGCGCCGTTCGATTTCAACGAACGCGCATACGCCTTGCCGCGGTATTGTTCCAGCAGCCTGAACACCGCCGCCATATGCGCGGGGCTGTCCACTTCCGGAATCAGCTCCACATTGCGGGAATGCGCATAACGGACGATTTCGCCAAGCTGTGCGTCGCTTAAAAACGGTTTGCCCGTGTGAGGATTTGTGTAAATGCCGTCTGAAATCAACGCATTTTGCGCCGTCTGTCCCAATATTGCGCTTTCCAAAGCATAGTTTTCATCGTCCGACAAATGCAGGTGAACGAAACGGCCGCCTGAATCCGCGACGGAATCAATAAATTTCTTAATCACCTGTACGGAATAGAAATGGCGGGCAATATCGAGCATCAAACCGTTGTCTTTACCCGCAACGGCAGGAATCCGCCCCCTGCCCGCCCCGTCTTTCCCACCTTCGGCCCGATTCGACGGTTTTTCGGGTTTGACGACGGCAGGGTCGCATCCGGCACCGGCCAACATGACGGCCGCAGCCGCCGCGGCCAGCGACAGTTTCGCCGCATGTCTGAATTTTCCGAACAATTTTCTTTCCTGCATTCAGCCGAATCCTTTAACCAATCTTCCGTTTTCAGACGGCATGTCCAACAGCCGGCCGCCGATGATAAACACAGACCGCCCCTGCTTTCGAATGTTCCCCATTGTCGGAACGGTGGGTGGTTGCGAAAGGCAATAAAAAACGGCTGCCAAAAAAGCAGCCGTTTTTTAGAATTTGGTGCCCAGGGTCGGACTCGAACCGACACACCTTGCGGCGGGGGATTTTGAGTCCCCTGCGTCTACCAATTTCGCCACCTGGGCAGGTGAAGAAGACGCTATTATAGCCATATCCGCAGCGTTGTAAAGAGCTTTGCGCCATTTTTTAGAATTTTATTGTATCCGCGTGTTTTAAAAAATTTTTTTCCACCTCCCAGCCGACCGGTAAACAGGTATTTTTCCCGCATGTCGTGGAACGCTGTATCTTTTTCAGAAAAAACAGCATAATCACTGCATCGATTCCATAAAAGCGGTACACTGTCTTACCGACTAATTATTCAGTAGTATTTCCCCTTTGAACATTATCAGGAGAAACCCATGCAGATCACAGTCCGAAATTTACTTGCAGGCGTCTTCGCCGTAACCGCTCTGGCGGCCTGCCAACCGAAACAGGATGCCGCCGCGCCCGCCGCATCCGGTACGTCGGCATCGTCCGCCCCCTCTGCTTCCGCTCCTGCGGCGCCCGCCGCCAACGGCAAGCTCCACGGTACGGATTTGCGCAAAGAAGACATCGGCGGCGATTTCACGCTGACCGACGGCGACGGCAAACCGTTTAACCTGAGTGATTTGAAAGGTAAGGTGGTGGTGCTGTCGTTCGGCTATACCAACTGCCCCGACGTCTGCCCGACCGAGCTTCTGACCCAAAACGACGTGTTGAAGCAGCTCGGCGACCAAGCCAAAGACGTGAAAGTGGCCTTCGTCAGCGTCGACCCCGAACGCGACACGCCCGAAGTCATCGGCAAATACGCCAAGCAGTTCAATCCCGACTTTATCGGACTGACCGCCACCGGCGACCAAAGCCTGCCCGTCATCAAACAGCAGTACCGCGTGGTGTCGGCCAAAGTGAATCAGGGTGCGGACAGCAATACTTATCTGGTCGACCACACGGCGGGGGCGTATCTGGTCGATAAAAACGGCGATGTCGCCGTATTCGAACCCTACGGCAGCGAACCGGCCGCGATTGCCGCCGACATCAAAACGCTGCTCTGACTTTGAACAGGCCGTCTGAAAACGAACCTTCTTCGTTGTTTCAGACGGCCTGTTTGACAACCGCCCTCTTTTTCCGACATTTGTCCCGAAGCGATAGAACATGACCGAAAACGCATTGACCATCGCCCTGTCCAAAGGGCGCATATTTGAAGAAACCCTGCCGCTCTTGGCCGCCGCGGGCATCGTTCCCGCCGAGGAGCCTGAAAAATCGCGCAAACTGATTATCGGCACCAATCGGGACAACATCCGCCTCGTCATCGTCCGCGCCACCGACGTGCCGACTTACGTCCAATACGGCGCGGCAGACTTCGGCATTGCGGGCAAAGACGTCTTAATCGAACACGGCGGCAGCGGGCTTTATCAGCCGCTGGATTTGCAGATTGCCAAATGCCGCATGATGGTCGCCGTCCGCAAAGGTTTCAATTACGCCGCCGCCTCGCAACCCGGCAGCCGCCTGCGCATCGCGACAAAATACCCCGACATCGCCGCCGGGCATTTCGCCGCCAAAGGCGTGCATGTGGACATCATCAAGCTGTACGGCTCGATGGAACTCGCGCCGCTGGTCGGCCTGAGCGACGCCATCGTCGATTTGGTGTCCACCGGCAACACGCTCAAAGCCAACGGCCTCGAAGCGGTCGAACACATCGCCGATATTTCCAGCCGGCTGGTGGTCAACAAAGCCGCGCTGAAAACCAAACACGCGCTGCTGGAGCCGATTATCCAAGCCTTCGGCAGCGTGGTAAACAAGGAGTGAAACCAATGGTTTCAGACGGCCTGCCGGCTTTCCGTCAGACAGGTCGTCTGAAAAATCCGACTTGCTGTAACCGACACAGGAGATACTTGAAATGGCTGCAAAAATAAAAAAATTTTCAGATTCAACCCTTTCCGTATTAAATAACGGCGAGCGTCGATTTTACGTCTATTGTCTGACCGACCTAAAAAAAGACAAAATCCTCTACATCGGCAAAGGCTGCGGTAATCGTATCTTCGAGCATGAATGGGTTGCTAGTCGTTCACAAGACCCAGTCTCCGGCGAGATTGTCGATCGGAAACTCAAAGCCATTTCCAAATGCAAGAAACTCGGTCGCTATATCATCAGTTATCATCTGACTGAAGTCGAAGCGCTAGCCGCCGAATCTACCTTAATTCATTTTGTTAAATCTGTCTTGGGTAAAAAACTCAAAAATAAAATTGCTGGACATGGTCCGGGTGGTATTAGCGTAGAAAAACTGGATCGCCGCTTTGGATTCTCCCCTCTCCCACTTGATGAGATCAACTCCAACGAGCTGATTCTCGTCATCAAAATCCACAATGCTTTCGATTTAGACACTGACGAAGAATTAGACTACCGTTTCAACAACCAAGACGATGCAAACCTCAAATCGCGTACGTTGGGCAACTGGGTTATCGGTAAAGACGTCGCTTCAAAAGTGAAATACGTTATCGGTGTTCATACCGGGCTGCAAAACGCTGTTGTCAGCGCGTACGAAGTGGACGGCTTTGAAACAATGACTGAGGAAACCAAAAACGGCAGAAAACAAACCCGTTACCGTTTCCGTACTACCTCTCGTAGCGAAGAGGTATTAGCCAAACTTGGTCTGCAACAAAAATGCCTGCCCGAATTGAAATTCGGCAGCGGTTCGGAAAAGGCGTATATCAGGCCGAAGGCGGATTAAAGCGGTTTTCAGACGGCCTCAGGCCTATCCGCCGCCGCATTTTGCCTCCCCGCCATCCGTTGCGGAAAACGGGGAGGCAGCTTTGCCGCAACAAACAATCATGCACCGACACCCATCGACAGGAATAAGAATCCGGTTCGTCAAACCGCCCTCCCCCCCCC